>NZ_JAACFW010000017.1:0-118954 GCF_029237245.1 Aeromonas sp. 5HA1
CGCTGGGAGCAACAAAGGGGCGGTCACCGGGCAAGAGGATATCGAGCTGATTGACCAGCTGGGTCATGGGGACGTGGCGGAAGATAGCCATGCCGATGATGGCCCAGACCAGGCGCTCCATGGGCATACGGCGGCGACGTAGGGTCACGACATCCTCTTCGGCGAGCAGCGTCGTGATGAGCTCGGGCGGAATGAGGTCAGAAAGTGACTCAAACTGAGCAGCCTTGCTAGCGTGGAGGAAGTCGAGAGCGTGAGCGATACGCATAAAAAATCCGAAACCAAATCAACAGGTTTCGGATTTTTACACATCAGCAGGATCGGTCAATGGATCCTTAACTGATCGGCATTAGCCAGATCAGGCCCCTTTTCCTATCCGTTGGCAATGTGGTTTACATGGCAGCGCGGAAGATGGCGACTATCTCTTCGTGGCTCGCCTGTTTCGGGTTGGTGAAGCCGCAGGCATCTTTCAGGGCGTTGCTGGCCAGCACGTCGAAATCATCGGCCTTGACGCCAAGTTGCTCCAGACCGGCCGGGATCTTCACGTCCAGTGCCAGCTGCTTGATGGCGGCAATCGCCGCAGTTGCGCCCTGTTCATCGTTCATGGTACTCACATCCACCCCCATATGGCGTGCCACATCTTTCAGGCGGGCGGCACTCACCCGGGCGTTGTAGGCCTGAACGTGGGGCAGCAGCACGGCGTTGCAGACCCCGTGGGGCAGGTCATAGAAGCCCCCCAGCTGGTGCGCCATGGCGTGCACATAACCCAGGCTTGCGTTGTTGAAGGCCATGCCGGCCAGGAACTGGACATAGGCCATCTGCTCGCGGGCGTGCAGGTCATCACCCTGATTGACCGCGGTGCGCAGGTGCCTGGCGATGAGCTGGATCGCCATGATGGCGCTGGCATCGGTCACAGGGGTGGCGATGGTGGAGACATAGGCCTCGATGGCGTGGGTCAGCGCATCCATGCCGGTGGCGGCGGTGAGGCCGGCCGGTTTGGCCAGCATCAGCTCGGGATCGTTGACCGACATCAGCGGGGTGACGTGCTTGTCGATGATGGCCATCTTCACCTGGCGCGCCTCGTCGGTGATGATGCAAAAACGGGTCATCTCGGAGGCCGTGCCGGCTGTGGTGTTGATGGCGATGAGCGGCAGTTGCGGTTTGGCGGAGCGATCCACCCCTTCGTAGTCCTGGATGCTGCCGCCGTTGGCGGCCACCAGGGCGATGCCCTTGGCACAGTCATGGGGCGAGCCGCCCCCCAGTGAGATGACGCAGTCGCAGCCGTTGGCCTTGATCATCCTTAGACCCGATTCGACGTTGGTCATGGTGGGGTTCGGCTTGGTTTCATCGAAAACCAGGCTTTCAATGCCATGTTCCGCCAAGAGGGTGGTGAGCTTGGCGACCACGCCTATCTGGTTGAGGACACGATCGGTGACAATCAGCGCCTTGCGATAGCCATAACCCTTGATATCGGCTGCCGCCTCTTGCAGACAGCCCGCTCCCATCAGGTTGATTGCGGGAATATAGAACTTGAATGTCGCCATGATGGACTCCGTATGATTAGCCATTAAGTGGTATGCGGACGTCAAAATAGCATCGTCAGTGGGGATGAGAAGGGGTCAATGGTATCCTGTTTGCAACTTTATGGACTCGATCACGTACCGATAAATAGGGGCGAGACAGGGATTGACAAGGCCGATTGCCCCTTTCTTGGCAGAAAAACGTTTTTCAAGAAATTCATCAAGTTAGCAAACGTTTTGCGCTGATTTTGTCACTTTCAATGCGTGGAAGTGTGAGGTGCTTCAAGGAATTGGAAAGCGCTTTCGACCATAGTTGGCGCCTCCCCAGAGAGGGGAGTGAAGGTTTGAAAGTACCATCAAGAATCATCTTAACTTGCGCCCTGACCATGTCGGCCGGGAGCAACCAGGAGTCCACTATGTCTGATGTTTTTCACTTGGGTTTGAAGAAAGCTGATCTGCAAGGCGCCACCCTGGCGATCGTCCCCGGTGACCCCGAGCGCGTCAAGCGCATCGCAGAGCTGTTGGATAACCCGGTGCACCTGGCCAGCCATCGTGAGTTCACTACCTGGCGCGGCGAGATGGACGGCAAGGCCGTGATCATCTGCTCTACCGGTATCGGTGGCCCGTCCACCTCCATCGCGGTAGAAGAGCTGGCCCAGCTGGGTATCAATACCTTCCTGCGTATCGGCACCACAGGCGCCATCCAGCCGCACCTGAACGTGGGCGACGTGATCGTCACTACCGGTTCAGTGCGCCTTGACGGTGCCAGCCTGCACTTCGCACCCATGGAGTTCCCGGCTGTTGCCGACTTCGACTGCACCACGGCACTGGTCAACACTGCCAAAGAGATGGGTTCCAAGCTGCACATCGGTGTGACTGCTTCTTCTGATACCTTCTACCCGGGTCAGGAGCGTTACGACACTGTATCCGGCCGCGTAGTAAGCCGTTTCCAGGGTTCCATGAAAGAGTGGCAAGCCATGGGCGTGCTGAACTATGAGATGGAATCTGCCACCCTGCTGACCATGTGCACCAGCCAGGGCCTGCGTGCCGGTATGGTAGCCGGTGTTATCGTCAACCGTACCCAGCAGGAAATCCCGAACGCCGAAACCATGGCGAGAACCGAATCTGATGCCATCAAGATCGTGCTGGGCGCCGCCCGCAAGCTGATCTGATAGCCACACCGAGTGGGGGGTGGGGGCCGTTGCGAAAGCACGGCCCCTATCTTTTATCTGCCGTTTTTCCCCTGTTGGTCCTCTGTTCCCTCTTTTGTTGCCTTCGCCTGTTCTCACACCCCGTCTTGATGCCGCGTCTCGCTAGAAGGGGCTGGCACATCTGACCGCCATCAGCTCGCCACTCACCGGATGCACCAAATCCAGCTCGCTGGCATGCAGCATCAGCCGTGGCGTCAGCTCAGTACCTGGCAGTACAAGACCGCCGTAGAGATCGCAGCCGAGGATGGGGTGACCCAGCAGCTGGCAGTGGATCCGCAGTTGATGAGTTCGGCCGGTCTCCGGTACCAGTCTGACCCGAGTCAGTAGCTGGGTTTCCCCATGTTCACTTTCACGACAGAGGCGATTTTCCACCTCATAGCGGGAGCGAGCGGGTTTGCCGCTGACGGCGCAGATCTTCATCAGGGGAAACAGCGCCGGATCCTTGGCGATGGGGGCATCGATCACCCCCTTATCGTCGGTCAGATGATCGCACAGCAGGGCGCTGTAGGCCTTGCTTACCGCCCGCTGGCTGAACTGCTGGCAGAGCAGGGCGTTGATGGCCTTGTTTCTGGCCACCACCATGATGCCGGACGTACCAAAGTCGAGACGGTGCACCAGGGTGCAGCCGGGATAATCCTGCACCAGCCGGTAATGGACAGAGTCGAGGTTCTGTGGATTTTTGCCAGAGAGGCTGAGCAGGCCGCTCGGCTTGTTGATGAGCAGCAGATGCTCATCTTCAAACAGGATTTCGATGGCAGCCTCGCAGGGCGGGGCGATGAAGGTATCGACGATGACGGACATAGGGCACACGGGCTGGAAACGGGGGGCGATCATACTCGAACCGGCTGCGCGGGGCGAATCGAGGGTGAGCCGATGACGTCCATTACGGCGAGTTTGACAGCAACTGCTTGATAAGATGGGCTGAGTCCGTTTTGTGACTCCCTCCCGAGTTAATCTCGTCACGGGTTGTTAAGGTATGGTTCCCTGTCATGTTGCAAGGAGTCTGTCCATGGCGTTGCCCGTTATTCTCGATTGTGGTCCCGGCCACGATGATGCCATCGCCCTCATACTGGCGCTGGCGAGCCCCGAACTCAAGGTGTTGGCGGTGACTACCAGTGCTGGCAATCAGACACAGGAGAAGACCCTCAACAATGCCCTGCGCATTCTCACTCTGCTCGGCCGTGACGACATTCCGGTAGCGGCAGGGGCGCCCAAACCACTGGCCCGCGAGCTTATCATCGCCGACAACGTGCACGGCGAGTCAGGCCTCGATGGCCCCACGCTGCCGGATCCCGCCTTTGCGCCCCAGGCCATGACTGGCCTCGAATTGATGGCCAAATGCCTGCGCGAGAGCCCGGAGCCCGTGACCCTGGTGCCGACCGGGCCGCTCACCAATATCGCCCTGCTGCTGGCGGCACACCCCGAACTCAAGCCCAACATCGCCCGTATCGTGCTGATGGGCGGCGCCGCGGGGGCGGGCAACTGGACGCCAGCGGCGGAATTCAACATTTATGTGGACCCTGAAGCAGCCGATATGGTCTTCAAGTCAGGTATTCCCATCACAATGTGCGGGCTGGATGTAACCCATGAGGCGCAGGTGATGGACGAGGACATAGCGCGGGTGCGCGCCATTGCCAATCCGGTGGCCCGTTGCGTGGCCGGCCTGCTCGACTTTTTCATGATCTACCATAGGGATCCCAAGTGGGGATTTGCTGGTGCGCCGTTGCACGACCCCTGTACCATTGCCTGGTTGCTGGCTCCCGGTCTGTTTCACGGGGTCGAGTGCCGGGTCGATATCGAGACCCGGGGGGGGCATACCACAGGGATGACGGTGGTGGATCGCTATCAGCTCACCGGAAAACCGGCCAATGCACTGGTGTTGCTGGGACTGGATCGCCCGGGTTTTATCGACTTGCTGGTCGAGCGACTGCGGTTTTTTGGCTGACGGCCATGGCACTATTGAGAGAAGGGACGGGAAATGTACAAAGTGTCGCTGGCACTGCTGGCCGGGTTGCAATTGACGGCCTGCTCCACGCCGTTCGAATCCATGTGGCAGGGGTTGGCGACCTGCGATCTCGACCATCTCTACCTCGACAGCGAGACCGGCGAGCCGGCCCACCCTCAGCTTAAAAACTTCACCCCCTACAAGGTGACGGACGGGTTTGCCTGGTACAAGACCCATGAAGAGTTGCATGGTCTGCCCATCAGTGGCTTTCTCATCCCCTCGTCTACTTTCGAAGTGCACGCCCTGTTTGTGGACACCCCCATCGCCAATGCACGCAGGCTGACCCACAATGCCTATGGCAGCGAGTTTGCCGACGAGCAGAAGCACAATGAGGGATTGGCCCCCTTGTTGCTGCGCGACCCCAACAACCCCAAGCGCTCCATCATCGACTGCACCCAGGCTGAGACCCAGGAACCGCTGCCGGAAGAGCCCTTCCCGGAGTAAGTCGTTTCCGCGTGCCGAGACCTGTGTCTGCCCGGGCAATATAAAAAGAGGCCAGCCTTGCGGCTGGCCTCTTTTGATCGTCACCGGTGCGATAGTGCCCCGTCAGTCGTTATGGATAACCCAGCGTTTGCTTGATTACGGGCAACTGTGCCTTGATCCAGGCCGGATTGATGGGACCCCAGTCGCTGATGCGATAGTGCCCCTGCAGGTGGCGCGCCCCTTCTGTCTGCTCGAAGCCGCAGCTGATATCGAGATCAGTCAGTGCCGCCAGCGTATCCTGGGCGGTGCGCCGCGGCATGCCGGTGGCCGCCATGATGGCCGGGACTGTGTCCGTGCCGCTGCTTATCAGCCAGGCAACATAAAGCCGTCGGTAGAAACTGGTGCGAGTCTTGCTCGGCTCTGTCATATCTCGTCCTCGAGCCGGTCGAAGTAGCGCCAGGTCGCGATGGCGGCTTTGCCCATCACCAGTGCCCAGATACCGAACCAGAACCAGCGGAAGAAGCTCCAGGTGGAGGCCTCAGGACCCGTACTCTCTATCTTGGTGACGTTGGGGAACATGGTGAACATGTTCACGCGCCAGCCGTAGGAGGTAATGATGGCCAGACGCTTCTCGAACTCCATGGACTTGGCTTTTGCCTGCACATCGGCCGCGTTGAACTTGAAGTAGAAAGGCCAGCCCCAGCCGGTATCTTCATTGCGAAATACCCGGATCTGTTCGCCCGGGCGTTCGGTATAGATGTAGTAGACATCCGTGGTAGGGCCGTCTGCCGGGTTTTTCTGGCTGATGGGGCCATCCTTGTCGGTGCGCTTCACTTCCACCCCTGTGATGGTGGCTATGGTGTGCTCCGGCAGGTAGTAGTCGAGCCAGATGGCGGAGACGAGGGCGATGAGGCCCAGGCCGATGAAGGCCGGTTTCTTGAAATGCAGCTTCATGGTGATCTCATGTGAGGGGAAGTGACGTGCCTCTACCATACTCACATTTGGTGCGACAGCCCAGCCCCCAATGAAGCTACATTATAAAAAAGCCGTTTAAAACAATAACAAATGTGTCCATTCATTAACACAAAGGCCCCGCTTGCGGGGCCTTTGTGTCGATCGCGCAAGCGGACGTCACAACTGGAACTGGGCCAGCTGTTTACGCTGCTGCTCGGCGAGCTGTGACAGTTCGTGACTGGCGGCGGCACTCTGGCTGATGCCGGCCACACTCTGGTTCACTATTTCGTAAATATTGGTGATGTTGCGGTTGATGTCGGCGGTGACGCACGACTGCTCTTCGGCGGCGGTGGCCACCTGGGCATTGGCCCCATTGATCTGGTTGACCGCCTCCGTGATGCCACCGAGCAGCGCCTGCACCTCGCCGGAGAGCTGCTGGTTGTGCTCAAGGATGGTGAGGGTCTCCTGCATGCCGTTGTTGGCGGATTGGGACTGGCTCTGCAACTGCTCTATGATGGTCTGGATCTCCTTGGTGGAGTCCTGCGTGCGGGCCGCCAGCAGGCGTACCTCGTCGGCCACGACCGCGAAGCCGCGACCGGTTTCACCGGCGCGAGCAGCCTCGATGGCGGCATTCAGGGCCAGCAGGTTGGTCTGCTCCGAGATGCTCTGGATCACTTCGATCACCTTGCCGATCTGCTCGGACTGGGACTTGAGGCACGCCACCACGGCAGCGGCGCTCTCCAGGCTGCCCGCCATGCGGCTGTTGGCAGCGATACTCTCCGCAAACAGAGCCAGCCCCTGTTCGACCCGGCTATTGGCATCCCGCGCCAGCCCATCTGCCAGGGCGGCGTTGTGGTTGACGTTGTCGGCCGTGCTGGCCAGCTCGGTCACGGCGGAGGCCACCTGTTCTGTCTCGCTGCGCTGCTGCTGGGCATTGGTCTCGGACTGGGTCATGACGGCGGCGAGCTCGGTGGCGGCAGAGGCCACGTTGCCGCTGATACCGGTCAGGGTATGGATTGTGCTGCCAAGCTGGGTCAGTGTCTGGTTGATGTCTTTGGCCAGCTGGCTCAGTTCATTGCTGCCATCGGCGTTGGCCCGCACGTTGAAGCGCCCCTGGGCGACGGCGCGCATCACCTCCTGCAACTGGCCTATGGGGCGGACTATCTGGCCGGACAACCACCAGCCACCGAGCAGCGCCGCTATCAGGGTGGCACTCATCATCAGCAGGGTTCGCAACAGGGTGGCGTTGTAGTGCGCCTCTTCCTCGGAGATTTCGGTCTGGATCAGCTGGTTGATGCGCGCTGACATGGTGTCGATCTGCTTGATCAACTGCTCCCCCAGCTCACGAAAACGCAACCGTGACTGTTCGTAGGTGGCGGCATCGCCACCTCCCTGATGTTTCTGGGCCAGCAGCGGCAGCATGTTGTTGCGGGTGTGGCCGAGATAAGCCTGCAGGCCGGCGGCCACCTGGCTGTTGTCCTGCTCGGCACCCGTGATCACCAGTCGGGACAAGATGGTCCCAATTTCCTGTTCCGCCGCATTGAGATCGTTTGGCAATTGGGCGAAGCGCGCCGGATCGTACAGGCCATAGATGGCGTTGGTGCGCATCCGGTAGGTGGCGTGGATCAGGGCAGCGATGTCGTCCTTGTGGCGCGTCACGCTGGTGGTGGTCTGGTTCATGTCCGCAATGGCGCTGTCTATCTCCTGCTTGCTGATCCCGGCCATCAGGACCATCAAGAGGCTGGCGAGCAGAAGCGGAACAAGCACTTGAAGACGGATGGACAGGTTACTCAACGACATGGCAGGTCCTAACCCAAAAGAGGAGTGAGGCGGCATATTACACAGGCGCGACAACTATTGTCACAAGGTTTTATTGCTGAAATCATGCTGGCCGAAAAGGTTTTTTCTTGTGTTAAAAGAGTGTGATAGGCAAGATCTCAAGCTTGTTACCATGGAGGTGTAGTGTGTCCGACTGGATTGATCCCGCGATTCTGGCGCTGTTTGTGCCTACGTTCTTTTTTGTCTCTGTTACCCCCGGCATGTGCATGACGCTGGCGATGACCCTCGGCATGAGTCTGGGGGTGCGCCGTACCCTCCACATGATGTGGGGTGAACTGGTCGGGGTCGCGCTGGTCTCTGTGCTGTCGGTGATCGGGGTGGCGGCCGTCATGCTCAACTATCCGGCGCTCTTCTCTGCCTTCAAATACGTGGGTGGCGCCTATCTCATCTGGCTCGGCATCCAGATGTGGCAGGCCAAAGGCAAGATGGCCATACCGGCGGATCTGTCGGCCGGACAGGAGACACGCCCCCTTGGTCTGGCCATGCAGGGTTTTGTCACTGCCATCGCCAATCCCAAGGGGTGGGCCTTCATGGTCTCCCTGCTGCCTCCTTTCATCAACGCAGCCAAGCCGATGACGCCCCAGATCAGCGCCCTGGTGGCCCTGATCCTGGTGATCGAGTTCTCCTGTCTGCTGCTCTACGCGGGCGGTGGCCGTACCCTGCGCCACTTCCTCGCCAAGAGCGGCAACGTGACCCTGATGAACCGGATCGCCGGTTCCCTGATGTTCGGTGTCGGTGTCTGGCTGGCGCTCGGCTGAGTGCTTGTTGCCCAGTGAACGCAGTCCCGTGATGGGGCGGGTAACGTGTCTCGTCAGACAGTGACAGCAAGGCCATGACGAGCAACGAAAACCCAAAACGAAAGCCAACAGAGAAGCCCCGGCCGTGTCGGGGCTTCTCTGTTTGGTCGCCATCGAGGTTATTTTCCACCAGCGGGTATTCATACCAGCGTGAGTTTGTATCAGGCCAATATCTGGCAAGCCGGGTACATTTACTTACATTTTTTTTGTTTTCAATTGGCCCTTAATTCATCAGTCTCGAATGGCATTAGATGCATATTGTCGACGCTGTTCGCGACAGGGGTATCCCCTGCTGCTCGTTTTTATGGTCAAGGATGGTACTCAATGGTGAAGGTAATAGGCGCCGCTTTGCTCGCTTTTTCTGGCGGGGTTGCGGCCGGCAACGGGAAAAACCTGGATTTTTACAATATAAAGGAGCAGCAACTCACCAGGATGTTTGCTCAACATCAGAATGTGGCACCGGGTCAGTCAATAAAGGATTTCTCGCAACTGTTTCTCGAGAATCCTTATGTTGCCAATCGTCTGGTGGGGTCGAGCGACCGGCAGGAAAAACTGGTGGTGGATTTTGGTGAGCTGGATTGCTTCACCTATCTGGATTACGTTGAGTCACTGCGACACTCAACGAGTGTGCATAATTTCATCGAGAATGTCATGTACACTCGTTATGTAAATGGTGAAGTCAACTACCTGACTAGAAAGCATTTTTTCTCTGATTGGGTCCATGGTGGCAATCAGGTGAAGGATGTGACCCATCTGGTCGGCAACTATGCGGTGACCGCCGCCAAAGTATTGAATCAAAAAGAAGATGGCAGTCACTATATTCCGGGGCTGGCGGTGAAGAACCGCGACATCACTTATATTCCTGGTGATCGCGTGGACGAAGACATGCTGAGCTTGCTGGAAGATGGTGATTATATCGGTATCTATACCAATATTGCCGGTCTAGATGTGACCCATACCGGTATTTTCATTCGGGGTGAAAATGGCCCCGTACTTCGCAATGCCTCTTCTGTTTCGACGAATATGAAGGTAGTGGATTCGCCTTTTATTGACTATGTGAAAAACAAGCCGGGCATTCTGGTTTACCGCGCAACAGAGGGCAATATCCGGTCATGATGGGGGCGGCCACAAGGGGACCAAATCAGCCTTGATTGCCATGGCACCTTGAAATACGCCGCTCATACATGTCTTGATCTATCCACAATACCCCCAGTCCTGACTGGGGGTATTGTTTTATACCGCAATGGCGATGAGGTTGTTTATCCTCTCTGCCATATCTTTGGCCACTGTCGGGTATTTACGCCGTCTTGAAGCGCCTGACCCAGGGGTTGGCACTGATACCGTGCAAGATGACGCTCAGTATGATGGTGCAGAGCACAGTGGCTATGATGGGTTCTTGTCCCAGCAGCGCGGGCTCGTGTTGCAACACCATGACGGCAAAGACAATGCTGGCGAGCCCCCTTGGTCCGAACCAGCCGATAAAGAGCTTGAGCTCAAAGGATTGGCCCGTGCCCAGCAGGCTCAGCCAGACCGGCAGCATGCGCAGCAGGGTGAGGCTGGCGGCGGCATAGAGCCAGTATTGCCAGTGCAGCAGCATCGGCAGCATGGGCATCAGGGTGGCGCCGAACACCATCCAGATCACCACGGAGAGCAGGTCCCCATACCCTTCGCAGCTATCCATGTAAGCGTGTTTGTGCTCCCCCAGTCTGCGGCCCATCAAGAGCCCCCCGACGAAGGCGGCGATAAAACCGCTGCCCCCCAGGGTCTGGGCAAGCGCAAAGCAGAGCAGGGCCAGCCCGGGCATAGTGAGCTGGCGCCAGAGCGGCAGTTGCCAGCCGTTGAGGTAGGAGGTTTTCAGCAGCCGTATGGTGAGGCTGGTGAGCACCAGGGCCACCAGCAGGCCTATGCCTATCTCTTCCAGCAGCAAGGTCATGGCCAGCATGCCCGTGCCTGTGTGCTGCTCGGTGGGGGCGATGAGGGCGAGCAGCAGCAGGAGCACTGGCACGCAGATACCGTCGTTGAGGCCACTCTCCTGATTGAGCCCCTCCCTGATGGGCGCAGGCACGGCCGGATTGCTGACCACGGCCTTGCCGAGCGCCGCATCTGTGGGGGCGAGAATGGTGGAGAGGATGGCCAGCTCCAGCAGCGGCAGATCCGGGTAGAGCCAGAGGCCGAACAGGGTGCCCCCCAGCAGGGTGAGTGGCAGGCCGATGAGCAGCAATCGTATGGGGAGGGCGCGGTTGGCAGCCAATACCTGCCAGTTGGTGTTGGCAGCGTCATTGAACAGCACTATGACCAGGGTGAGCTCTGCCAGCAGCTTGATCCCCTCGCTATTGACCGAGAGTGACAGCAGACCGAGCCCGCCAGGTCCCAGCAGCCAGCCCATCAGCAGGAACAGCAAGGGGCCATTGATCAGTCGGGATTCGAAGCGACCTGCGATCAGACTGTAGATCAGCAAGAAGGCGGCAAACACCGCCAGGTTCTGGTAGATCAGGGATGCGTCCATGCAGCCTCCTGTGGCATCTGGCGTGGCTTGTCTCAGTCGGTCAGGCAGTCAGGATCAAACACATATTCACCGGCCAGCCAGCGCAAGATTTCGTTTACACACACCTGATCCTGAAACGGCAGGTAACGGCTCTTGAGATGGGCGATCTGCTCCTGGGTGAGCAGGGCCAGCCCAATGTCCTGAAACAGCGGCAGGTCGGCCTCTATCATCGCCGAAATCTGCGGTCCGCAGGTGGCATTGAGGGAGGCGTGCAGCGCCTTGTCAGCATCATACTGCTTGCCGAGCCGGTAGCTCATGGGCAGGGTGGCGAGCGGCAGCACAGAGAGCGCAGCCTGCTTCATGGGGTTGACTGCGTGGCCCGCGACCAGATCCACAAGTTCTGCCGGACGATTCTCGAAGGCGCGCAGGTGCAGGAAGCTGCTGGCCTTGCTGCCGTCGTTGACCGGGTAGTTGTCCCACAAAAAGGGTTTGCGCCCGAGCAGCTCGGTCACCTGTTTGAGGTGGGGGGCCGGGTATTCGCTGGAGCAAACCCTGGGGCCTGTCCAGAAGATCTCGAAACGGCGGTCGAGTTGCTGGCCTATATCCTCCAGATAGCGGGGGGGCATGGCGCCGAATACCTTTTCCAGCACGGGATCCGTGGAGTAGTAGCTGGGGCAGAAGATGAGACGGCCGGCCTTGCTGTGGGCCGCAATGTCGTGGGCTATGGTGAGCTGGTGGTGGGCCAGATCCGGGGTATCCCCCTTCATGTCGTCGAACAGCACAGCCAGTATGTCAGGCTGCAGCGCTTCGTCGATGAGGCGCACCTTCTCCAACAGGGCCGGGCGCTTGCGTTCATAGTCGTGGTGGGCACCCATGGGGCTCAAGCCCACCCCGAAGGCGAGGCCGTTGTCGCGGCACTGGCGGGCCAGCTGGCGCAGAGCCTCGAGCTCGGCTTCAGGCCAGGGCAGGGCCCAGTGCTTGCGCAGATAGCCATCTTCTTTCGGGGCATAGATGTAGAAGCCGTAGCCGTGGCGTGGCAGCCATTGAGCGTAGTGGGCGCGGGCTTCCCAGCTCCAGCCCTTGCCAAAGAATCCCTCTATCAATCCCAGGTTGGGAAACGGGGGTTGCAGGCCAGACAACTCGGTTTGGTAAGGCATAATGAACTCCCTGCTCGCAAAGGCGGGTCAGACGATGTGCGTCAGACCGGGTCTTCTTCCTGAAAGCGCACCCCTATCTTGCGGGGCTTGCCCTCTTCCATTTCGGCCACTGTCCAGATCAGGCCCTGCCATTCGACTTGGTCGCCGACGACCAGATTATCGCCCAACTGGTCGGCAAGAAAATCGCCAAGTGTCTGATCCGCCACCTCGCTCACATCCAGCCCGTAGAGCGGTGCCAGGTCCACCATATTGGCGGCCGCCTCCAGCAGGAAGTCACCGAAGAAGCGCGGGCCCAGATCCTGCTCAGGGGCCTGACTGAACAGCTGGCCGAGAGCTGGCAGATCTCGCTCGTGTCCTATGACGCAGAGAATGTCATTGGATTGCAGGCAGGTACTGCCCGAGGGGTGCAGCAGCTCCTGATCCCGGAACAGGGCGCAGATGCGGGTACCCTTGGGCATGCGCAGATCCCGCAGGGGCGAGCCGATGCACCACTTCTCGGCGCTGAGGCGGTAGACGAAGGTCTCCCACTGGCTGTCCAGATCTATCTCAAGCCCGGATCGGTTGATGGGTGACGGCGGTGCCGGTACCTCAACCCTGGCCAGCTTTGATGCCAGCGGCAGCGAGCTGCCTTGCAGTATGAGGGAGACCAGCACCACGAAGAAGGCGACATTGAAGTAGAGCTGGGCGTTGGGCAGCCCGGCCATCATGGGGAAGACCGCCAGTATGATGGGCACGGCGCCGCGCAGCCCCACCCAGGAGATAAACCAGCGCTCGCGGGGGGCGAAGTTCTTGAACGGCAAGAGGCCAATCCAGACAGAGACGGGACGGGCGAACAGTATCATCCAGGCGGCGAGAGCCAGCGCCGGCAGGGCGATGGGCAGCAGCTTGTGGGGGGAGGCCAGCAGCCCCAGCACCAGGAACATGCCGATCTGGCTGAGCCAGGTCAGGCCATCGAGTACCGACAGCGTGGTACTGCGACTGCGCAGGGAGAGGTTGCCGAGCAGCAGGCCGGTGAGGTAGATGGCGAGGATGCCGCTGCCTCCGATGGCCGTGGTGAGGGCGAAGATGAGCAGACCACCACTGACGGTCAGCAGGGGATAGAGGCCCGGAGCCAGCCTGGCGCTGTTGATGAGTTTCCACAACAGCCAGCCGCCGCCCAGACCTATGCCGGCACCGAGGCCAAACTGCTTGCCCAGTTGCAGCAGCAGGAAGAACCAGTCCAGCCCCTGTTGGTTGGTGGCAAGAATTTCGATCAGGGTGACGGTGAGAAACACCGCCATGGGGTCGTTGCTGCCGGACTCTATCTCCAGGGTGGCACTGACCCGCTCGTTGAGGCTGCGCCCGCCGAGCAGGGAGAAGACAGCAGCCGCATCGGTGGAGCCGACGATGGCGCCGATCAGCATGCCCTGCATCAGGCTGAGGTCGAACAACCAGGCGGCGGCGAGACCGGTCAGCCCTGTGGTGATGGCCACGCCGACGGTTGCCAGCGAGAGCGCTGGCCAGAGTGCGACCCGAAAAGAAGAAACCCGGGTACGCATGCCGCCGTCGAGCAATATGATGGCGAGCGCCAGGTTGCCCACCAGATAGGCGACCGAGTAGTCAGCGAAGTGAATGCCGCCAGGACCATCTTCCCCGGCCAGCATGCCGACCGCGAGAAATATCACCAGGATGGGGATGCCAAGACGAGAGGAGAGCGCGCTCAACAGGACACTGGCTCCCACCAACAAGGCCGCGACTAAAAAGAAACTGTTGATGGCGACGGCATCCAATGGCGAACTCCTTCTGTCAAAATGCAAAACAGGCACATTATATGCAGTTTGTTGGGCGCAGTGTGGCTTAATTGTGCATTTATTTGCAGTTTGTTACATTTTCAGTGCTGCCCGGAACTGGGTTTTTACCTTGAAGATGGCGGGAGGGAAGGGAGAAAGAAGTCCTGTTCTATGTGAACGGGATCACTGAGCCTGCATCAGTATGGGGAGGGGAGATTTTGCCCTCGTGAAAAACAGCAGGGGCGCCACAATGGCGCCCCTGGCGGGCTGAGAGGGCGATCAGTCGTCCTCGTCATCCTTGACTTCCCGTATCTTGTCCTTGTATTTGGGCAGCTGTTTCTCCAGCCGCTTCATGTCCTTGATGGCATTGAGAAACATGCCAAGCAGGAAGAGCAGTGGCAAACCAATCCACAGCCAGAGATTCATGGGGTTTTCCTTTCGTCAGGACAGGTGGTGACATAACGGGCCAAAATCTCGTCAAGATGGGCCAATATGGTCGACTTGCCTTCAATATCCGCCTGTTGCAGGCAAAGCGCCAGCGCATCCGGATCCAGCCGCTGCTCCCGGGACTCCAGCGCGAAGCTGATATGCCAGGGTTCGTAGGCGACACCGCTGCCGCTACCCACAGGTCTGGCATAAGGCAGGAAGAAGCCGAAGTCATTCATGTGGTCGGTCAGCCAGTCGCCGAGGTCGCTAAACCAGCCCCCGGCTTCATACTCCCAGGGCTCCAGCGCCAGCTTGGTACCGGCAGGCAGGCAGTCGGGATCGTAGATATCCAGATCCGTGCCCCAGTGATGGCGGCTGGTACCGGGCAGGGCGCTCCAGCGCAGTATGGCGTGCAGCCGTTCGCACTCGCTCAGTTGCAGCGTATCCATAGGCTGGTTGTCGGCATCCAGCAGGGGGCGCTCACCGCGCCACTTGCCATTCCAGATGGCGAGCTGACGCTCGAAGCTGCGCCAGCTGGAGGCCGCCTGCAGGTTGTGTCCTTCATGGGCGGCTGCCACCTGCATGTCGTTGAAGGCCGCTGCAGTGGCAGCGGTCAGGCGATGGGGCCCGCGTCCCACCAGAACAAGGTGACTCTCGTCGAGCCCCAGCAGTTGTTCCTGGGTCATGCCAGCAATCTCTCGAGTACCCCTTGGTACATCTCTGCCAGCAGGTCCAGATCCTCGGCCTTCACGCACTCGTTCACCTTGTGGATGGTGGCATTGACGGGCCCGAGTTCGATCACTTCGGCCCCTGTGGGGGCGATAAAGCGCCCATCCGAGGTGCCGCCCGTGGTGAGCAGTGCCGGTTGCTGGCCATTGACCGCCGCTACCGCCGCCACTGTGGCCTCCAGCAGGGCGCCGGTATCGGTCAGGAAGGGCTGGCCGGAGAGGGTCCATGTCAGCTCGTAGTCCAGACCGTGCTTGTCGAGCAGGGCCTGGACGCGTTCACGAATATCCATGTCGGTCAGTTGTGTGCTGAAGCGGAAGTTGAATTGAACCTGCAACTCCCCCGGAATGACGTTGGAGGCGCCGGTGCCAGCCTGGATATTGGCAATCTGGAAGCTGGTGGGGGGAAAGTAGGCGTTGCCTTCATCCCATACCGTCTCGGCGAGCTCAGTCAATGCCGGCGCCGCCTTGTGGATGGGGTTGTCCGCCAGATGGGGATAGGCCACATGCCCCTGCACGCCACGCACCAGCAGATCCCCTGTGATGGAACCACGTCGACCGTTCTTTACCACGTCCCCCACCACATGGGTGGAGGAGGGCTCGCCGACGATGCACCAGCGGATCTTCTCGTTGCGCGCTTCAAGGGTGTCGATGACACGCACTGTGCCATTGATGAAGGGGCCCTCTTCATCCGAGGTGATGAGAAAGGCGATGGACCCCTGATGATCCGGATGCTCGGCCACGAAGCGTTCGACGGCCACCACCATGGCGGCGAGGGATCCCTTCATGTCGGCAGCGCCGCGACCGTAGAGCACGCCATCCT
Source organism: Aeromonas sp. 5HA1 (assembly GCF_029237245.1). NCBI lineage: Bacteria > Pseudomonadati > Pseudomonadota > Gammaproteobacteria > Aeromonadales > Aeromonadaceae > Aeromonas > Aeromonas sp. 5HA1. Next base: position 16,132 of record NZ_JAACFW010000017.1, read on the forward strand.
GGATGGTTGGTTCGAACGGCGGGGTGTGCCACTTCTCCAGCGGCCCGGCCGGTACCACATCGGTGTGGCCGGCGAAGCAGAACAGGGGGCCTTCGCTGCCACGGCGCGCCCAGAGGTTGGTGGTGTCTTCAAACACCATGGGTTCGATGACGAAGCCAAGACGCGCCAGGCGTTCGCTCATCAGGGCCTGACACCCTTCATCCTGCGGGGTAACGGAGGGGCGGCGGATCAGATCCTTGGCCAGTGCGATGACGTCCGACATCAGCGTTCCTTAAAAAAGTTTAACGAGAGAAGAGGGATTGATAGTGATCAGCCTTAAAACCCAGGGTCAGCTCGCCATCCCGATCCAGCAGCGGGCGCTTGATCATGGCGGGATGTTCCAGCAGCAGTGCGCGCGCTTTTGCGGTATCCAGCCCCTGTTTTGCTTCATCCGGCAGGGCGCGGAAGGTGGTGCCACGGCTGTTGAGCAGGGCTTCCCAGCCAAGCTTTGCCAGCCAGCCATCCAGCGCGGCGGGATCCAGGCCATCGGCCCTGTGGTCGTGAAAGCGGTAGTCGATGCCAGCCTCGTCCAGCCACTTGCGGGCTTTCTTGATGGTGTCGCAGTTTTTGATGCCATAGAGGGTGGTGGCCATGGGGAGTCCTTGTCTGCGGGCGTGGGCCCTGAAAGCTGAAACTTGAGATCTGAACATGAAATCAAGGAAAGGCCCGATTCTGGCATTGTGGCGATCTCAAGGCAACGCTGGCGCTGCGACTCGGGGGATTTTACCAGGGGAGTCGCCAGCCAAAGGGCCAGAGTCAAACGCAGTGACGAGGGGAAAAGAGCCCGGCGCACGGGGCGCCGGAGGGGATCATAGCTCGCAGAGGGATTGGCACCAGAGATGCAATTCTGACTCGAACCAGTTGAGCATGGCGTGGTTGTCGTCGCGGCGATGGCGGATGAGGCTGACCTCGAAGGTCGGCAGGGTAAAGCGGGTCTCGTACTCCACCAGATCCAGCAGCGGCATCAGCGGCCGCAGCACCCTGGCTGGCGAGGTCAGCAGCAGGGGGGCATAGGGCAGTATGAAAGGCGCTGCCAGAAAACTCTGCACTATCAAGGGGGTATGGCGGGTCATGCCGTGCGCTGCGAGCAGGTCATCGACTATGCCCCCTTCGCTGCCACGGGGGGCGACCAGCAGATGCTGGGCCTTGGCGAAAGACTCTATGCAGAGCACCTGACCCTGAAAGGGATGGCTGCTGTGGGCGGCGCAGATCAGCTTGTCTTCAAACAGCGGGATGCGGCGAAAGCGACCGGGTACCTCGTCCTGCTTGCTGATCACCATGCTGACAACCCCTTCGTCGAGCTGGTCCTCGTAATCTGCATTGAGGGGCACCATGTGGATGCGCAGGTTGGGCGCTTGCTGTTGCAGGCGCCCCAGCAGGCTTGGCATCATCACATATTCCACATAGGTGTGGGCACCGATGCGCAGTACTCCCTCGAAGTGGCTCGGGTCGTGCTGTTCGGGCTGGCTGAAGGTCTGCTCTATGTCGTGCAGTATTTCCCGCAGTGGCAGCAAGAGTGCCTGTGCCCTTGCGGTAGGCTCCATTCCCAGTGGGGTGCGGATCAGCAGGGGATCGTCATAGAGCAGCCGCAGGCGGGCCAGAGCCCGACTGACGGCAGGCTGGCTCATGGCGAGTCGCTCGGCGGCCTTGGTGGTGTTGCGTTCCTCCAGCAGGGCCTTGAGCACCACCAGCAGGTTGAGGTCGACGCCTCGTAAATTCATTCTGTGCATAATGGAATACTAATAAATCATTTCCTTAAGCAGGACCTTCACTTTAGTCTCACTCCCCGTCGATGGTCAGCATGAAGCTTGGATAAATCAGCGATTTATACAAACCCATGTTGTCCTGTTACCTCTTTCGCGTGGTGCCAGGGGTGGCAAGATTCGACAGCCTGAACTCTTTACTCTGGTCATCCAGAGCGTTGCTTGCTTAGTACCCGCCTTTGAGGCGGGTTTTTTTTGCCTGCGATTCAGGAGAGCGGGCCCGAAGAAGTACAAAACGCGCCAGCGGGCGCGTTATGGTGATGAATGTCTGGATCAGGGGGCAACAGGCCATTGGTAGTCAAACACCCTGGCACGCTCCCAGGGAGCGTCCGGCAGGCCGGAGGAGAGGCCGGTGTATTTGCCCACATCGTCCACCACTATGGTGGAGAGGATCGGCAACTGGTGTTCGGTGCAGTACATGCGGATGCGTTGCAGCAGGGTGCGCAGCTCATCCTGGCTATTCTCCAGCCCGGCCTGCCTGGCCAGTTTGGAGTAACGAATGGTAGTGCGTTCCTTTGCTGACTCGACGAGGATGTCCCATAGCTTGTAGTCGCAGGTTGTGGTGCCTGCAGTGGCTTGGTTTGTCATAACTCTCTCCGGCGCGAAATGGTCGCTGTATGTCGATGGGCATCTTGGCCAGTTCACTGGCCCCTGACGTTGATCCAGAGCAAAAAAGCCTGAGGTTCCTCGCCAGAATGCTTGGCAAAGGGATTCTAAAGCTTTGCTATTAGTTTAAATTTCCATTTTTTATTGTTTTTTTGGAGTTTTGTTCTGGCGAAGTGAGGCTCCGTCATGGTTGGCGACCAGGAGCAAGGAAAAACGGTGCCGTCTATGTCTGTATCCTCCTGTTGCTGGCTCATATGGCCCTTGACCAAACCGCGACCGGACCAACGATTGAACCCGCTTGTTTGCCGCCAGAAGAAGAGCCTGCCTTCACCGCCGCCCGGCTACTCCTCCTCTTTTGCCAGGTAGGCCAGGTGTGCCTGCGCTGCCAGATGCCAGCCATCGAGCCCAAGAGGGGCGGCAAAGCCCGGGCCGTCGGTCACCATGGTGTGGTATTCCCCTTGTTCCCCACACAGATCAAAACCCTGCCGGTCTGCCAGCGCCTTCAATTCAGTGATGGCGGATGTGTCCAGCACTCGGCCGACCCAGCCGGGTGCCAGCGTGCGGGTATCGACGCAGGAGAGGTGGGCGACGATGCCGCGCCCGAGCATGTCGCTCAGTAGCGCTTCGCGAGATTGCTGCCAGAGCGGTGTGTGTACCTCAAGCCCCAGTGGGCGGCAGCGTTCGCGGATCCAGTTGCTGGCACCTCCCACGCTGTCGATATCGCCGGTGACCACCCCATCGAGATCCCATTCCTGCCGCAAGCTGGCCAGTGCCCTTTCATAGCTCTGATCGAATGGCGCCTCTATGGTAACCAGCTGGTGGGGCAGGCCCAGCGCCTCGGCCTGACGGCGTACCAGTGGCAGGGGGTGAGCCAGAAAGCGGGGCGCAGAGGGGGCAAAGGTGACCAGTGCCACCACCTGATGCCCCTGCTCACGGGCATGACAGAGAGCCTGCATGGCATCTTTGCCGCCGCTCCAGAGCAGGATGACGCGAGACATGGAGTCGATTCCGATGGTGAAAGAGGGAGCATGCTACCCAGTGGCGGGGTCGCAGGTAAAGCCATGGCGTGAAATCGTAACGGGAATAGGCAGGGGGAGAAAAGAGCAGGCCCCCGGAGTTGGGGGCCTGTGTGGCAATGGCGTGATAAACGCCGCTGTGATTAGAGCAGAATAGTGGTCAGTACGTAACCCAGGGCGCAGGAGCTGCTCACCCCGATCAGCCCCGGAATGATGAAGCTGTGGTTGATGATGAACTTGCCGATGCGGGTGGTGCCGGAACGGTCGAAACCGATGCAGGCCAGATCGCTCGGGTAGGTCGGCAGCACGAAGTAACCGTAGCTGGCTGGCAGGAAAGCGATCAGCAGCTTGGGCTCCACCCCCAGCGCCAGACCCATGGGGGCGATGGCGGTCAGGGCGGCAGCCTGGCTGTTGACCAGCTTGGAGATGAGGAACAGCACCAGGGCGTAGGTCCAGGGCTGGGCCTGTACCACGTGGGACAGGGTTTCTTTGAGCAGCGGCATGTGGGCCTGGAAGAAGGTTTCGCTCATCCATGCAACCCCGAACACGGAGAAGATGGCGACCATGCCGGCCTTGAAGACAGCCCCGTTGGCGATCTCGCCCGGTTTGACCTTGCAGCGCATCAGAATGATGGCACCGGCGATCAGCATCATCATCTGGATCACCAGGTTCATGGAGAGAGGGCCTGTCTTGTCCTTGATGGTGAAGACGGGGCGCAGCCCTTCGTTGGCGCCAAGCAATACCACGGCAGCGATGGCGGCGAAGAAGATCCAGGTAGACCAGTAGGCCTCTTTCGGGAACTTGGTGTTGAGCAGGGTTTCACCGCCGCCATAGATGAAAGCGTGCTGCTCCGGATCCTTGATCCTGGCCTGAAACTCTTCATCCTTGTCCAGATCCTTGCCGCGACGCAGGCTCCACAGGGCCGCCATCATCACGCCGGTCAATGAGGAGGGGATGGCAATCATCAGGATATCCAGCAGGCCGTAGGCCTGACCTATGCCGTGCCCAGCTGCCAGTATGGAGACCATGGAGACCACGGCGACCGAGACTGGCGAGGCGCAAATCGCCATCTGGGAGGCGACGGAGGCGACCGCCATCGGCCGTTCCGGGCGGATGTTCTTTTGCAGCGCTATGTCGGAGATGATGGGAAACATGGTGTAAACCACGTGGCCGGTACCGCACAGGAAGGTGAGGGTCCAGGTGGTGAGCGGGGCCAGTATGGTGATGTATTGCGGGTGACGGCGCAGCAGACGCTCGGCCACCTGCATCATCAGGTTGAGGCCGCCGGCGGTCTGCAGGGTGGCGGCGCAGCCGATCACAGCGAGTATGGTCAGCATGACTTGCACCGGCGGTTCGCCCGGTGCCAGGCCGAACACGAAGGTCAGCAGGAACAGGCCTATGCCACTGATGAGACCCAGTCCCATGCCCCCAAATCGGGTACCCAGCAACAAGCAGCCGAGTACCACCATAAATTCCATCAAGATCATTCCATTACCTCGCGTGATTTAATCCATATCTGTGCTGTGTTGAGCTCATGGACCGGGATTGTCTGTTTTTATTTAGCCCTAAAGGGTTAGTGGGTATTGTGCCCTTCTCAAAGGGGCAAAAAATTGAGGTACTTCAATAACTCATCGGTTTTTGATTTAACTGCATAAAAACCACGTATTAACATGATTGTTATTTGAAGGGGTTCTGGTTGGTATCATACGGGGCTGGTATCTTGAGGGGCAGTGCAGCAAGGCTGCAGCCATAAGGGGAAGTGTGATTAATTGTGGTGGCTGCGAGGGGCGAATGCCGTGGTGCGGGCAACAAAAAGCCGACCCTGGGGTCGGCTTTGTCGGCAGAGGGCCGTTATCAGAATTCGGCGGTACGGGGTGTACGGGGGAAGGGGATAACGTCACGGACGTTGCCCATACCGGTCACGTAGACCACCAGACGCTCGAAACCGAGACCGAAACCGGCGTGCGGGACTGTGCCGAAGCGGCGCAGATCGCGATACCACCAGTAATCTTCCTTGTTCAGACCCATTTCGGCCATGCGCTGATCGAGTACCTCGAGACGCTCTTCACGCTGGGCACCGCCGATGATCTCGCCGATCCCGGGTGCCAGTACGTCCATGGCGGCAACTGTCTTGCCGTCATCGTTGAGACGCATGTAGAAGGCTTTGATGTCTTTCGGGTAGTTCTTGACCACCACAGGAGACTTGAAGTGCTCCTCGGCCAGATAGCGCTCGTGCTCGGAGGAGAGATCGATGCCCCAGGAGACAGGGAACTCGAACTTCTTGCCACAGTTTTTCAGCACTTCGATGGCATCTGTGTAGTCGATCTGGGCAAAGTCGGAGGAGACGAAGCGTTCCAGACGACCGATGGCATCCTTGTCGACGTGCTGTGCAAAGAACTCCAGATCGTCGCGGCGCTCGGCCAGTACGGCATTGAAGACGTACTTGAGCATGGCTTCGGCCAAGGCGGCGTTATCGTCCAGGTTGGCGAAGGCAATTTCCGGCTCAACCATCCAGAACTCGGCCAAATGGCGGCTGGTGTTGGAATTCTCGGCGCGGAAGGTGGGCCCGAAGGTGTAGACCTTGGAGAGGGCACAGGCGTAGGTTTCGACGTTGAGCTGACCGGAAACGGTCAGGAAGGTCTCCTTGCCGAAGAAGTCCTTGTCGTAATCGACCTTGCCAGCGTCGGTGCGCGGCAGGTTTTCCAGATCCAGGGTGGAGACGCGGAACATCTCGCCGGCACCTTCGGTGTCAGAGGCGGTGATGAGCGGAGCCGCAATCCACAGATAACCCTCTTCATGGAAGAAGCGGTGGATGGCCTGGGCCAGGCAGTTGCGCACCCGGGTCACGGCGCCGACTATGTTGGTGCGCGGACGCAGGTGGGCCTGTTCACGCAGGTACTCTATGCTGTGGCGCTTGGCGGCCATGGGGTAGGTGTCCGGATCTTCGACCCAGCCTACGACCTTGACGTCGGTGGCTTGCAGTTCGAAAGCCTGACCGCTGCCCTGGGAGGCGGCAACCACACCGGTCACTTCCACGGAGCAAGCTGTGGTCAGACGCAGCACTTCATTCTCATAATTGGCCAGGGTATTGGGGACAACTGCCTGTACCGGATGGAAACAGGAGCCGTCGGATACGGCCAAAAATGAGATCCCCGCCTTGGAATCACGGCGAGTCCGGATCCACCCTTTTACTGTCTGGGTGGTGCCAACCGCATATTTACCGGTCAGCACATCTACTACGGATGCGTGCGTCATCGAAATATTGTCTCCAGCTTGTTCTTGCAGCGCTATTTGCAACACTAGGGGTCTGGCCCGGGCATTCACTGGCCCATCATGGCAGACTAAGCCGACAATCTTACCCGCGCGGGTTTGATAAACAAGCAAAAATGTCGGACTCTGGAGGGGATTTATGCCCGGATCACCTCATGGTCGGGCCAGTGGGGCAGGGGATGGACGTGAAAGAGCGGCGACAGGGACCGGACTGGTTGACCAGAGGGCTGCAGGGCTTGGTGATCCTCTGCTGGGCGGGCTTTATCGTGCTGCTCTCCCTCTATCACTATGCGCGCCCGGAAGTGGCGTACGGTTTTCTGGTCTACGGGGGGATAGCAGTTCGCGATTATTGGGATCCCGTACTGACTCCCTGGCTGGTTTATTGGCTCTGGGGTTGTTGCCTGTTGACCCTGGCGGTGTTTTTGCTGGAGCGTAAACGCAGCCGACGACGGGAGGACTCGCTGCACGTCAATCTGACCATACTGCTGCTGATCTTCATCGCCAGTTTGCTGTTCTACTACGCAGGCTAATCCTGTTTTTTGTCCGGCTTCGCCTGCGCGGCAGGGCGCTTGCCGAGCTGGCGTTCCACGCTGTCGAGCATCTGGTTGTAAGCCAGTGCCACCCGGCCAATCTCGTCCCCTTCATCCCCTTCCAATCGGTGACCGAAGTCATGCAGGTCGGTGGCCTCTTCCATGGAACGGGTCAGCTGGTTGAGGGGGCGAACTATCCAGGTACGAATGACCCAGAGAGTCAACAGCAGCCCCAGCCCGAAGATGCCGGTGAGAATAAGTGCCGACGTGAGAATGTTCTGCTCGACCCGGGTAAAGAGGGTGTCGAGGGAGTAGTCAAAGCGCACCGCCCCCAGCACAGTGTTCTCTGGTACCAGATGGCAACTTGTGCAGTCTGTGCCGCGAAAATCTTTCTTGGCCAACAGCGGTCGGGTTACCACCAGCTTGCTGTGCATGCCGTCGTGCACCACCTCCAGGCTGCCCTTGCCCGCCAGCGCCAGTCGATCGAACTCATCCTTGCCCTGCTCTGTCTCGCGGCCCGGCCCGTATTGCTTGCTGATTGCATCACCGCGGACGATGCGGGCATCTTCCACGTGGGCGTGATCGAGAAACTTGTTTCGCAGTGTGTCGCGAGCGTCCATCTTGCCGGTCAGCATCAGCATGTTGAGGCCGTCGAAATAGGCTTCGGTCTGCTCGCGGCTCTGCTCCTTGATGAGAGTCAGGATGAGATCCCGCTCGCGCACCGCCTGATAGGCTGCGGAGAAGACCAGTACCATGGAGAAGATGAAGAGCAGGAAAAAGTTGATTTTGGCAGCAATGGAAAGGCGCATGGGAACGGTACATCTGTTGGGTAAAACCTGCGCAGTCTACTCGTCATGGTCGCCCGGGTCTGGTGTCTTGCTCACATTCTGATAAAAAAGAGTCAAAAGGCCCTGCATTCTCATGCAGGGCCTTTTCATGCCGGCTTAGAACTCGCCGCTGGCGATGGCTTCATGGATGGCCTGGGTCAGCACACTCAATTGTGCCGGTGTGATGACGAAGGGGGGCATCAGGTAGATGAGTTTGCCAAATGGCCGGATCCAGGCACCTAACTCCACAAACTTGCGCTGGATACGGGCCACATCTACCCGCTCCTTCATCTCCACCACGCCGATGGCGCCAAGCACTCTCACATCGGCAACCAAAGGGTTCAGGGTCAGCCGCACCAGCTCGGTTTTGAGCTGGTGCTCGATGGCCTGCACCCGTTCCTGCCACGGCGAGGCCAGCAGCAGATCGATGGAGGCACAGGCCACGGCGCAGGCCAGCGGATTGCCCATAAAGGTGGGCCCGTGCATAAAGACCCCCGCTTTCCCGTCGCAAATCGTACGGGCGACATGCTCAGTGGTGAGGGTGGCAGAGAGGGTCATGTAACCGCCGGTGAGCGCCTTGCCAAGGCACATGATGTCGGGGCTGATGCCAGCCCAGTCACAGGCAAACAGCTGGCCGGTGCGACCAAACCCGGTGGCAATCTCGTCGGCAATCAGCAGCAGGCCGAACTCGTCGCACAAAGCGCGTACCCATTGCAGATAGCGGGGGTGGTAGAAGCGCATGCCGCCCGCTCCCTGCACTATGGGTTCGAGGATGATGGCTGCGATCTCTTCATGATGGTCAGCGACGAGCGCAGCGAGATCCACCACACACTCTTCGTCCCATTGGGCGTGGAAACGGCAGCTGGGGGCCGGGGCAAAGTAGTGCTCGGGCAGGAAGCCCTGGTAGAGCTCGTGCATGCCGCCATCCGGGTCACAAACGCTCATGGCACCGAAGGTGTCGCCGTGATAGCCGCCGCGCAGTGTGACGAACTTGGCTCTGGGGGTGCCTTTGGCGTGCCAGTACTGCTGGGCCATCTTGAGCGCCACTTCCACTGCCACCGATCCCGAGTCGGCCAGAAACACCCGGTCCAGACCGGCCGGTGTGATCTCCACCAGCTTGCGGCACAGCTCGACCGCCGGGGCATGGGTCAGGCCGCCAAACATGACATGGGACATCTTGCCGAGTTGGGCGGTGGCGGCCGCGTCCAGTTCAGGCACCTGATAGCCGTGTATACAGGCCCACCAGGAGCTCATGCCATCCACCAGTTCGCGACCATCGGCGAGAGTGATGGTGACTCCTTTGGCGCTGTCCACTTCATAGCAGGGCAGGGGATGGGTGAGAGAGGTATAGGGGTGCCAGATGTGATTCAGGTCGAATTCTTGTTTGGTCATTTTGTGTTCTGTTGTCAATTGGTTTGATCTGGTCGGTGTTGACAGTCTACGCGCGCTCTCTACACTAGCCAACAATTTCAGCCACTTGGCTCCTCACTCGCTGGATGGCGCGGGGGCAAAGTGGCGGGTCCGGGGCTCGGCCATCCAGGATGGCGGGCGCAGGATCCCACTTATAACAACCGGAAGCCATGTATGAATGCTCACACCGCGGGCGGCCACGCCCTTCGTCACGACTGGACCCTCGCCGAGGTTCAGGCCCTGTTTGCCCTGCCATTCAATGATCTGCTGTTCCAGGCACAGACGATACACCGCGCCCATTTCGATCCCAACGAGGTGCAAGTGAGCACCTTGCTCTCCATCAAGACGGGTGCCTGCCCGGAGGATTGCAAGTACTGCCCCCAGAGCGCCCGCTATCACACAGAGCTCGAGACCGAGCGGCTTATGGAGGTGGAGAAGGTACTGGAGCGGGCTCGTGAGGCCAGGGCCAACGGTTCGTCGCGCTTTTGCATGGGGGCCGCCTGGCGCAACCCCAAAGAGAGGGACATGCCCTACATACTGCGGATGATCGAAGAGGTACGAGGACTGGGCATGGAGACCTGCATGACCCTTGGCATGCTCACCGCGGATCAGGCTGCCCGCCTTGGCGCCGCGGGGCTCGATTACTACAACCACAACCTCGATACCTCGCCGGAGTTCTATGGCGAGATCATCTCCACCCGCACCTATCAGGACAGGCTCGATACCCTGGAGCATGTGCGCGGCGCCGGTATGAAGGTCTGCTCCGGTGGCATAGTCGGCATGGGTGAGCAGGCCAAGGATCGGGCGGGCCTGTTGATGGCGCTGGCCAACCTGCCACGCCACCCGGAGAGCGTGCCCATCAACATGCTGGTCAAGGTGAAAGGGACGCCGCTGGAGAACGAAGCGAATCTCGATTCGTTCGAATTCATCCGCACCATAGCCGTGGCACGGATCATGATGCCTGCCTCCCATGTGCGCCTCTCCGCCGGGCGGGAGAAGATGAACGAACAGATGCAGGCCATGTGTTTTATGGCAGGGGCAAATTCGATTTTTTATGGCTGCAAGCTGCTGACCACGCCAAACCCGGATGAGAACAGCGACATGCAGCTGTTCAAACGACTCGGCATTCGCCCCGCCCAGCGGGCCCAAAAGCCGGATCAGGTTCAGGAAGAAGAGATCCTGGCCGAGGTGAGCCGCCAGAACGCGCCGGATGAGATGTTTTACGATGCTACCCGTCCTCGCGCAGGGGTTGCGCGGTCATGAATGGCCTGGCGGTACAAGGCCCCTTTGCATTGGGCACGGCTCTGGCCAAGCGAGAGTTGGCAGCGCTGCTTCGCCGCCGCACTGCCACCGATGGCAGCGTGGGGGGGAGGCTGCAGGTCGATGGCCGCGACTACCTCAACTTCTGTGCCAACGACTATCTGGGGCTGGCGGATCACAGCGCCATCAAAGCCGCTTTCAAAGAGGGGATTGACTGCTATGGCACGGGATCTGGCGCCTCGCCCCTGGTGACCGGCTACAGCCGTGCTCACCAGCAGCTGGAAGAGACGCTCGCTGACTGGTTGGGGGTGGAGGCGGTGCTGCTGTTCAACTGCGGTTTTTCTGCCAATCAGGCTGTGCTCAAAGCCCTGCTCGGCAAGGAGCATCTGCTGTGGCAGGACAGGCTCAACCACGCCTCCCTGCAGGAGATGGGCAGCCAGCTTCCCTGCAAGATGCAGCGCTTTGGTCACAACGATATGACTGCTCTCGCGCGCCAACTCGAACCAAACCGGGGCTTGATCGTCTCGGAGGGGGTGTTCAGCATGGATGGGGATCAGGGCCCCTGGCTTGAGCTTGCCCGCCTGGCCGCCCAGAGCGGCAACTGGCTGATGATCGACGATGCCCACGGCCTTGGCGTGCTGGGGCCCGAGGGGCGCGGCACCTTGGCGGCGCAAGGGGTGGCTCCGGCATCCGTACACATCCAGATGGGGACCTTTGGCAAGGCGCTTGGCGTCGCCGGCGCCTTTGTCGGCGGCAGCCGCGAGCTGGTGGATTATCTGGTCAACTTTGCCCGTCACTATGTCTACAGCACCCATATGCCCGCCGCCCAGGCGTGCGCGGTCAGCAAGAGTATCGAACTGGTGCGGGTCGCCGACGATGCCCGCGCTCATCTTGGCCAGCTGATCGCCCGTTTCCGGCAAGGGGCACAGGCGCAGGGCTGGCAGCTTGGGGCAAGCGACACCCCCATACAGCCGCTGCTGGTGGGGGAGAGCTGTGCTGCCTTGCAACTGGCTGCGCGGCTGCGGGATCGCGGCGTCTGGGTGAGCGCCATCCGCCCGCCCACTGTGCCGGCGGGCACGGCGCGGCTGCGCATCACGTTAAGCGCGGCCCACTGCGAGCAGGATGTGGACCGCCTGCTCGAGGCCCTCGGCCCTTGCACCCTGACGGCCAGCAGGAGCGAGTTTGCCGCAGAGCCGAGAGGTGTTCGCCATGGATGAGCGCTTTCAGCAGGTCGACAAGGCCCAGCTCGCCCGTCGTTTCGGGGCGGCGGCTAGTCACTACGATGCCCATGCCCGTTTTCAGCAGGAAGTCGGTCTGGCGCTATTGGATCGTATGCCCGGGGAGCCAGTGACTCCCGCTTCCCTGTCAACCTCTCCCATATCCGGGCTGGATCTGGGCTGTGGTACCGGATTTTTCCTGCCCCACCTCGCCAGTCGTTGCCACCAGTTGCATGGACTGGATCTTGCCCCCGGCATGTTGCAGCAGGCGGCTCTGCGTGGCAGCGGTGCGCAACTTGTGTGCGGCGATGCCGAGCGTCTGCCGTTTGCCGACGGGAGCCTGGACTGGGTCTTCTCCAGCCTCGCCCTGCAGTGGTGTGAACGACCGGCGCAGGCGTTTGCCGAACTCCACAGGGTACTCAAACCCGGTGGACAACTGCTGTTCTCGACCCTGCTTGTCGATTCGCTCTGGCAGTTGCGTGAGGCCTGGCGCACGGTTGACGACCATCCCCATGTCAATCGCTTCCTCAGCCTGCCACAATTGCAAGATGCCGTTGCCGCAGGTGGCTTCACAGCACCTTGCCTCGAGAGTCTGGCCTGGTCGCTCTCCTATCACGAGTTGAGCGGTCTGCTGCGCGACCTCAAGGGCATAGGCGCCAGCCAGCTTAACGATGCGCGTCAATCAGGTCTGAGCAGTCGGCTGCGCTTGCAGCGCCTGACGGAGGCTTATGAAGCCTACCGTCAGCCGGATGGCCTGCTGGCCGCCAGCTATCAGGTGTGCCTGGGGCGCCTGATCCGCCGATAGCTGGCCTGAGTCGCCCTTTGCCGGGTCTGTCCGGGGGACGCAATGTGCGAACAAGTCGGGCTGAACTCATCTTCTGTCCCGGATACTTGATATGCAGGTGATCTGCCCCTATAAACGGCGGGCTGTCGCCTGATTTGTGTTGAGGAGTCATCATGGTTAAATCCTTCTTTATCACCGGCACAGATACCGATGTGGGCAAGACGCTGGTCGCCCGCACCCTGCTGCTGGAATTTGCCGCCCATGGCATTCAGTGCGCCGGTTACAAGCCGATCTCCGCTGGCTGCGCTCGCACCCCGGATGGGTTGCGCAACCTGGATGCCGTCTTGCTGCAAGAGGCGGCCAGCCTGTCGCTGCCTTACGATATGGTCAATCCGTATGCCTTTGAACCGCCTATTGCGCCCCATATCGCCGCCAGCGAGGCCCGTGATGCCATTACCCTGAAGGGACTGTCTGACGGTCTGCGCCAGATAGAGCAGGCGGGGGCCGAGCTTGTCGTGGTAGAGGGGGCGGGCGGCTGGTTTCTGCCGCTGGATCGCAAGCATCTGCTGTCGGATTGGGTCAAGCAGGAGAACATGCCGGTGATCATGGTGGTGGGGGCCAAGCTGGGTTGTCTCAACCATGCGCTGCTCACCTTTGCCGCCATTCGAAACGACAATCTGCCGGTAGCAGGCTGGGTCATGAATCGGCTGTACGGATCCATGAGTCACTACCAAGAAAACCTGGACACCTTGAGGGGCTTGCTCCCCGCGCCGTTTTTGGGTGAAATACCCTTTGTAAACAATCCACTTGAGGCTGATTTGCGCGGGCGTCTCGATATATCCCCTCTGCTCTGAACCCGACATTCAGCGAACATTCATCGAATCTATCTATTATGCGGAACAGGTGTGATACCGACCGGCTGTGAACCGGAACGGGAGGCACCTATCCATATCTCACAAGGAGTCTATATGAAGCGAATTATGCTATTCCTGGTGACCAACCTGGCCGTCATGCTGGTGCTGGGGGTGGTACTCAATATCCTGTTCTCGGTTCTGGGGATCAACAAGTCCAGCATTTCCGGTCTGTTGATGTTCTGTGCCGTGTTCGGTTTTGGGGGTTCCTTTATCTCCTTGCTGATGTCCAAGTGGATGGCCAAGCGCAGCTATGGCGTCCAGGTCATCGAGCAACCCCGTAACGAGACAGAGCACTGGCTGGTCAGCACCGTTGCCCGTCAGGCCCGTGAAGCGGGTATCAAGATGCCGGAAGTGGGGATCTACGACTCGCCGGAGATGAACGCGTTCGCTACCGGTGCCCGTCGTGACGATTCCCTGGTCGCCGTTTCGTCCGGCCTGCTCTACAGCATGAGCCGCGACGAGGCGGAAGCCGTGCTGGCTCACGAGGTGAGCCATGTGGCCAACGGCGACATGGTGACTCTGACCCTGATCCAGGGGGTGGTAAACACCTTCGTGATGTTCTTTGCCCGTATCGTGGCCGGTGTCATCAGCAACTTCTTCAGCTCCAACAACGACGAAGAGAGCAGCAGCTCCGGTGGTTTTGCCTACATGATCACCGTGTTCGTGCTGGAGATGGCATTCGGTGTGCTGGCCTCCATGATCGTCATGTGGTTCAGCCGTCAGCGTGAGTTCCGCGCCGACGCAGGTGCCGCCAAGCTGGCGGGTCGTGACAAGATGATTGCTGCGCTGCAGCGCCTCTCTCGCGGTGCCGAGCCACAGATGGAAGGCTCCATGATGGCGTTTGGCATCAACGGCAAGCGCTCCATGAGCGAGCTGTTCATGAGCCACCCGCCCATCGAACAGCGCATCGCCGCCCTGCGTGGTTGATGCCATCCGGTCTTGAAAAAGGCCTTGCCAAACAAACGGCTGCCCTTGGGCAGCCGTTTTGCTTTTCAGCGTTCTTTAAAGCTTGAAGCGACCCATCTCCTGGCGCAGCAGCCGTGACAGCTGTTTGAGCTTGGCGGCCTCCTGCGATACGTGACGGGCCGCATCCCCCGACTGTTCGGAGAGGGAGGTAATGTGGCCGACGGTGGAAACCACCTCGTTGGCGGCGGTGGATTGCTCGCGCAGTGTGTGGCTTATCTCCCCCATCAATCCGGTCAGGTTGGCTGCATGACTCTTGATGCTGGTGATGGCCTCGCCGGTCTGGTTGGCCAGACTCACGCCGCGAGAGACGTTGTTGACCGTATTTTCCATGCTGCGGATGGAGGCATCCGCCCCGCTCTGGATCTTGCTGATCATGCCGGTGATCTGCTGGGTCGAGGCCGCCGAGCGGCTGGCGAGATTGCGCACCTCGTCGGCCACCACCGCAAAGCCCCGCCCCTGTTCTCCCGCCCGCGCTGCCTCTATGGCGGCGTTGAGGGCCAGCAGGTTGGTCTGATCGGCGATGCCGCGGATCACCTCTATGATGTCCGAAATCTGCTGGGTGTGGCTGTTGAGCTCGGAGAGGCTGCTGGCCGCATCCCCCACTGTGCTGGAGATGTTTTCTATGCTGTCCAGGGTCTGCTTTATGACGCCGGAACCCTCTTCCAGGGTGTTGGCCGACACCTTGCTCAATTCGTCGGCATGGGTGGCGTTGTCGGAGAGGTGGCTGATGCTCACTACCAGCTCCTCGATGGCGGCCGCCATTGTCTGGGTACTGGTCTGCTGGGAGGTAGCAAACTGGGCTGTCTGCTCCGCTATCTGGGCTATGCTGTCGGCCGATCCTGACAGCTCCTCGCTGGAGTGGGAGACCTGGGCGATGATCCCCTTGAGGGTTGACTGCATGGTGGCCAGCAGGCCGATCAGGCTCTCTTGTGCGCCAACGGGTACCTGGATCTGACGGGAGAAATCCCCTTGCGCCAGACTGTTGAGATCGCTTCTGAGCTGGCTGACCGAGGTGCCGGTCAAGTCGAGCAGGGCCCGATAGGTGCGCCACAGGAAGAACATCAATACCAGGCCCAGGGCGATAAACAGATAGCGTAACATGGCAGACTGGCTGGTGGCATCGTCCACCGCCTGCTGGGTGCGGGTCTCCATCATGACGTAGAAGTCATCGATGGGGGCCATGATGCGCCCCTTGTTCTGGTGATAGGCCTTGTCATGCATCATGGCGATGGCTTTTTGCTGGTTGGCCGCGAGATCCCCCTCCTGCTGTTGTACCAGCTTGAAGGCGGCGACTTCGGTACTGACCAGGGCATCCGAGTTGTTCTTGGCCTCGTTGAGTTTGGCCAGCTCACCGTCGGTAAAGCCGGCATCCTTCATCAGATCGATGAGGCCACGCAGCAGCGAAGTGTCGGGTCTGGGGTTCTGACCACTGGCCGCCACGAAATCCCAATAGATGCGGTTGTAGCCTTCCGGTCTGTTCTGTTCGCCGTTGCGTATGGCCAGGATCCGCATGTACTGCTGCTCATAGGCGGGATCCTTGGTGATCACATAGGTGCGACCGAGCCGGGTCAGATCGTCGGAGGATTGCCTTAGCTCATCGGCCAGCAGATAGGATTGGTAGCGTTGTTGATAACTCTGCTCGAGTTTTGTCCCTGACCAGGTGTAGGCAAAAAATACCAGCGATAGCAGGATCAGGGTGACAACGGAGAGCAAGAGATTGAGTTGAAAGGCAGGTCTGTTCTGTTCCATGGTTTGAGCGTCCTTATTCTCACCAGAATAACCCCCTTTGTCACACGGCGAAGGCCGGTACTTCTGAAGGTTTTTATTGTTCTGCAGTGAGTATAGGGGGCCGGAGGAGCAGCATGGCTCGGGTATGCCGAGAAAAGGGGCGGGGGTAAAAACAGCGGGGAAAATAAGGGCCGGGAGGCGCTTAACCCATGATGCTCCCGGCCCGCACTATTATCGCGGCCCGATCACCAGATCGGTCAAGGGCACGGCGCAGCAGGTGAGGATCTTGCCTTCGGCCCGCTCGGCTGCCGTGATGGCCGGGGCATCCGGGTGATCCACTTCTCCCGAGACGAGGGTCTGCTTGCAACTGCCGCAGATGCCGGCGCGGCAGCTCCAGGGCAGCTCCACTCCCTGCTTGTGGGCTTGATCCAGTATGGTGCCCTGATTGTTGCCGGCAAAGGCCTCTTCACCGATACGCAGTTGCACCGCCTGATGGGGACGAGCCACCGAGAGAATGGCGCCGCCAAAGCTCTCCTGCCTGATGCGATCCGCAGCCACGCCGAGTGCGCACAATCTGGCGGCCGCATCGACCATAAACCCGTGAGGACCGCAGATAAATACCTCACGCCCGATCAACCCCTTGACCTGGGCCAGATGATCATCGCACAGCCGCCCTTTGAGCCCCTGCCAGTGAGTATCCGGCTGGCTCAGGATCAGGGTCAGTTGCATGCCTGCCCGGCTCAGGGCGTGCAGCTCGGCGGCGGCCGGTATGTCGGCCTCGCTGCGGCACAGGTGCATGAAGTGCACATCCTCGAGCTCGCCGCGCAGGGCCAGGGTACGGGCGATGGAGAGCATGGGAGTCACGCCCGAGCCGGCCGAGAGCAGCAGCAGGCTGCGCTCGGTGCCGAGGTGAAACTCGCCAGCCGGCGTGGCCGCCAGCAGGGTATCCCCCACCCGCAGCTGGTGGTGCAGCCAGGGGGAGATGCGCCCTTCACCCAGGCGCTTGACGCTGATGCTGTAGCGCTCCGGCAGATCCGGGCTTGAGCTCAGGGTATAGCGCCGTTGCAGCCGCTCGCCCTTGATATCCAGACTGATGGGCAGGTGCTGGCCCGGCAGGTAGTCGGGCAGCGGCTCGCCGTCGGCGGCTTCGAACCAGAAGGTTTCCAGATCCCGTGCCAGCGGCTCGCGGGCGACGCAGACCAGCTCCCGCTTCTTCGGCGCCGCATTGGGATAGACCACAGCCCTGGCGGTTTCCAGCACCTCTATCTCGCTGCCCGCCTCAATCCAGCCCTCGTTGAGGGCCACCAGATTCTGGCCGAAATAGACATCCCCATCCTCGCCACGCCGGTAACGGGTGAGGGTAGCCAGCGGCTCCTTCAGGGCGTTGAAGCGATCCGTGCCCGCTTCCACAGTAGTCATGATGCAGCGGCTGCACGGCTTGGCCACACTGAACTCCACCTCGCCGATGCGGATGCGTACCCAACTGTCCTCCTCGAACGGCCGGGTACCGGTTGCCACCAGGTTGGTACGAAATTGGCTCATCTGGTGCAAGGCATCGGAGCGCAGGTTGAGGTCATCGAGCGAACTCTGGCTGATCAGCAGCAGGGGATAACCGTCGGCGAAGCTGACCCGGGTGCCGGTTTTTTCCCGGAAACGATCCGATTGCTCGCCGAGCCAGAGCAAGGCGACCGGCTCACCAGCGACCTTGCTCAGCCAGAGATCGGCGCTGATATCTGTATGCAGGGCGGTGAAGCTGTCGCGCCAGACGCCGGTAGTCCGAGGTGTGCGGGAAAAATCCTGTTCTCGCAGCGTGAGCGGTTCAAATCCCGGATAGCGCAACTGCAAGCCGCCCTCTATGGGGGTCGCCACTACTTGCTGTAGCTGGGGATGGGTACGGGCTGTGATAAAGGTGCCGTCCGGTTTGACCACCATGTAGCGGCGATCTCCCTGCAATCCCTCTTCGGTCACCCGAGCGCGAGTCAGTGGCATGCCTGCCGTTGATTTGATGGGGTAGAGATGAATGCTGTCGAGTATTGGCATGTCCTGATCCTGTGAAGTGCCCTGTGTCAACAAGGGGAAGTGCGCTGTGACTGTCGTGGCAGCCATCCCTGCAGTGTGCTGCGCCGGTTGTCGAAGGTGTGACATGGTCAACCCAATCACATCTTCAATCGGGCAAGATGTTACAGGGGTCACGTTCTGTTCTCCATACCCCATAAAGTGCAACATTATTTGATCCTGATCCGTCAATCAGTACAAAAATCAGTCCACTATCGAACCAGCTTCCAGTTTTTAACGCTTTCGCTTCTTCCCTCTCCGGCCACCGCCCGCTTCGGCTAAACGGTATCAAGTGCCATCGGATGGGGCCTGTCACACAAAAAGAAGAAAGCAATGTATGAGCAAACAACTGGATATGACCCCACAGCCGGATCTCTCCCAGAAAACGGGAACAGGCCCGGTCCGTACCCGGCTGCCCGTCTGGCGGCCGGCCCTGCCACCTTGTAACCACGCCTGCCCGGCTGGCGAGAACATCCAGGCCTGGCTCTCCCTCGCCGAAGCGGGCCGCTTTGAAGCAGCCTGGCAGCGACTTATCGAAGAAAATCCCCTGCCTGCCGTCCATGGCCGGGTCTGCTATCACCCCTGCGAGAGCGCCTGCAACCGCGCCCAGGTGGATGATGCCGTCTCCATTCACGCCATCGAGCGTTTCCTCGGCGACGAGGCGCTGGCCAAAGGCTGGCTGCCCGCGCCGCCAGCGCCTGCCAGCGGCAAGAAGGTGCTGGTGATAGGCGCCGGTCCCTCCGGTCTCTCCTGTGCCTGGCACCTCAACCGGCTCGGCCATCAGGTGGAGATCCGTGAATCGGGGCCGCTGGCCGGCGGCATGCTGCGCTTTGGCATTCCTGCCTACCGGCTGCCCCGCGATGTACTGGATCGGGAGGTCGCCCGCATCCTGGCCGCTGGTGTGACGCTGACCCTCAACCACAAGGTGGAGGATGTGCTGCGCGAGCGAGACGAGGGGGGCTTTGACGCCGTCTTTATGGCCATCGGTGCCCATCTGGCCAAGCGGGTCGATATTCCGGCCCGGGAAGCGGGCAAGATCCTCGATGCGGTGAGTTTCCTTGAGCAGGCCAGTCTCGCCGAGGAGCAGGGACTGCCACCCCCCAAACTGGGACGGCGGGTGGCGATCTACGGCGGCGGCAATACCGCCATGGACGCAGCCCGCACCGCACGCCGCCTCGGGGTGGAGGAGGCGATGATCATCTATCGCCGCGACCGGGACCATATGCCGGCTCACGCCTTCGAAGCCCTTGAAGCCGAGGAGGAGGGGATCAAGATCAACTGGCTGCGCAGCATCCGCCAGCTCGACAACACCAGCATCGAAGTGGAGGTGATGGCGCTGGATGAGCAGGGCAAGCCTGTGCCCACCGGCAAGTTCGAAACCCTGGAAGCGGACTCCCTTATTCTGGCGCTCGGTCAGGAGGTGGACTTGAGCGTGCTGGAGAGCATTCCCGGCGTGCGGATCAACCAGGAAGGTGTGGTGCAGGTGGCGGACAACCTGATGACGGATGTGCCCGGTCTGTTTGCTGGCGGCGACATGGTGCCCTCCGAGCGCACCGTCACCATCGCCACCGGCCACGGCAAGAAGGCGGCACGCCATATGGATGCCTGGCTGCGCGGTCGTCACTACCAGAAGATGGTCTCCTACCCGCTGGTGGGGCCGGAGCAGTTGCAGCTCTGGTTCCAGACCCATGCCCCGGCCAGCAGTCAGCCGGTCAAACCGGCGTGGGCGCGGGACGATTTTGGCGAGATCATCGGCGGGCTGGATGAGGTGGCCGCCCGTTACGAGGCAGCGCGCTGCTACTCCTGCGGCAACTGCTTCGAGTGCGACGGCTGCTACGGCAGCTGCCCCGAGCAGGCCATCGAGAAACTGGGGCCGGGCAAGGGCTATCAAGTGGATGCGACGCGCTGCACCGGCTGCGGTGCCTGCCATGACCAGTGCCCTTGTCACGCCATCGAGCTGCGCCAACCGGAGGAGTCCCAATGAAACATGAACTGATCATGGTCGATGGCAACGAAGCCGCGGCCCGGGTGGCCTACCAGCTGAGCGAAGTGTGTGCCATCTACCCTATCACCCCGAGCTCGACCATGGCCGAACTGGCTGACGCCTGGGCGGATGAGGGGCAGACCAACCTGTGGGGCAATATCCCCACAGTCGTGGAGATGCAGAGTGAAGGGGGCGCGGCCGGTACTGTACACGGTGCCCTGCAGGCGGGGGCGCTCGCCACCACCTTCACCGCCAGTCAGGGGCTGATGCTGATGCTGCCCAACATGTACAAGATCGCCGGTGAATTGACCGCTGCCGTGTTCCATGTGGCGGCCCGATCGCTCGCGGCGCAGGGGCTCTCCATCTTCGGTGACCATCAGGACGTGATGGCGGCGCGCAGCACCGGCTTTGCCATGCTCGCCTCCGGCTCGGTGCAGGAGGCGCAGGACTTGGCCTTGGTCGCCCACAGCGTCACCCTGCAGTGCCGGGTGCCCTTTATCCACTTCTTCGACGGCTTTCGTACCTCCCACGAGGTAAACAAGATCACGGCCCTGCATCGGGACGAAATTCGCGCGCTTATCGACAACGACTGGGTGCGGGCCCACCGTGCCCGGGCGCTCAACCCGGATCACCCGGTGATGCGCGGCACGGCCCAGAACCCGGACACCTATTTCCAGTCCCGGGAGAGCGTCAACCCCTTCTACGAGGCAGTGCCGGCGCGGGTGCAGCAGTGCATGGACAAGCTGGGATCTCTCACCGGCCGCCACTACCGGTTGGTGGAGTATCACGGCGCAACCGATGCCACCGACGTCATCGTGCTGATGGGCTCGGGAGCCGCTACCGCCCGCACCACGGTCGACTGGCTCAACCGTCAGGATCGCAAGACCGGTGTGCTGGTCATTCGCCTCTATCGCCCCTTCCCGGTACAGGCACTGCTCGATGCCCTGCCCGCGAGCGTACGGCGCATGGCGGTGCTGGATCGCACCAAGGAGCCGGGGGCGGGCGGCGAGCCGCTGCTGCTGGATGTGCAGAGTGCCCTGATCGACGGCTTGCAGCGCTGCCTTCTCAAACGGCTGCCGTGGCTCAGTGGCGGTCGCTATGGTCTCTCCTCCAAGGAGTTCACCCCCGCCATGTGCGCGGCTGTGTTCGAGGAGCTGGCATCCGATGCGCCGCGCCCGCGCTTTACCGTGGGGATAGTGGATGACGTATCCGGCCTCAGCCTGGCCTGGCATCCCATCGGCGATCTGGAGCCCGCCAGCCGGGTGCGGGCGCTCTTCTTCGGCCTCGGCGCCGATGGCACCGTGGGCGCCAACAAGAACAGCATCAAGATCATCGGCGAGCTGGAGGGCTTCCACGCCCAGGGCTACTTCGTCTACGACTCCAAAAAGTCGGGCTCGCGCACCGTCTCCCACTTGCGCTTTGGCCCCGAGCCCATAGACGCCCCCTGGCTCATCGAGCAGGCGAGCTTTATCGGTTGTCACCAGTGGGGTTTTGTCGAATCGGTGGACTTGCTGGAGCACGCTGCGGAGGGGGCGACCCTGCTGCTCAATGCCCCCCATGAGGCTGACAAGGTGTGGGGCCAGCTGCCCGAGCGGCTGCGCGCCCGTATCCGCGCCCTCAATATCCAGCTCTACTGCATCGATGGCGATCGGGTGGCCGAGCAAAACGGCATGGGCAATCGCATCAACACCATCATGCAGACCTGCTTCTTCGCGCTGGCCGGCATCTTGCCACGGGACGAAGCTATTGCGCTGATCAAGGAGAGCATAGAGAAGAGCTATGCCCGCAAGGGGCCCGAGGTAGTGGCGCGCAACTTCGCTGCGGTGGACGATACCCTGGCTCACCTCTGCAAGGTGGCAATCCCGGCCGGTGACGAGCAGATCAGCGACTATCCGCTGCCACTGGCACTGGGCGGCAGCGAGTTTGTCCAGCGGGTCACCGGCGAGATGCTGGCGGGGCGCGGCGATCTCATTCCCGTCTCCATGCTGCCGGTGGATGGTACTTACCCCACCGCCACCAGCCGCTTCGAGAAGCGGGATATTGCCCGCGAGATCCCGATTTGGCACTCCGATATCTGCATCCAGTGCGGCAACTGCGTCTTTGTCTGCCCCCACGCGGCGCTGCGGGCCAAGTTCTACCATCAGGACTGGCTGGCGACCGCCCCCGAGGCGGCCCAGTCGGTGCCCGTTACCGCCAGCGGCTTCCCCGACAGCCGTTACACCCTGCAACTCTATCCGGAGGATTGCACCGGCTGCGGCCAGTGCGTGCAGGCCTGTCCGGTGCGGGTCGGGGCTGATGAGAGTCATGAGGGCGAGCGCGCCATCACCATGATGGACAAGGCGCCCCATCTGGCTGGTCAGAAACAGGCGCTCGGCTGGTTCGAGAGCCTGCCTTGGCCTGCCCGCGAGCGAGTGGACTTCTCCACCGTGCGCGGCGCCCAGTTCCTGGAGCCCCTGTTCGAGTTCTCCGGCGCCTGCGCCGGTTGTGGCGAGACCCCCTATCTCAAGCTGCTGACCCAGTTGTTTGGCGATCGCATGCTGGTGGCCAACGCCACCGGTTGCTCCTCCATCTATGGCGGCAACCTGCCGACCACTCCCTGGGCCAAGAACGCGGAAGGGAAGGGGCCCGCCTGGTCCAACTCCCTGTTCGAGGACAACGCCGAGTTCGGCTTTGGTTTTCGTCTCACCGCCGATCAGCATCACGGTCAGGCGGTGGCCGCCCTCAAGGCGATGAAGGGGGAGCTGGGAGAAGCGCTGGTCGAGTCGCTTATCAGCGCCCCGCAGCGGCTGGAGTCGGAGATCCGCACCCAGCGAAATCGGGTAGCGCAAGTGCGTGAACGACTGGAGGAGGTGAAATCCGGCAAGGCTCGCGAGCTGCTGTCCCTTATCGATCAGCTGGTGCGTCGCTCGGTCTGGATCGTTGGCGGCGACGGCTGGGCCTATGACATCGGCTCGGCGGGGCTCGATCATGTGCTCGCCTCCGGCCGCGATGTGAACGTGCTGGTGATGGATACCGAGGTCTACTCCAACACCGGCGGCCAGATGTCGAAATCGACGCCGCTCGGTGCCGTTGCCAAGTTCGCGGCGGGGGGCAAGACGCTCGCCAAGAAGGATGTAGCGCTGCAGGCCATCTCCTATGGCAACGTCTATGTGGCACGTATCGCCTTTGGTGCCAACCCGCAGCAGACGCTGCAGGCCTTGCGCGAGGCCGAGGCCTACCATGGCCCGTCCCTCATCATCGCCTACAGCCACTGCATCGCCCACGGCATCGATATGGAGTTTGGCCTGACCCAGCAAAAACGCGCCGTGGCCTCCGGTCACTGGCCGCTGCTGCGCTACAACCCAGTATTGCGCAGTGCGGGGCAGAACCCCTTCAGCCTCGACAGCCTGCGCCCCTCTATCCCCCTTGCCGAATACAGGGCAGAGGAGAACCGCTATCAGGCACTGGCCCAGAGCCACCCCGAGGAAGCCGAACGGCTGATGCAGGTGGCGCAACAGGTTGCCTGGCAGAAGTGGGCCACCTACGAGGAGATGGCGACCCGGGAGGCCAGCCATTTCCATCCGCCGGTGTGAGTGTGGGGTGAAATCGATATAACCAAGCGGGCCACTGGCCCGCTTTTGGTATTGGCGGCAAAGGCTATCTATATATCCTTCAATCACAAAAAAGGGGCTTACTTGGTAATAAAATCTTGAAAAATAACGTATTTATTGATATGTCTGGTTGAGTTGGACAGGATGTTCTGAATTAAGTAGATAGTAATTTTGATTTCTTTACATGAAGTTTATATGTCAAGGGGAGTTGAATGAATGTGATTGATTTTATTATTTTATATGCAAAAGAAGTATCTATTTTAACTGTTGCAGTTAGTGGTTCTATAACTGCAGTTTTGGGGGTGCTAACTTATAAATTAAAAGTTAAAGCGGAGAATAATTTAAAACTAAAGAATGAAGCTGAACTTGATATTAATCTTATCAAGCAATTTTCAGAGTTAATAACCATTGCTAATGGTCGCTCAGGCTACGTACTATCGGAAAATGTTATAGAGCATTATTTAAAGCTATATCCTTCACTATCCGACAAAAGTAAAGAGGAAATCAAGGCTATTAATGATAATTTAAAAGCGTTATCTATATTTACTATTCCTGTCGGTCTTGCATCACAAACTGCGACAGTTGTCTCGTTAACAGATTTGGCTGTTAAGAATTCTATTTTACGCGATGCGGCAATTGCTGGAATTGAAGAGTTGCCGATAGGCGAGAAGTTAAAAGAAGAGTGTCTAAGTAAACTTCGATCATAAGGGATGATACGTGATATTAGAGCAAGAAATTGAGTTGTATAGACAGGTTCGAGCTGCACAAGATAAATATGTGTATTTTCTTCTGGCTGCTGTTGGGGCAGCTATAGGTTTTGCTATGAATCAGACTCAAGGTATGTCATTAGCTCTCTCTCAAATCCCCTTGGGGATTAGCGTATTAACATGGGGATTAAGTTTTTTCTTTGGCTGTTTTCACTTGGAGTATGCTAGTGCGACACTATTTACAAACTTTGAAATGGTTAAGATTAAGAATGGGAATCATCCTGAAGTAGGTAGTCATCCACAACTAATTGAAGCTGCGTATCAAGGCGCCAGCGACGCAATGAAAATAAACAATAGCCGTGCAAATCGTTATGGCCAGCTACAATTCATGTTTTTTATTGTTGGTGTGATATCTTATATTTCATGGCACATCATAGAAATGTGGCTTCGTGGAAATACCTAACAATATGCCAAATTTTACTAAGTGACTTCATATCAAGCTTGGTTTTTATCTCTACGGCATATGGTTTAATAGTTTGGGTGCAATCGAAGGGCGTTTTTGAATAACTGATTCTCGATATGGAATCCTACGATGATGCCCAATATAGCTCGCTAATATGCTGTCACATTGCCGGCATTTGTCGATCTGGAGGCCAAGGCTTCCTTTTCCTTCCAAGGCAGGTAAGCTGCGGGGCAAATAGCGTCAAGCAGGAGAAGGGACGATGACAGAACAATATGTAGCCGGGACGATCGGCATTCTGGGTGTGGGATGGCTCGGATTGCCGCTGGCGGAGGAGCGATAAAAAGCCCGGCTTGAGCCGGGCTGGAGGGATAAGTTGCTTATCCGGGTATTCGTCGAGGCGTCTAATGTGGATGTTGTTTGAGGATGTCGTATATCTCCTCTTTCAGTTTGAGTTTCTGTTTTTTCAGATCCTTCACCTCGGAGCTGTAGTCGCTGGCATGATGCTTTTCCAACTTTCTAATCTCCGCATCCAGGTCGTTGTGCAAGTCAAACTTCTTCTGGAAATGGACATCACTGCTCTTCAGTTTCGAGATGAGATCTCTGTACTCTGGGAACATGTAATGAAGCCTCCTTGGTTTCGTTTGATTGTGCCTTCAAAACCAAAGTACCCCTTCCCCCCAGAGATAAATGTGATCCCGATCGAATTCGGAACCAATGATTTGCTGCATGGGGAAGATGATTTTTAACTCATTGAATCACAAGTTGATAAGTCATTTGTAAGTAAGGTTTTGAGCTTCAAACTGGAATCTCGATCACAGTTGTGACGGTTTGATGACGGCGGCGGGCTGGCCAGGGGGCAGCAAAAAGGGGCGCAAGGCCCCTCTTTGTAACGGGTATGGCGTTTACTCTTTTTTCTTTTTCTTCTCGGGCAGCGGCTTGCCATCGCGGGCGATGACCTTGCCCACTTCGAAGCCTATCTGCGCTGCCAGCTCTTCCAGATCCGGCGCCTTGGCTTCGTTGCCGATGGCGTACTGGTAGTTGGCTATGGTGATCTTCTCGGCCACCGGGGTGCCCGGGACTATGGGCTCACGCCAGCCCTGCCCCACATGAGCGACGAGCGTGCCGTTCATGATGAGCTCGCCGACGATTTCCTGGGTGGGGATGCCCTTGCCGTAGGTGAGACCCTGCGGGTGCTTCTTGCCGACCAGCGGCTCCGTGCTGGCTGGCATCAGCTTGGTGCGGATCAGCCATTTGGGATCCTTGGTCTTGCCGAGTGCTTTGCCGGTCTGGTATTCGTTGATCTTGATGGTCTTGATCATCTGGGCCATAAAATCTTTGGTCAGCGCCTTCTGGGCTTCGCTCGTCTCGTCGATGGCGATGGGCGCCACATACCAGATTTTGGAGGCCTGCGCCTTGGGGGCTGCGGGCGCGGTTTGCGCCATGGCCAGCGGGCTGAGCAGGATGGCAGCCAACAAGAGTCCGATTTTCTTCATTGTGATTCCGCTTATGTTTCAACAAGAATTTTGTTTTGCCAGCGACGACTGCGCCAGCGCCAGAACATGGCCAGACCGCGCACCCACTCATCGCAGGCGAGCGCCAACCAGATGCCGACCAGTCCATAACCCTGCATGATACCAAGGAAATAGGCGAGCGGAACGGCAATCCCCCACATGGAGACGAGCGCCATGTAGAGCGGGAAACGGGCATCCCCGGTGGCACGCAGGGCGTTGATCACCACCAGATTGAAGGTGCGGCCGGGTTCGAGGATGAGGCTGATGAGAAACAGCTGTGCCACCTGGGTGATGATGTCCGGATCGTCGGTGAACAGGCTGATGATGGCGCGGCCGTTCAGGGCGGCGGCGATGGCGATCAGGGTAGTGACGATAAGGCCTAACTTGAGGCTCTTCATCAGCTGGTTATAGGCCTGCTCGAAGCGGCGCGCCCCCGCCAGATGGCCGATGATGATCTCGTTGCCAAGGCCGATGGAGAGGCCGAACAGCAGAATGAACAGGCAGATCTGGAAGAAGTAGGACTGGGTCGCCAGCGCCTTGTCACCGAGCAGGCCGACGAAGGCGGTGACCACCATGAACTGCAGCATCCAGGAGAGGTTCTCCCCCGCCGCCGGCAGGCCTATGTGCAGCACCTTGTCCAGCATGACCTTGCTGGGACGGACAATCTCGGGCAGACGCAAGCGGATACCTGTCTTGCGCGTCACCAGCCACACCAGCAGCACTACGCCAACGATGCGACCCGCCACAGTGCTGATGGCGACCCCGGCCACCCCAAGCTGGGGCAGGCCGAACCAGCCGTAGAGCAGCAGCAGGTTGCCGACGAAGGTGATGAGGTTGACGGTCAGGGTCACGTACATGGCCTGACGGGTATGACCGTGGGCGCGCAGGGTGGCGGCCAGACAGAGGGCTGCCGCCTCCGGCAGCAGGCACAGGCCGATGATCTGCAAATAAAGGGTGGCATCGCCCATCAGGTGGGCGGGCAGGTTCATCAGTGAGAGCATGGTGCCGGCACCGGCGAGCACGCCGACCGCGGCCACCAGCCCCACCAGCAGGTTGAAGCCGATGGCTGTGTGGATGACGATGCGGGCTTTTTCCCGATCGCCAGCCCCCAGATACTGGGTGATCACCACGCTGGTGCCTATGCTGACGAAGCTGAACAAGGTGATGGCCAGATCGAACACCTGGTTGCCGACCGCCAGTGCGGCGACGCCCTGATAGGAGACGTGGCCCACCATGAAGGTGTTGAGGGCTCCGGTCAGAAAGTGCAGGGCGAGATCGATAAACAGCGGCCAGGTCAGGGAGAAAAGTGTGCCCGGGCCCGCGTGGGTTTGAGTTTGCATGGGATGTCCAAATACTGGGGATGGCCCTCGTCAGCGCCATCTGGACGGGCATTTAACACCAAGAGCCTGCGGGGTGCAATCTTGCCTTGGGAGGAGAGTGTGCCAGACCAGCCCTGGGCATGGTCTGGCAACCGATCAGGCCAGGGTGGCGCCCGCTTCCTGCTCGGAGGGCAGGGTGAGCCGCGCCGAGTCCGGCAGGGTATCATCCTGGGGCCAGTGGGAGAGGATGGCGTCCGTGGTGCTCTCCACCACGGCGTCATTCTTGAACACGGGCTCGCGGTAGCAGCGGGTCATGCGCAGCGCCTGATACATGTCGGGGCAGAGGATGACACCCTCGTCGCCCACCCGGATCCCCGCCTGCTTGAGCCACTGGCTCATCTGGCCGTGGCGACCGGCCATCACCATGTGAATGCCGCGCCGTTTCAGATCCCTGTGCAGTTCCCCCACCATGCTCATCACGCTGATGTCCTGATGGGTGAAACAGGCTACCGCATCCACCACCAGGCATTTGGGATTGTGGGGATCCTGCACCAGCAGCGCCAATACCCGCCGTTTGAAGTAGGGGGCGTTGAAGTAGGTGAGCGGCGAGTTGAAGCGATAGACCAGGATGCCGGGAATGGCCTTGGCCTGTTCGTTGTCCCCCAGGGTGCGCACTACCCCTTCGTCATCCATGCCGAGCAGTTGATCGGTGGGGCGCATCACGTTGCGCAGGAATTGGAACAGACCCAGCAAGACGGCGAGGGTGATCCCCGGGATCACTCCCATGGCCAGCACGCTGATGAAGGTGATGAGCGCGAGCCAGAAGGCGGATCTGTCGGAGTGGCGCAGGGCCCACAGGCTGCGAAAGTCGGTGAGCGACAGCGCTGCCATCACCAGCACAACGCCGAGGGCGGCCGTGGGTATGTATTGCAGCGGCGCCGTCAGGTAGAAGGTGATGATGGCGATCACGGCGGCGGCTATGATGGAGACCAGCTGGCTTTTGCCACCGTTGGCGTCGTTGACCGCGGTGCGAGAATCGGCGCCGCTGATGGCAAAGCCCTGGGAGGCGGCGGCCGCCAGATTGGCCATGCCTAGGGCCCGAAACTCCTTGTCCGCATCTATCTCGTAGCCGTTTTTGGCGGCGAAGCTGCGGGCGGTGAGCATCATGGAGACGAAGCTCACCATGGCGAGGTTCAAGGCGGGCAGCACCAGTTCGCGCATCAGGCCGGGAGGAAACTGGGGGAGTTGAAACGCGGGCAGGCCCGAGCCCACCAGACCGAGGGTGGCGATTTCGTGATCCCCAAGGCTGAAACCCCATACCAGCGCCCCCGTCACCACCATGGCCACCATGGAGGAGGGCCAGGCAGGCTTGTAACGTTTGGCCAGCAGCAGGGTGAGCAAGGCGGTCAGGCTCATGGCCAGGGTCGGCAGATGGGTTTGAGTGATGTAGTAGGCCCCGCTGGCGATCCGCTCTATGAGGTAACGCTCATCGAAGGTAAACCCGAAGATCTTGGAGAGCTGCCCCACCATGATGGTGATGGCCACCCCGTTGAGCAGCCCCATCAGTATGGGGCGGGAGAGAAAGTCCGCCAGCACCCCCAGCTTGAAGCGGCTGGCGATGAGGCACCAGAAACCCGTCATGGCGGTCATTGTCATCACCAGTTGCCAGTGGCGGGTCGCATCACCGGCGGCGAGCGGGGTCACCACGGCGGCGATGACGGCGCAGGTGGCGGCATCCGGGCCGACGATAAGCTGGCGGGAAGTGCCAAACAGGGCATAGACCAGCATGGGCAGTATGCAGGAGTAGAGGCCGACCAGGGGCCCCACGCCGGCGAGCTCGGCATAGGCGATGGCCACGGGCAGCGCCACGGCCGCCACCGACAGTCCAGCGCGCACATCCGGCATCAGCCAGGCCCGCTGGTATTGCAGCAGGGCAGCGAGGCCCGGTAGCCAGCGTTCGAGAGAGAAGAAGTCGCGCATTATTTAACCCATTGAGTTACAAACAGCTTTTCCCTAGTGTGCCCAAGGTTGCCGAAACATTGCAATGCGGTTATGGCCAGTTCACTACAAGGTCAGGCCAGATGCTCAGCCAACGTTTTTCCTGGATGCGCTGCACAAACACCTGGCTCTCCTGACGACAGCGCGGATTGGCACTCACCTGCAGGGACCAGTTGTGGGCAAAACCGTAGGGGGCCAGCCACTCGAACTCCGCGTCTGGCAGCAGCCTGACCCCGATGCAGGTAGGTACCTCCACCCAGTGGCTGAGGGCTTCCAGACTGCTGGCAAAGGGGGAAACCCGCTGGCGCTGGTGCATGCGTGCCTGATTGCGCACTTCCCAGCGCTGGCCGGGCAGGCGGGCCGTCAGCCACTGCTCATGTTCAGACTCAGCCAACCCTTGTGGGTCAAGGGGGTCTAGGTAGATGAGATCGATATCGTTGAGCGGGGTAGGTACGGCTTTACCGTGCAGGTGATCCCAGATGAGATTGCGGATAAAACCGGCCCCCAGCGCCCAGTCGGGCAGGGCCAGCTCGGCGGCGGCCTGCAAACAGGCCATCCGCTGGCGATCGGCCCGCAGCAGGCGTTCTGTCTGCGCTCTCAAATCAGTGTCGTCTTGTGCCAACGGGGCCAGCTCTTCAACCTGCATTGCGGCGCAGCCAGACGTCTATGTAGCTGCAGCTGGGCACTATGGTGAGCCCCTCGGCCTGGGTCCAGTCGTAGAAGGTGCGCGCCAGCTGATCGGCGATGCCCTGTATCCTGAGCTCCGGCGGGACGAAGGTGCTGTAGGCATCTATGGTCTTGGCATCGAGCCGGCGGTAACGCAGCCTGGACTCCTTGCCATCCACCACACAGATGAATTGTTGCTGGTTGGCCTGATGAATGATCTCGCTCATGCTTGCTCCTCGATACGGGGGATGGGGCTATCTGACCATGTTGGCAACCCTTTGCCAACTGTGCGGGCTCGCTTACACTGCGAACCCCATCGGGTGCATACCCGCTAGCCAAGGTATAGAACAGTTAACAGAGGATGGATCCCATTATGGCCTTCGCCACGCTGGAAGATCTGATTGGCAATACCCCCTTGCTGGCCCTGCGCCGCATCAATCCCTGGCCCGACGTCACCCTGCTGGTGAAGCTGGAGGGCAACAATCCCGCCGGTTCGGTCAAGGACAGGCCGGCGCTGAACCTCATCAGGGCGGCGGAAGCGAGCGGTCGCTTGCTGCCGGGAGCCCGGCTCATCGAGGCCACCTCCGGCAACACAGGCATCGCCCTTGCCATGGTGGCGGCGGCGCGAGGTTACCGGATGCGGCTCATCATGCCGCGTACCATGAGCCAGGAGCGGCGAGATGCCATGCAGGCCTATGGCGCCGAGCTGGTGCTGGTGGAGAACGGCATGGAAGAGGCGCGGGATCTGGCGCTGGCCATGGAGGCCAGCGGCGAGGGGCTGGTGCTCGATCAGTTCAACAACCCGGCCAACCCGGATGCCCACTATCAGTCGACCGGCCCCGAAATTTGGCGCCAGAGCGAGGGGGCGGTCACTCACTTCGTCTCCGCCATGGGCACCACTGGCACCATAATGGGGGTCTCCCGTTATCTGAAGGAGCAGAACCCGGCGGTGCAGGTGATAGGCCTGCAACCGGCAGAGGGGAGCCAGATCCCGGGCATTCGCCGTTGGCCTGCAGCCTATCTGCCCGCCATTTTCGAGCCACAACGAGTCGATCGGGTGCTGGATGTGACGCAAGAGGAGGCGCTGGTCATGATGCGCCGGCTGGCGCGGGAGGAGGGGATCTGCTGTGGAGTCAGCTCAGGTGGTGCAGTGGCCGGAGCCCTGCGGGTGGCGGCAGAGATCAAGCAGGGGGTGGTGGTGGCCATCATCTGTGATCGGGGGGATCGCTATCTCTCCACCGGGGTCTTCACGCCGCCAGAGCAGGTGGCCACCTAGCGTGGCGCTCGGTACTGCCTGACACCAAGATGTTATTAATTAGTACCTTGCTGATAGTTTTCTTCATGTACAACTTGTAACAATCCATCCTGTTCGCAAGGTTGAATCCCTCTCTCTCCTGTTTGACACTCGGCGCCCTCTCGTCACCGATGCAAACAGGAGCGTCACATGATCTTGCCTTCCTTTCTGAGCATTTCCCTTATTGGCCTTAGCCTGGCCCTGACAGGCTGCGCCGTCGAACCCTACGCCTACCAGTGCGGCGACAAGCACTGCTCCGTCATCGACCACAAGGGGGAGAAACATGAGCGGCCGCTGGATGAGATGAAACCCGTCTGGGAGCGCAGCCAGGAGCGGGAAGAGGCTATCCGCCGCAACAAGGAGTCCATCTGGCGCGAAAAAACGCCTGAAGAGAGCGGCAACTACGGCGCCGGTGCCACCATCCGCTGGTAACTGAGGGCCCCGCGATGCGGGGCCCTCAGCCTGATTACTCCCACGCCCGTTCCAGCAGGTCGAGCAGTTGAGCCCGGTCGGCATCCTTGCGGTTATAGAGCAGGGCGCCGTCATTGATGGCGAGATCTCGGATCTCGGGCAGCAACCCCTTGTCGGTGACGCCTGCCTCACGCAAGGTGCGCGGCAGCTTCACCGCCTGCCACAGGCTATTGCGCAGGGCGCACAGCGCCTGGATGGCCGCCTGGGCCCGCTCTGTGGTCGGGGTTGCCGCAAAGCGCTCGGCGCCGACCAGAGGCAGCAGCAGGCGGGCCAGCTCAGGGTCTATGCCCGGGCGGTTGTAGTCGAGCACGGTCGGCAGGAAGAGGTTCATGCACAGACCATGGGGCAGGTGACAGCGGGCCCCCAGGCTGTGGCCGAGGGCATGCACCAACCCCACCATGGAGTTGGAAAACGCCATTCCCGCCAGGGTGGATCCTTCTGCCAGTTGCAGCCGCAGGCGCTTGTCTTGCGGGCTTTGCAGCACCTTGGGCAAGGCGTTGGCGATTTTCTCTATCGCCATCAGGGCCAGGGCGTCGCTGACCGGATTCTTGGCATTGCCGATGAAGGCCTCGATGGCGTGGGTCATGGCATCCATGGCGGTGGCGGCCGTGATGTTGAGGGGCAAGCCCTGGGTGAGGCGCGGATCCAGCACCGCCAGCTGGGGCAGCAGGAAGGGGGAGGTGAAGGGCACTTTGCGCCCGCTCGCCTCATCCTTGATCACCGCCACCAGCGTCACCTCGGATCCCGTGCCCGCCGTGGTGGGCACCACCGCCAGTGGCTGCAGGGGCCGGGTCAGACAGCCTGCACCAGCGTAATCCAGCAGCCGATCCCCGCCCATGGAGGCGAGGATGTTGACCGCCTTGGCGGTGTCGATGACGGAGCCGCCGCCCAGCGCCACCAGGCTGTCGCATTCGAGCTCCCGATAGCGGGCCGCGATCCGCTCCACCACGGCGGTGGAAGAGTCGGCCGGGATCCCGTCCCAGATGTCGGCGACCGGCAGCTCCCCCTCGGCCAGCACATTGGCCAGCAGGGTGGCGAGCCCTGTGCCGCTGACCCCCTTGTCGGTGAGCAGCAGCGGACGGCGTGCCCCCAGACCCGCCAATTCGCCAGCCAGCTGTTCCAGCGCCTGCTCGCCCGCCATCAGTTTGACCGGACAGAAGAAATCGTAATAGCGACTCATGTTGTTCATCCTTTTATTCAGCCGGTCAGTAGACCCAGGTAGATGTGGCAGGCACGCGCCAGCTTGTTGCGCGGGCTCGGATAGTGGCGCAGCAGCGGCCGCGCTATGAAGGCGGGCAGGATCAGGGCCTGCAATTGCTCCAGTGCCCGCACCAGGTGCATGGCGACGGTGAGATCCCCTTCCACCAGCAGGCGGTTTTCACTGAACGCCTGATTGACCCCGAGCCGAAAGCTGAGGGCACGAAAGGCGATACCCGGATGTTTGAAGCGCACCCGCAGCGGGTGCAGATCGCCGCTGGCATGTGCCGGTACGCCGCATTGCCAGCGACCCGCTGCTTTATGGATGATCAGCGCCTGGGTGAGGCCCGCTACCTCCAGCCGTATGGTGAGGCCGTCGGGCAGAGGGGCGAGTTCACGCCGCACCGCCTCATCGACCCGGGCGGCGCGGCACAGGGTACGCCCTATGACCCAGAGCAGTGTGGCGATCCAGAGACGGCGGCCATGGGCCGCCAGGGATTCAAGCGTCCGGTTTTGCATGAGGATTCACTCCCGAGATGGCAGACCAGAAGAGGGCGAAGGCACTGGCTTGCCAGTGGGCGTCCTGCCCCAGTTCAGGTTGATCGACAAACAGGGAGGCGCACGCCAGAAACTGGCTCTGGCATACCTCCAGCATCAGGGCCGGCGGGGCTTGCATCAGGGCTCCGCTGGCCTGGCCCTGGGTCAGCAGTTGCGGCAGAAAACGCAAGGTCTCGCTCAGGATCTGGCTGCGCAGGGAGCGCGCCAGCAGGGGAGAGTGGAAGAAGCCCAGCACGAACTTGAGCTCGTTGGGATGGGCCTGCATCCACTGCATGGCTTGCTGCCAGTAATGACAGGCCTGCTCGCACAGGGGCAGGGCGGCGTCCGCCTCCGTGATGGCGGCGCCGAGGCGCAGTTTGATGTCCTGATAGAGGCACTGGATCAGCACCTCCTTGCTGGGGAAGTGGTGAAACAGGGTGCCATTGGCCACCCCTGCCGCCTTGGCGATACGGGCGGTGGCGGCGCCTTGCAGCCCATCCTCGGCACACAGGGCAAGGGCGGCATCCAGGATCTGGCGGCGTTTGTCGGTCATGGGTTTGCTCATGCAGGCCTCGTCACGGGCGGTTAGCGTAAAAACAGCGCCATCATCAGCCGCTGGTGCCAGCGCCGATAAGGGGGATGAACCAGGGAGCCGGTACTGAATTTGCCACGGCTGAGCACGGTTTTGGCCTTGGAGAAGGTGAGAAAGCCTTCATGGCCGTGGTAGTGGCCCATGCCGGAGGCACCTATGCCGCCAAAGGGCACATCATCGGCCGCCACCTGGAACAGGCTCTCGTTGATGGCCATGCCGCCGGAGTGGGTCTCCCGGGTTACCCTGGCTTGCAGGGCCGGATCCAGGCTCATCAAATAGAAGGCGAGGGGACGAGGACGGGCACCTATGTAGGCGAGCGCCTCGTCGATGCTGTCGTAGGGTACCAGCGGCAGCAGGGGGCCGAAGATCTCCTGTTGCATCACCTGACAGTGGTTGGGTACCTCGGTCAATAGATGGGGCACCAGCCGGTGGGCTATGTCGTCCCGGGCCGGGCTGCCGCAAGGGTGCACCTGGGCACCCGCCTGTTCGGCCTCGGCCAGCCAGCCGGTGATCCGTTCATATTGGCGCCCATTGATGATGGAGCCGTAATCCGGGCTGGCCAGTCCCTTGGGATAAATGCGGGCAAAGTGGTTGCGATAGGCCTCGATGAAGGCCTGCTCCTGGCCCCGTGGCAGCAGCACATAGTCGGGGGCCACGCAGATCTGGCCGGCATTGAGGCTCTTGCCGAAGATCATCCGCTCCACCGCGAGTGCGATGGGCATGTCGGGAGCGACAAGGCAGGGACTCTTGCCGCCAAGCTCCAGGGTGAGCGGGGTGAGCTGGGGGGCGGCCGCGGCCATCACCAGCTTGCCCACCGCGGTCGAGCCGGTGAACAGCAGGTGATCGAAGGGGAGGGCGCTGAACGCGGCGGCCACTTGCGCATCCCCCTCGACGACCGTCACCTCCTCTTCGTCGAACACGCAGTCCAGCAACTCGCGCAGCACGGCATTGGTGTGAGGGGTGAATTCGGAGAGCTTGAGCATGGCCCGGTTGCCGGCGGCGATGGCGCTGATGAGAGGTCCCAGGCTCAGCATCACGGGGAAGTTCCAAGGCACTATGATGCCGACTACGCCAAGGGGCTGGTAGAACACCTCGACTCTGGCCGGTGCCAGCAGCAGACCGGTATGGCGGCGATGAGGGCGCATCCAGCGTTTGATCCGCTTCTGGGTGTAGTTGATCTGCATGACACAGGGCAGGATATCGGCGATCAGGCTGTCGTAGTCGCTGCGCTGGCCATAATCCCGGGCCAGGGCGTCGCACAGTTGCTGCTTGTGGTCGAGCAGGGCACGCTTGAGCTGATTAAGATGGGCTCTACGTTCACTCAGGCAAGGCATGGGATTGGCCTGACAGGCTTGCCTGAGCCTGGCCAGCTTGTTTGGTAGCGACAACTTGTCTGTGGTGCTCTCTTGCAACTGAACCAGGTCCATGGCCTACCCCGCTTGTTAATTGACCGACTGATTGGTCGGTCTAAATCTAGCGGCTTGTTAACCGGCTGTAAAGTTATCTCATCTGGCTTGGTACAGGGTCGCGG
The DNA here is from genome assembly GCF_029237245.1 of Aeromonas sp. 5HA1. NCBI lineage: Bacteria > Pseudomonadati > Pseudomonadota > Gammaproteobacteria > Aeromonadales > Aeromonadaceae > Aeromonas > Aeromonas sp. 5HA1. The sequence goes on from NZ_JAACFW010000017.1 coordinate 52,377, forward strand.
ATGACTCACCTGTTAACTGTGCGACCCACCACACTTTCAGGGTTTGAGGGTTGGTGGTTTATCCAATAAGGGGTAGTTTTTGGTTATCAACCTACAAGGAGTGAGCGATATGACCAGGGAACTGAACAGCTTGTTGGCCCGGCTTGATGATGTGGTCGAGCGGATGCCGGATTGCTTCAATACCTATGAGTTTGCCCAGAAGCTGGCACTGCAACATCAGCGCGAGTTCTTTGCCGCGGGCCACTCCCTGGCCGAGCAGGAGGGGCGTCTGTTGCGGGTGCTGCACCAGAAGATTGCCGAGGCGCTGGCCAGCAGCGATGTGGTGATCGAGGGGGCACTCTTGCCATGCGTGACCCCCTGGGGTGAGAAAGCCACCTCGCCGCGCTGGCATCGCAAGCACTGAGTCGGCACACAGACAATGAGGAAGGCCCGTGACGGGCCTTTCTCATTTCTCATGGCGAGCGGGGCTCACTGCGTCAGGCGGCGAGCCTGCCAGTAGCGACTGTTCCAGTAGACATTGTCGAGGCGCGAGCGGATAACACCCTTGCTGGTGGAGGCGTGGATAAACTCACCGGCACCGGTATAGACACCGACATGGTATTGCTGCCAGCCGGTCTTGAAGAAGACCAGATCCCCGTGTTGCAGCCGGTAGCGATCGACCGGCGTGCCGAGACTGGCCTGGGATTCTGTGGTTCTGGGCAGGTTGAAGCCCAGTACCTGGCTGTAGGCAAGCTGGGTGAAGGCGGAGCAGTCGAGGCCCGTCCGGCTGGATCCGCCCATGCGATAGGGCACACCACGCCACTGCTGATAAAAGCTGTCGAAGGCACTGCTTTGACGAGGTGGCGGCGGTTCGGGCGTGCTGGAGCAGGCGGCCAGCAACAGGGCCAGCAGGGGCAGCAGTAACTTGCAATGCATGGGGGCTCCTTCGACTCGACGACCCGCTCATCATAAACGGGGTTTGGGGCTCGAACATAGCCTTGGCCGTGATAAAACCCATTTTAACAAGGCATGTCGAGTATAAAGGGGTCGTATGGATATCATTTATACCATCAAGTACCACTAATTGAATAATATCATCTGGCTTACTTGAATGAGTGTTTCAATATTAACGCGTTTATTCTAATCCGATTTAAATAAGTTTATTATTATCCTTGTTGACGTCACTGCGTGATCTGTGTCACGTTCTGATTTCAGGTTAATTCGTTATGATGCTCCTGCGTAATATGTATAGTCATGCTGATTACCTGAATGAGGAAATGACAATATCAAGCTGGATATATAGGGGATTATTTTGTAACAGGCTGTAAATAATATTAACCCCTGGCTTGCATTGATTAATTATGGCGCCAGAGGAATAATTCCACCAGCAAAGAGGAGGGCAGCATCATGATCGCAAGCCCATAGCAGTCAGTGTTTCCTCGCACCCTGTCGCCCGTGCAATCCGAGTTACAGGCAGGGCAGACACGATAGACATATGAGTCAGGCCAGTATGTCATATCCGTGATGGCGAGATTAATGACAGATGTCACCCGCATCACAAATGGGGCGCACACCAGAGCGCGACAACCGTGTAATAGCATCGGCGAACGCCGAGTCGTCCACCCTGGACTGCATTGCGGTCCTTGCTCTGCCATATGAAATATCACCCATCAATCCGTTGTTAATTCACAGCGAAAAAAATGGAAGATACAGCTTGGCTGGCAAAGAGAATAACGCCTCCATATAACCATTGATAACAGGGTTATGCTATTTCACTGCATGGGGAAATAGTCTGGCGGGATTCGATCAGGAGATAACAATGAAAAACAATAAACCACGCAAATTAGTCACTCATATTCCCGCCCTCAGTCTGCTCGCGCTGGCCTTGCTGGCTGGCAGCGTTCATGCCGAAGACATAGGTGAACGCACCGATCAGGGCACCGCCATGCTGGCCAGCCTGCAATCGGAGCAGGGACTCGTCTACCTCAACGCCAGCAGCTGGCTGGATGAACAACAGGCCGCCAAGACGTTGACCCGTGACCAGTTGCGCGAGCGTGTGCTGGGGCAGGGGGAGCGTATCTTCATCGATTTCAGCGGCATCACTGACAAGGCCGAACGGCAACAGGCCAGAAAAGCCATGGAGCAGCTGGCAGGCATCTCGTTTGATGCCAATTGGGTGCTGGTCTCCGCCTACAAGGGGGAGCTGCTGTTTACCCCGCTGGGGGGCGCGGATGATCCTGCCTTCTATCAGGTGATGGAGCGAATCGACACCCTGGCAGGGCAGGGCAAACGCCACAAACGCTCCCTGACGCAAACCGCCACGGCGGAAGCGGGCCTGCCTCACGTGGCTTTTTATCTCAACGTCAATCGCAAGATCAGCGATGGCGAGTGTACCTTCCCGCGCTCACGCACCTGGGATCGGGGGGATCGCCTCTTTTGTGACTCGCCAAACATCTCGCTGGTCTATCGGGTGAATCTGGAGCGCTCCCTGCAATTTGGCAACACGGGGTCAGCTACGCCGGATGCCAAGATAGTGCGGATCTCGCTGGATGACGAGTCGGCAGGTGCCGGTATTCAGCTCAACGAGGACCTCACCTGGAGCGAGAACATCGCAGATTATCTGCTGCTCGATGGCTGGGCGCGGGACTATGCCACCGATGCCATCGCCCAGGATTATCGCTTCACCATAGACGCTTCCAACACCAAGGCGGCTGTGCTCAAGAGTCTGCCGACCAACCTCAACAGCAAGTATGAGCATCGCGAGATCTCGGGTTTCGAGGTAGGGGTGACCGGCGGGGTTGAAGTGAACAAGGATGGGCCCAAGGCCAAGCTGGAGGCGTCAGCCAAGTTCAGCCAGCAGCGTCAGCTTGCCTACAACACCCAGGATTATCGGGTCGAACGCTCGGCGCCGAGCGCCCAGAAGGTGAGTTTCAGCTGGGTGCGGGATCAATACGCGACGGCAGAGTCACTGCTCTCCTCCAAGACCGCCACCGTCTGGGGCATGGGGTACGATGTGGATCACAATCGCATCCAGCCGCTGAGTTACAAGGGCTTCGTGCCGAATCTGGATGTCATCTACAAGGCGGCGCCCGACGAGACGGGCAGTACCGAGTTCAAGATCGACTCTTCGGTCAACATCCGCCCCATCTACACCGGCATCTACAAGCACTACTACGTGGTGGGAGGGCATGTCTCCTTCCAGGGATTCGAGGATGTCGACAAGCGCAGACGGGTGACCGCCTCAACCAGCTTCAAGGTGGATTGGAACCATCCGGTATTCACCGGCGGACGCCCGGTCAACCTGCAGCTGGGGGGCTTTGACAACCGCTGCCTGAGCGCCGGCGCCGGGCATGGCCTGAGCGCCGTGACCTGTGACGAGACTTCGGCAGCCCAGTCCTTTATCTATGACCAGTACGGCCGTTATGTCAGTGCGCTGGATACCCGTCGCTGCCTGGATGGCAACAACCTCGGCCAGTTGCAGAGCTGCAGCCTGAGTTTGGGCCAGCGCTGGGAGTGGAAGGCGGACAGCGATGCGCTGAGCAACCTGAGTGCTCATCAGCTGCTCGGCCACAACAAGCAGACCGGTGAGCTGGCGCTCTATGACGAGAACGGCAATCCGGCGGATGTGAGCGTACGGACCCTGACCTCCTATACCCGCATCTTCGGGCCACCGGCCGGCAACTGATCTGCCTATGTGTCTGAACCAATGAAAACGCCGGCAAGCTGCCGGCGTTTTTTGTGGGTCAGAACGTGACTCAGGTCTTGGGCTCGATGAGCGGAGTGAGCAGCTCGGCCAGCTTGTAGAAGGTCTGTACCCGGGTGGTGCTGGGGCGCCACACCAGGCCTATCTCGCGATACGGCTTTTCACCCGGCAGGGGAATGGCCACCAGGTCGGTGTTGTCGAGAATGCCGGAATCTATTGCCATCTGGGGCAGGAAGGTGGTGCCAAGCCCGGCACCGACCATCTGTACCAGGGTGTGCAGGCTGGTGGCGGCAAAGGGGTTTATCTTGCTCTTGTCCCGCAGCCGACAGGCGCTGACCGCATGTTCGGTGAGGCAGTGCTCCCGTTCCAGCAGGAAGATGCTCTGGTTGGGCAGCTCCTTGTAGTCGAACGGCGTATGCAGACCGGCCGCCATGCTGGCGGGCATCACCATGTGGAAGGGATCCTGGCCAACCATCTTGCAGTGGAAGCCGCCGATCTCCACCGGCAATGCCAGGATCAGCAAATCGAGCTGACCCTGTTCCAGCTGCTTGAGCAGGTTGGTGGTGGTGTCTTCACGCAGCAACAATTCCAGTTCAGGATAAGCCTTGCCGCACTCCTGCAGCAGCTTGCTGAGCAGGAAGGGGGCTATGGTGGGGATGCAGCCGAGCCGGACTGTACCGTGCATGACGCCGCCCTGGTGCTGCCCCAGCTCCATCAGATCTCGCGCGTCCGAGAGCAAATTGCGAGCTCGCTCGACGATTTCCATGCCGACCGGGGTCATAATGAAGCTCTTGTGGTCCCGCTCCACCAGTTGCAGGTTCATCATGTCTTCCAGCGTCTGGATCCCGGTACTCAGGGTGGACTGGCTGACATGACAGGCCTTGGCGGCGCGATTGAAGTTCTTGTGCTCGTCGAGAGCGACCAGATATTGCAGCTGTTTCAGGCTGGGCCAACGTTGCATAGGAAAACCCGATGAATGCTATCTATTTAATTTGATTTAACTAATCTACCACTGGGTATAGGGTTTGTCGCTTGAATTAGACGGACTTGGCTCTAGGTAGCCCAATCCTGACAGGATTGTTCACTTCACATAATGAGGAATTGAATATGGTATTGGTAGGCCGTCCCGCACCTGATTTCACCGCTGCTGCCGTTCTGGGCAATGGCCAGATTGTTGACTCCTTCAACCTGGCGTCCCACATCAAAGGCAAAGCAGCTGTCCTGTTCTTCTATCCCCTCGATTTCACCTTCGTTTGTCCGTCCGAGCTGATTGCCTTCGATCACCGCTATGAAGAGTTCCAGAAGCGTGGTGTGGAAGTGATCGGTGTTTCCATCGATTCCCAGTTCTCCCACAACGCCTGGCGTAACACCAAGGTGGAAGATGGCGGTATCGGTCAGGTGAAATACCCGCTGATCGCCGACGTGAAGCACGAAATCTGCAAAGCCTATGACGTCGAGCACCCGGAAGCCGGTGTGGCCTTCCGTGGCTCCTTCCTGATCGACAGCCACGGCATGGTGCGTCATCAGGTGGTCAACGATCTGCCCCTTGGCCGCAACATCGACGAGATGCTGCGCATGGTCGATGCCCTGCAATTCCACGAAGAGCATGGCGAAGTGTGCCCGGCCCAGTGGGAGAAGGGTAAAAAAGGCATGACAGCTTCTGCTGATGGCGTTGCCAAGTACCTGTCCGAGAACGCTGCCTCCCTGTAATGGGGTCTGCGTACCGGATACCGAAAAACCGATGCCAAGGCATCGGTTTTTTTCTGCCTGCCGCCAGCCAAATCATGTAAAAGGCCGAATGCCAGCCATAAAAAAGCGCGCCTCGGGGCGCGCTTTTGCTATCCGGGTGGTGGGGCTACTCGTCGAAGATACCGAAGTGATCCTTGGCGAAGCTGACCCGCTGCTCCACGTTCATCTTGACCTGACCCAGCTTCTCGATGGTCTTGAGATTGGGCACCAGGCCGCGACCGTTGGCGATCTGGATGGCAAGGCCGGGACGGGCGTTGAGCTCCAGCAGCATGGGGCCGCGGAACTTGTCCAGCACCATGTCTGTGCCTATGTAACCCAGACCCGACATCTCATAGCAGGAGGCTGCCAGCGTCAGCAAGGTATCCCAGTGAGGCACCTTGAGATCGTACAGATCGAGGCCGGTATCCGGGTGATGACGCAGCGGATTGCCAAACTGTACCGCCCGCAGCGCCCGGCCGGTGCGCAGGCACAGGCCCACCCCCACGGCGCCCTGGTGCAGGTTTGCCTTGCCGTCGGAGGCGGCGGTGGAGAGACGCATCATGGCCATCACCGGAAAGCCCTTGAAGATGATCACCCGTGCATCGGGCACCCCTTCGAACGAGTAACCGTCGAACACATCATCAAAGTTGATGAGGCCTTCAACGAGCGCTATGTCGGGCTTGCCGCCGAGGGAATAGAGCCCCGCCAGAATGTTGGAGACATGGCGCTCCAGATCCTGACCGGTAGACGCGCTGCCATTCGGTTTGAAGAAGAGACCCTCTTCCTGACGGAGGATCACCAGGATCCCCTTGCCGCCGGAGCCACGGGCCGGCTTGATACAAAAGCCAGGCCAATCTTTTACCAGTTCGGTAATGCGGCCAACGTCATGCTGCTCGCGGATGGTGCCGATAAGCTCGGGCACTGTCACACCTGCATCCAGCGCGATGCGCTTGGTCTGCAGCTTGTCATCCACCAGCGGGTAGAGGCGACGCGGGTTGTAGCGGCTGATGTAGGAGTGGTTGCGCTTGTTCATGCCGAGGATGCCTGCCTGAGACAGGCTCCACGGGCTGGTGTATTTTTCCCAGAACCACATCTGTTACTTGTCCTTACCCGGGGTGGCGCCAGACTTGATCTCGTTCACCAGCGGCTTGAAACGCTTGAGCTCGCTCAGCTTGTAGCCGGTGTAGTTGCCCAGCAGCAGCACGGTCGCCATCAGCACCAGCTGCAGGCCGAGGAAGTTGAAGGTCAGATGACGGATCAGCTCGTTATCCATGGCTAGGTAGGCGATGACCGCCACCAGCAGGGATCCACCGCCCTGACGCACCACCTCTTTCGGACCCTCTTCTTCCCACAGAATGGACATCCGCTCTATGGTCCAGGAGAGGATGATCATCGGGAAGAAGGTGATCTTCATGCCGTCGGTCAGCCCCAGCTTGAAAGCGAAGGCGGAGAAGATACCGATCATCGAGATCACCATTATGATGATCGCCGATATTCGGGCGACCAGCAGCAGGTTGAGCCGCGACAGATAGGAGCGGATGACCAGACCCGTGCCGACGATCAGCAGGAAGCCGACCAGGCCGGTAACCAGCGAGGTCTGGATGAAGGCGACCGCGATCAGCACAGGCATGAAGGTGCCCGAGGTCTTGATACCGACGATAACCCGCAGGAACACCACCATCAGCACGCCGATGGGGATCAGCAGCAAGCCTTTGAACAGCGCCTGCTCTTCCAGCGGCAGACTGTGGATGGAGAAGTTCTGCATCTCGGACTTTTCGAACTTCTGCGCCAGCGCCACGTTGACCGGTTGTTCCTGCTCGATCATCGAGAAGGTGACCCTGGAGTTGTGGCCGCCGGTCACGTCCAGCAGGGCGCCTGAGTTATATTCCCACAGCAGCAGGTTGGCAGGGCGACCCTGTTCACCGGTTTGCGGGTTGAACAGCTTGTAGTCGGTCGGACTGTTGAATACCTGCAGGTAATCCACCAGCTCCTGGCGACGACGGCCGTCTTCCAGACTCAGGGCATGGACCACCCGCGCCGGGACGTCAGCGTTGCTCAGCAGCTCTGCAATCAGGCTGGCACGGCTCTTGTGAGATTTCAGCAGCTCGGCGTTCTGCTCCTGTTTCTCTATTTCCTTGATGATCTCGCGGGTCAGGGTGTAACCGTCGGCAGAGCGTTCCTGGGCCCGTTCGGAGATCTGCTTCATGGCAGTGGCGTAAGGCTCGCTCTCTATCTGCTTCTCGATGACGGGAGGCTTTGCCAGGGCAGCTGGCTTGGCATGGTCGTCAGCCATCATGTCGACGCGGTAGTAGAGCTCCTGGCGGCCTGAGGCGGAACGGATCGACCACTCGGCGCGGGCATCCCCGTCTTTCTCGACAAATGACAGGCCGTAGCCCGGGCTTGCGGCGTTCTCGTTCATCAGGGTGAAACCGGGCTGGGTGCCCGGAATGGCCAGGGAGGCGATCACCGGCTCACCGGTGGCTTCAAATTCGAGCTTGGCCTCGATGGACCAGATCTGGCGTTTCTCACCCGGCGTCAGCGGTACATCCAACGCTATGTGGTGATAAAACGTCATCCCCAGGCCGACAATGAACAGCAGGGCGACCAGCAAATAGAACGGCTTACGGGAAACCATGGATTATTTCACATCCTTGAGCGTGGGTTTTGGTTGGATATATTCGCGGGCCACATCAACCACAGCGATGTCTTTCAAAAATTCACGACCCAGCAGCACGGGGAAGGTCATGTCGCTGCGATCTTTGAGGGTAAATTCAGCCTTTTCGGTCATGTCACCGATCCGCACCGCCAGACGCACCACGGGACGACGGTCGAGATCGTCGGCAGAGGCCTGGCGCACACGTACGTGGCGTACCAGCGGCGCTTCGATCTGGATCTTGTCGTCCATCTCCTGGTGGCTCAGGAAGAAGCGCACCCAGTTTTTGCCGTTGCGCTCGAAGATGGTGATGTCCTGGGCGCTGATGGAAGAGGTGGTCGCGCCGGTATCGACCCGCGCCTGGAAGGCGTCATTGGCGGCATCAACCCAGATCCACTCGGCTTCACCCACCAGCAATTTGCCGTCGACTGTGTGGCCCTGGCTCGGGGCCTGGCACTTCTCGGTCGGGATCGCCATGGGTTTGGGTGGCTCGGGAGCCAGGTTTTCGAGCTTGCTGTCGACTTTTTTCACGGACTCTTTCATGTTGTTGACATCGGTGTTGAGCTGAACCAGCAGGTGCTGTTGCTGCACATACTGCTTCTGTTGCTGTTCCATGGATGTTTGCAGGCGTTGCTCGCTCAAGCTTATCTCGCCGCGAAGCTCTGCCAGCGTCAAGGTTGGTACCGGAGGCGCTTTATCCACACTGACACACCCGCCGAGACTGAGCAGGGAGAGCAGGGTCATTCCTTTTAATTTGCTTTTCATGTCATTCATTTAACTGTGCTTCCTGGAATTGGGTCAGTGTAACTTCCGCTGGCGCCATCGGCTAGTCTTTGGCCTTTCTGGCAATCAGTACGGCACGTTTCGGCGCCGGGTGTCCTTCTACCGTGAGCGCGGGATCCGCAGGATCCAGATAGTCGCTCAGGGATTCATTGATCATCCAGTCGGTACGACGCTGTTCGTCGGTGCTGGTCATATTCTCGTCTACTATCCGCACGTCGGTGAAGCCGCAGCGCTCGACCCACAGCTTGAGGGCGCTGCTTGAAGGAATAAACCAGACGTTGCGCATCTTGCCGTAACGGTCGGTGGGCATCAGCACGTCGTTGACCCCGCCGTCAATCACTAGCGTCTCCAGCACCAGCTCGCCATCATCTTTCAATTGATTGCGCAGCTGCTCGATATGTTCGATGGGGGATTTGCGGTGATAGAGCACCCCCATGGAGAAGACGGTGTCAAAGGCGCGCAGGTCAGGCAGCTCCTGAATGCCCAGCGGCAACAGGTGAGCGCGCTGATCGCCGCCGGTGAAGTGACGAATGGCCTCGAACTGGCACAAAAACAGCGGGCTCGGGTCTATGCCGACGGCCAGTTTGGCCCCTTCGCCGACCATGCGCCAGAGGTGATAGCCGCTGCCGCAGCCCACATCCAGCACATAGCGGCCAGCCAGCGGGCTGATGTGGGGCAATACCCGATCCCACTTCCAGTCGGAGCGCCACTCGGTATCGATGTGGATGCCGTGGACCCTGAAGGGCCCCTTGCGCCAGGGCATGAATTGGCGCAGCAGACTCTCGACTTTTTTGCGCTCCCCTTCACTCAAGCTCTGGCTATTGCCTATCTCGACGCCCCGTTGCAGCTCGATATGGCCGGGCGCTGTGGTGGGCAGCTTGTTGAGGGCGCGATTCCAGCGCGGCAGGTCCCCGTGCAGGTTGTCGTGCTGCCAGGCATGCAGCTGAGCGGGCAGGGTATGCAACCAGTGGCTCAGCCGGTTCTTGGCGATCAGTTGATAAAAATTGGCAAAGTCGATCATGGCTTAGTTGGCGTCGCTGGATTTGATGGCAATCATGGAACCGAAGTTGAAGCACTGGAACCAGAGATCCTGATGAACGAAGCCGGCGCTTTGCAGGCGGGATCTGTGGGTCTCCAGGCTGTCGGTACGCATCACGTTCTCGAGGGCGTTGCGTTTCTGGCTGATCTCCAGCTCGCTGTAGCCATTGGCGCGTTTGAAGTCCAGGTGCAGCTCGATGAGCAGATCGTTGACCGGTTCATCCTCGAAGCGGAACTTCTCGCTCAGGATCAGAATGCCGCCCGGACGCAGACCATCAAAAATGCGCTGGATAAGGGCCATCCGCTTTTCGGGGTCTACGAACTGCAGGGTGAAGTTGAGCACCACCACAGAGGCGTTTTCGATCGCTATGTCGCAGATGTCCGCCTCGACCAGCTCCACCGGCACCTCGGATTTGAAACCCGAAAGGTGGGCACGGGCGCGTTCTATCATGGGGTGAGAGAGATCCACCGCCGTGATGTGGCAACCCGGTTGAGTCAGGTGGCGACGCATGGCCTGGGTGGCTGCGCCGAGGGAGCAGCCAAGATCGTACAGACGGCTCTGTGGCTGGGCATAACGGGCAGCCATCATGCCGATGGCGGAGATGATGTTGCTGTAGCCCGGTACAGACCGCTGGATCATGTCGGGGAAGACGTCGACGACTTGTTCGTCAAAGCAAAAGTCCCCCAATCGGGCGATAGGGGCAGCAAAAATTTGGTCTTTGGTATGCATGCTTGCGCAACCTGACAGCCGGGGTGTAATCCGGCTGTATTGTTCAATTGAGTCGTTGGGTGATACCCATCAGAGTAGATATATCACCTGTTTACGAACGGGGTGACTGGCCTTGAGTTCCTTCGGGCCGTCCCAGTTCGTATGGGCCATGTTCCGGACCCTTGCTTGGGGCGCTAGTGTAGAGGATTGATGGGCATTTGTCTTGACGCCGAGCCCTGTCCGGCCACAAAAAAGTGGCTTTTTTTGCGCCTGATGAATGGCTGGTGCAGTGGCTGGCTAAAAGCGCAGCACGCCCTGGCGCGCGCGATCGTTTTCCCCCGGCCAGGGGGCCATCTCCTGTCCCAACAGGTATGTTATCTGACGGGCCAGTTCGGGTGACTGGGTATTGTCAGCAGTATGTATAAAGAGGTAGAGATCCTTTCCCTCCGCCAGCCACTGACGCCAGTGGGGCAACCAGCTTGGCAGGAAGGGGTGATTGGCGGCCGGTTCCGGCAGACCGATGAGCCGCACCACGGGGGCGCTGGCGGTGGCCAGCAGGTGCACCGGCAGTCTGGGCTTCTTGCCCTGTGCATCTATCATGGCTGCCGTGGTGGCTGGCACAGAAAACAATGGCCGACTGTCGAGCATGATGCGGTTGATGCCTTTTTCCATCAGCATGCGGTTGAGGCTGCGCTCTGCTTCCCCTTTGCCGAAGAAATCGGGATGACGTACCTCAAGGGCATAGCGAAACTGTGTCGGCAGCCGGTTAAAGAATTCAGCGAGGCGGGGAAGGCCGCTCGGGCCGAAGCGCGCGGGCAGTTGCAGCTTGAGCAGTCCCAGCTTGTCGTGCAGCGGGGTGAGCAGGCGAATGAAGTCGGTCACCTGCTTGTCTACGCTCACCAGATCGCTCTGGTGACTGATTTCTTTCGGAAACTTAAAGCTGAAACGAAAGTGGGCAGGCACCGCATCGGCCCAGCGCTGCACTGTGTCAGGGGTGGGCGAGGCGTAAAAGGTGGTGTTGCCTTCCACTGTGTTGAACACCCGGGCGTAGTGGGCGAGATGTTCGGCGGGTTTGGCGCCCACACCCAATAATTGACCGGGCCAGGCCGGGTGCGACCATTGTGGCAGGCCCAAAAAGAGGCTCATGGCGGATCCTGTCTGCGGGTTTATCTCGGTTTATGCCCATTTTTTGCCTTGAGACGCAAAAAACAGGGCAAAGGAGGCTGCTGGCCATTTTACCCAAATGGGGGTTTTCCTCTATAATGCCAGCCCTTTTGTTTGCCAATTTGTTGTGACTCGCCCCGCTGTGCGCATATTGTGGCGACGGTAGCGGCCATGAATTGGCCAAACAACGATGCTTTCCGATGCCCTCTGACCGACTGCCCGGCCGCTTGCCAGCCGCCTCTGGTCGAGCCGATATCGGTGGCAGGTGTCCGATCCAGGGGGTCGGACGGTACGAGACAGATTTCAAACCGGGCAAGAACAAGACTCTGGCCAGCTGTGAGACGGACTGTGCTGCCAGTCGTGCCCGGCGGCTCAGGTTAACCGTCTCTCTACAATTTCGAAGGAAGAAGTCCATGCGCTCTATCTATTGCGGACAGGTCAATGAGGCCCATGCCGGGCAGACCATTACATTGTGCGGTTGGGTCCATCGTCGTCGCGACCTCGGCGGTCTGATCTTTATCGACATGCGTGACCGGGAAGGGATCGTGCAGGTGTTCTTCGATCCGGACAAGCCGGACGCCTTCGCCCTGGCCTCCGAATTGCGCGGCGAGTTCTGCATTCAGGTTTCAGGTGTGGTACGTACCCGTCCTGACTCCCAGCGCAACAGTGACATGGCCACAGGTGCCATCGAAGTGTTCGCCCATGAGCTCACCATCATCAACCGCGCCGAGCCGCTGCCGCTGGACTTCAACCAGGTCAACAGCGAAGAGCAGCGTCTCAAGTTCCGCTACCTGGACCTGCGTCGCCCCGAGATGGCCAAGTACCTGAAGACCCGTGCCAAGGCCAGTGCCTTCGTACGTCGCTTCATGGACGAGCACGGCTTCCTCGACATCGAAACCCCCATGCTGACCAAGGCCACCCCGGAAGGTGCCCGTGACTATCTGGTGCCGAGCCGGGTGCACAAGGGCAAGTTCTACGCCCTGCCGCAGTCCCCGCAGCTGTTCAAGCAGTTGCTGATGATGTCCGGCTTCGATCGCTACTACCAGATCGTCAAGTGCTTCCGTGACGAAGACCTGCGTGCCGACCGCCAGCCGGAATTCACCCAGATAGACGTGGAGACCTCCTTCATGACGGCGCCGCAAGTGCGCGAGCTGATGGAAGAGATGATCCGCAACCTGTGGCAACACGTGCTGGCCGTGGATCTGGGCGACTTCCCTGTCATGACCTTTGACGAGGCCATGCGCCGCTTCGGCTCCGACAAGCCGGACCTGCGTCTGCCGATGGAGCTGGTCGATGTGGCAGATCTGCTGACCGCCGTCGAGTTTGCCGTGTTTGCCGGCCCCGCCAACGATCCGAAAGGCCGCGTGGCTGCCCTGAAAGTACCGGGCGGCGCCGAGCTGTCCCGCAAGCAGATCGACGAGTACACCAAGTTTGTCGGCATCTACGGTGCCAAGGGCCTGGCCTGGATGAAGGTCAACAACGCCGCCAACGGCCTCGAAGGGGTTCAGTCTCCGGTTGCCAAGTTCCTCTCCGATGAGATAGTGCGCGAGATCCTGGCCCGTACCGGCGCCGCCGACGGCGACATCATCTTCTTCGGCGCCGACAGCAAGAAAGTGGTGGCCGATGCCATCGGTGCCCTACGTCTGAAAGTGGGCCGCGATCTGGGTCTGATGGAAAACAGCTGGAAGCCGCTGTGGGTCATCGACTTCCCCATGTTCGAGGAAGACAGCGAAGGCGGCCTGGCGGCCATGCACCATCCCTTCACCGCGCCGAGCAACCTGGGCCCGAGCGAGCTGAAAGCCAACCCGCTCAGCGCCTATGCCAACGCCTACGACATGGTCATCAACGGCTACGAAGTGGGTGGCGGTTCTGTGCGTATCCACAACAGCGAGATGCAGGCCACCGTATTCGACATCCTCGGCATCACACCTGCCGAGCAGCGTCTGAAGTTCGGCTTCCTGCTGGATGCGCTGAAGTACGGTACCCCGCCGCACGCCGGTCTGGCCTTCGGTCTGGATCGTCTGAGCATGCTGCTGACCGGTACCGACAACATCCGGGACGTGATTGCCTTCCCGAAAACCACGGCGGCCGCCTGTCTGATGACAGACGCCCCCAGCTTTGCCAACCAGGCGCAGATGAGCGAACTGGCGATTGCGACGACCGTCAAGGGTGATGAATAAGCCGGCATCCGGCACAGTCCCGGCCGCGCCCGGCGCGGCCTACCCGGTCACTTTGTGTTATTGAAATCTAAAAAATATAACGGAGAGTCTCTATGGCAGGTCACAGTAAATGGGCCAACATCAAACACCGCAAGGCAGCTCAGGATGCCAAGCGCGGCAAGATCTTCACCAAGCTGATCCGTGAAATCACCACCTCGGCCCGTATCGGTGATCCGGATCCTGCCAACAACCCGCGCCTGCGTGCGGCTGTGACGGCAGCCCTGACCAGCAACATGACCCGCGAAACCATCAACCGCGCCATCGCGCGTGGGGCCGGTGGTGGCGACGGCGAGCAGCTCGAGACCATCGTCTACGAAGGTTACGGCCCGGCAGGCTCCGCCGTCATGGTGGAGTGTCTGACCGATAACCGCAACCGTACCGTGGCGGAAGTGCGTCATGCCTTCAGCAAGAGCGGCGGCAACTTGGGCACCGATGGCTCGGTTGCCTACCTGTTCAGCAAGAAAGGGCTGCTGACCTTCGTCGGTGTCGATGAAGATGCCCTGATGGATGCGGCACTGGAAGCGGGCGCCGATGACGTTGTGACCGAGGAAGATGGTTCCATCGAGGTGTACACCACCCCGAACGACTTCGGTACCGTGCTGGATGCGCTGGAAGCCGCCGGCTTCAAGGCCCAGAACGCCGAAGTGACCATGATCCCTTCCACCGAAGCCGAGCTGGATGCGGAAACCGCCCCCAAGCTGATGCGTCTCATCGACATGCTGGAAGATCTGGACGACGTGCAGGAGGTGTACCACAACGGCTCCATCTCTGACGAAGTCGCTGCTACCCTCTGATCGCCAGAGTGCACACGCGAGGAGATGGCATCACAACGGCGCCATCTTCCTCCGACGAAGTCGCCGCTACCCTCTGATCGTATGCTGAGCACATATTAAAAACGGCAGCCTTCAGGCTGCCGTTTTTGTCTCTTGTTCTCTTCCCGCCAAGGTACTTGCTCCCCTTAACTCTCCCTTAAGTTTGGCTTTTTAAGCTGCCTGCAGTATCCGGGCCCCCAGCCCATTATCGCTATCGCCTTCAAACAGCGTCGCGCGGTAAGCGAGATGCCAACAACGGGAGTGCCCATGCCGGGCCCCCAGTCCTGCCTGATTTGTCGGAGTATCGTTATGCGCATCACCCTGGGCGTGATGAAGGTGAATCTGTTGCTGGTGCTGCTGTTTGCACTGGTGTTCAACTGGCCCATCTTCCTGCACTTTTACACCATTCTCACTCAGCTGGATCACGTCAAGGTGGGCTTTGTCCTCTCTATCCCCCTGGTGTTGCTGGCCGCACTCAATGCGGTGTTTCTGCCCTTTACCTTCCGCTATCTGCTCAAGCCCTTCTTCGTGCTGCTGATCCTGCTGGGCTCTGTGGTCAGCTACGCCATGCTCAAATATGGCGTCATCTTCGACAGGGACATGGTACAGAATATGGTTGCGACCAATACGGGGGAGGTGAGCGCCTACCTCAATGGCTCGGTCGCGCTCTGGTTTCTGCTGACCGGTGTGCTGCCGGCGCTGGCCTTGTTGTGGGTGAAGATTGAATATCCCAGCCCCTGGTATAGAGGCCTTGGCCTGCGACTTGGTTCCATCGCCCTGTCACTGCTGTTTCTGATGGGTGTGGCTACGCTCTATTATCAGGATTACGCCTCGGTCGGGCGCAACAACAAGTCTCTTGGCAAGGAGATAGTGCCAGCCAACTATGTACACGGCTTCTATCGCTATGCCAGAGATATACTGTTTGCCACCCCCATTCCTTATCAGCCGCTGGGGACGGACGCCAGGGTGGTGGGGCAGGGGAACAAGCCGACCCTGATGTTCCTGGTGGTGGGGGAGACGGCGCGTAGCCAGAATTACTCCCTCAACGGCTATCGCAAGCAGACCAACAGTTTCACCGAGCAGGAAGCGGGAGTCATCTCCTTCAAGGACGTGCGCTCCTGCGGTACGGCTACGGCTGTCTCCGTGCCCTGCATGTTCTCCAATCTCACCCGGCGCGGGTATGACGACACCCTGGCCCAGTCTCGGGACGGCATGCTGGATGTGCTGCAACACGCAGGTGTCTCTGTGCTCTGGAAGGAGAACGATGGCGGCTGCAAGGGGGTGTGCAAGAATGTGCCCACCATAGATATCGAGGCCAAGGCCTTCCCGCAGTATTGCCAGCAGGGTTCATGCTACGACGAGGTGATGCTGGAAGGGCTGGATCGACAGATTGCCGACATGAAGGGCAAGCAGGGCAACAAGCTGGTGGCTTTTCATCTGATGGGCAGCCATGGTCCGACCTACTATCGCCGTTATCCTGCGTCCGAGCGTTTCTTCGTGCCGGACTGCCCGCGCAGTGACATCGAGAATTGCAGCAACGAAGAGCTGGTCAATACCTATGACAACACCATTCGCTATACCGACAAGGTGGTGGCGCAACTGATAGAGAAGCTCAAGTCACTGCAAACGGATTACAACGTGGGGTTGGTCTATCTCTCCGACCATGGCGAATCCCTCGGTGCCATGGGGCTCTATCTGCACGGCACTCCCTACCAGTTTGCGCCGGATGATCAGACCCGGGTGCCGCTGCTGACCTGGTTCTCTCCGCAGTTGCAGGCGGATCGCCAGCTGAACATGGGGTGTCTGCAACAGGAGGCGAGCAGCAAGCGCTTCTCCCATGACAACTTGTTCCACTCTATGCTGGGGATCATGGATGTGCAGACCAGCGTCTATGACGGTGCCTTGGACTTGTTCAAGCCGTGTAGGGCGGGATAAACCGGCGAAAAGCGCACAATAAAAAACGGCAGCCAGTGGCTGCCGTTTTTGTTTCGCAAGGCCAGTGCTTTACTTCTGCTCCATGATGATCTGCAACAGATCACCCTCCAGCAGGGCCCGTTTCACCAGGGCGAAGCCGCCTATGGTGGGCTGGTTCTGGAAGCGGGCCTTCACGATGGGCAGGCCACGGTGGAAGCTCGGCAGTGACTGGTGTTCGACACAACGGCGAATGGCCGGGAAGAGGATCTCTTCGGCGGCGGTGATTTCGCCTGCGATCAGCACCTTCTGCGGGTTGAACAGGTTGACCGTGATGGCCACCGCCCGTCCCAGGTGCTCACCCACGTTCTCGATCACGCTGCGTGCCAGCTCATCCCCGGCCATAGCCGCCTTGCACACCTCCTGTATGGTGATGTGCTTCTCCTGCAGCGAGCTCAGGTGGCCGCGACTGATCAGCTCTTTTACCTTGTCGACAATGGCCTCGTTGGAGGCGATGGTCTCCAGGCAGCCAAAGTTGCCGCAGTGGCAGCGCTTGCCCAGCGGTTCGACCTGGATGTGGCCGATTTCGCCGACGTTGCGGTTCTGACCGAGGAACACCTTGCCCTTGGTGATGATGCCGGAGCCGGCACCCTGGTGCACACTCACCAGAATGGAGTCCATGCAGTCGCGGGACTCGCCGAAGAAGTGTTCGGCCAATGCCAGCGAGCGGGTGTCGTTGCCCACGTAGCAGGGGAGGTTGAAGTGGTTTTCCAGCAGCTTGGCCAGGGCCAGATTGCGGATCTGGTACTTGGGGGTATAGATGACCATACCCGATTCCGGATTGACCAGGCCCGGCATGGTCAGCGCTATGCTGATCAGGTTGCGGTTGCGCTCCTGCTGGGAGTCCATGAAGGCACCAATTTCCCGCAGCAGCATGTCGACCACAGGCTGTTGATCGATCTCGGTCACCTGGGTGACGTGCTGATCGAGCTCCTTGCCATCGAGATCGTACAGGCTCAACTGCAGATAGCCGCGGCCGAGCTTGGCGGACACAAACTGAAAGCGATGCTTGATGGTGGTCAGGGAGATGGCGCGCCGCCCGCCGGTAGAGGCTTGCGGTGAGGTCTCCTTGATCAGGCCATGCTCGATCAGTTGCCGGGTTATTTTGGTCACGCTGGCCGGGGCCAGCTGACTCAACTCGGCAATTTTGACCCGCGAGATGGGGCCTTGCAGGTCGATGAGCCGATATACGGCCGCACTGTTGACCTGCTTGATAAGATCTACGTTTGCTATTTGTCCGCCAGTCATAGTGTCACTGTGTTGTGTAGTGTCCGTTAACCACGGTCCCGCAGACCGTGAAGGTCTGATCAAAGACAGTCAGGTTGGCTATTTTTCCGACCTGGATACTACCGAGACGTGAGTCCCATCCAATGGCGCGAGCGGGATAAAGAGTGGCCATTCTCAGTGCTTCATCAAGCGGTAATCCGACCTGTTTGACCAGATTCTCCACCCCCTCAATCATGGTGAGGGCAGAGCCGCCGAGTGTACCATTCTCATCGACGCACTGACCATCGCGGAAATAGACGGTTGCGCCACAAAAATCAAACTTCTCAAAGCCTTCCGGCGCACCGGCGGGGGCGGTCGCGTCGGTGACCAGCACCAGTCTCTCCCCCAGCATCTTGTGGGCCAGTCGTACGTTGGCCCAGTGCACATGGTGTCCATCGACGATGACGCCGGCATAGACATCCTTGCGATCATAGATGGCACCCACCACACCCGGCTCGCGGCCGTTCACGGTCGGGGTCATGGCGTTGTAGAGGTGGGTAGCAAAACGGATGCCATCATCAAAGCCGGCCATGGCCTGATCGTAGTTGGCGGCGGTATGGCCGGCGGAGACCAGTATTCCTGCCTCCACCAGCTGACGAATGTGCTCGGGCTTGTTGCGCTCCGGTGCCAGGGTGATCTTGGCGATGGCATTGCTGTTGGCGCAGAAGAAGTCGATCATCTCGTCGGCGGGCTGGCGGATCTGGGCGGCCGGGTGTATGCCTTTGCGCTTGAGGTTGGTGTAGGGGCCTTCCAGATGCACGCCCAGTACTTCATTCGGGTGCGCGGCCATGTAGTCGCGGGTCACGGCGACGGCCCGCTTCATGTCCGCATCCGGGCTGGTGATCAGGGTCGGCAGGAAGCTGGTGGTACCGGATTTGAGGTTGGCGGCCTGCATGATCGCCAGTGTCTCTGTGGAGATGTCGGTGTTGAACATGACGCCGCCACAGCCGTTGAGCTGCACGTCGATAAAGCCGGCGCAGAGGTTGGCGCCATGCAGATCATGTCGCTCTATACCGGCAGGCAGCTCGGCCTGATGCTGGATGGCGGCAATCTTGTTGCCCTCGATCACGACCCCGTAACCGGTCAGCACACAGCTGCCGGTGTAGAGGGTGCAATTGGTCAATGCGTACATGGTGGCTCCTTACAGACGGCCGATGTTGGCGGCTTCGAGCTGCTGGAAGTAACGCACCGTCTTGACCTTGAGCTCCATGGTGGAGGGCTCGTCGCACACCATCATTCCCTTCGGATGCAGTTGCAGGGTGGAGATGGTCCACATGTGGTTGACGCTGCCTTCCACTGCTGCTTGCAGGGCCTGGGCCTTGCCGTGGCCAGTGACCAGGATCATGATCTCTTCGGCGTCCATCAGGGTGCCGACACCCACTGTCAGCGCCAGCTTGGGCACCTGCTCCATGTCACCGCCGAAGAAGCGGGAGTTGGCGATACGGGTGTCCTCGGTCAGGGTCTTGACCCGGGTGCGAGAGGAGAGGGAGGAGGCCGGTTCGTTGAAGGCGATGTGACCGTCATTGCCGACGCCACCCATGAAGAGGTTGATCTTGCCATAGGACTTGATCTTGTCCTCATAGCGCTTGCATTCGGCCACCAGATCCTCGGCGTTGCCGTTGAGGATGTTGATGTTTTCCGGGCGGATGTCGATGTGACAGAAGAAGTTGTTGTGCATGAAGCTGTGGTAGCTCTCGGGGTGATCTTCCGGCAGGCCGACATATTCGTCCATGTTGAAGGTGACCACGTGCTCGAAGCTCACTTCGCCGGCTTTATGCAGCTCGATCAGGCGCTTGTAGGTGTTGAGCGGGGTGCCGCCGGTGG
This sequence comes from Aeromonas sp. 5HA1, assembly GCF_029237245.1. Lineage (NCBI taxonomy): Bacteria > Pseudomonadati > Pseudomonadota > Gammaproteobacteria > Aeromonadales > Aeromonadaceae > Aeromonas > Aeromonas sp. 5HA1. The sequence goes on from NZ_JAACFW010000017.1 coordinate 72,226, forward strand.
GCAGGCCCAGTACGAAGGGGCGATCGGCCGTGGGTTTGAACCCATTGATACGGTCAACGATGTAACGGGCAGACCACAGACCCACTTGGCTGGCAGATTTCAACGGGATCAGGCGCATTGTAGATACCTCTGTACGGGTTGCTGCCGGGGTGTCGGCGGCAAATAGGCTAAGACGGATTCAAGTTGTTTTATAGCGTAAATAAAGATTGCGAACTAAGCCACATGTATCCGCTACCTTTATCTCGTTTGGGTGATAATGATCACGATTACAGGTTTATTAATTTGCGCAGCGAAATAAAAGCCCTAGACTGCCAATCAAGCCTTGATGGCTTATGCGTCAAACGTGATAAGCACTTAATTTCTAGAAAAACATTAACTAAGGAGAGGAACCGTGAACATTCTCGGTTATTTGCAAAAGATCGGCCGTGCCCTGATGGTGCCGGTAGCGGTATTGCCTGCCGCCGCGATCCTGATGGGGGTTGGCTACTGGATTGACCCTAACGGTTGGGGTGGTGACAGCGCGCTGGCTGCCTTCCTGATCAAGGCCGGTGCTGCCATCATTGACAACATGTCAGTGCTGTTTGCTGTCGGTGTTGCCTACGGCATGTCCAAGGACAAAGACGGCTCTGCCGCACTGGCCGGTCTGGTCGGTTTCCTGGTCGTGACCACACTGTTGAGCCCGGGTGCCGTTGCCCAGATCAAGAGTATCGCGATTGAAGATGTACCCGCGGCTTTTGGCAAGATCAACAACCAGTTTATCGGCATCTTGACCGGTGTGATTGCCGCCGAGCTCTATAACCGTTTCAGCAGTGTCGAACTGCACAAGGCGCTGGCTTTCTTCTCCGGCCGTCGTCTGGTGCCGATCGTGACCTCAGTGGTGATGATCATCGTCTCCTTCATCCTGATGGCCGTTTGGCCTGTCATTTACGGTGGTCTGGTGGGCTTTGGTGAATCCATCGTCAGCCTGGGCTCTACCGGTGCCGGCATCTACGCCTTCTTCAACCGTCTGCTGATCCCAATTGGTCTGCACCACGCCCTGAACTCAGTGTTCTGGTTCAACGTGGCCGGTATCAACGACATCCCGAACTTCCTGGGTGGTCAGGGTACCATTGATGCCGCACTGGCTGCCGGTAAGAGCCTGGATCAGGTGAAAGGCGTTGTCGGTATGTATCAGGCTGGCTTCTTCCCCATCATGATGTTCGGTCTGCCGGGCGCAGCCTTGGCCATCTATCACTCTGCCAAGAAAGAGAACAAGGACAAGGTTGCATCCATCATGATCGCCGCCGCCTTCGCTTCTTTCTTCACCGGTGTGACCGAGCCGCTCGAGTTCTCCTTCATGTTCGTGGCACCGGTACTCTATGTCATCCATGCCCTGCTGACCGGTATCTCTGTGTTCATCGCCGCCAGCATGCAGTGGATGGCTGGTTTCGGTTTTAGTGCTGGTCTGGTGGATATGGTGCTCTCCAGCCGCAACCCGCTGGCGACCCAGTGGTACATGTTGCTGGTACAGGGTCTGGTGTTCTTCGGTCTCTACTACCTGGTATTCCGTGCCGTCATCGTCAAGTTCAACCTGAAAACTCCGGGTCGTGAAGATGATGAAGCCGTACCGGCACAGGCTCAGACCACTGACCGCACCGAACTGGCTCGCCAGTATCTGGAAGTGCTGGGTGGCCAAGACAACCTGGTTACCATCGATGCCTGCATCACCCGTCTGCGTCTGACCCTGAAAGACCGCAGCATAGTGGATGAGCGCAAGCTGAAAGCTCTGGGAGCGGCCGGTGTGGTCAAGCTCGGTGAACAGAACCTGCAGGTGATTCTGGGCCCCTTGGCCGAGATCATTGCCGGTGAGATGAAGGCCCTGCGTTAATCGGGCGCCAAGCTCGCCTCAAGTCTAAGTCCATTGTTGACATAACTAGGGCCCCGCCACGGGGCCCAATATAAAAAACGCCAAGAAAATCCAACCTTTACTTCAAATGAGAGCAGCAGTTATGAACTTGAAACATTCTCTGTTAGCCATTGCCATGTCTACTATTTTTGTCAGCCAGGTACAGGCAGCCGATGCCGCCAAGCAAGCCGTGGTCGACTCCCTCGCCAGCAACTTGGTGGTCAAGTACGAAGTCGTCACCAACGACGGTGCCGGTGCCGGCCTCGATTGCCAGGCGCTGGGTTCCGAGTGGGCGAGCTGTGGCGTTGCCAAGCTGCACCTGACCAATACCGGTGCTGACGTGACCTCCAAGGATTGGGGTATTTATGTCTCCTCCATCCGTCGTATCCAGCGCGTCGACAACGACCAGTTCACCATCACCCATCTGACCGGCGACCTCTATCGTTTGACGCCAACCGAGCAGTTTAAGGGTTTTGCCAAGGATGCCACGGTCGAAGTACCGCTGGTGGTGGAATATTGGGTATTGTTCGAATCTGACATCATGCCTGGCTGGTATGTGGCTGCCGACGGCGCAGAGCCCAAGGTGATTGCCAGCATGAGCAACATCGACGACGCCAGCACCTACGAGAAGCCGATGCCGGCCGATGGCTGGAAGCGTACCAGGGATGACAACAACATCCTGATGAACAGCGAGACCCGTTTCGATGCCAACCTGACCAGCAGCCTGCTGCCAGCCAGCAAGATTGATGATCAGATACTGCCGACCCCGCTCAAGCAAGTGATCAAATCGGGTCCGCAAGTGGACTTCTCCACCATCAAGCTCAACGCGCTGGACTTGCCAAGCGATCGCGCCGAAGCCCTGAAGGCTCAACTGACCAAGCTGGGTGTTACCCTCTCCGACACCGGCTATCCAGTGACCATCAAGCTCGGCAGCAAGCTCAAGCAGGCTGAAGGTTATGACCTGACTATCGGCAAGCAGGGCACAGTGATCCAGGGTCACGACATCGAGGGTGCCTTCTGGGGCGCGCAATCCCTGCTCTCCCTGCTGGGGGTGAATGACAAGCTGGTGAGCCAGATGAGCGTCGAGGATGCGCCGCGTTTTGAATACCGCGGCATGCAGACCGACGTGGCCCGTCACTTCAGAAGCCTCGAAACCATGAAGAAGCTGGTTGACCAGATGTCAGCCATGAAGCTCAACAAGTTGCACCTCGGTCTGACCAACGATGAAGGCTGGCGTCTGGAGATCCCGGGTCTGCCGGAGCTGACGGACGTAGGCAGCCAGCGTTGCCACGATCTGTCTGAAACCAAGTGCCTGATGCCGCAGCTGGGTTCCGGACCGACCAGCGACAACCAGGGTTCCGGTTTCTACAGCAAGTCCGACTACATCGATTTGGTGCGTTATGCCAAGGCGCGTGGTGTTACCGTCATCCCCGAGATCAACATGCCGGCGCACGCCCGTGCTGCCGTGGTCTCCATGGAAGCGCGTTACCAGCGTCTGATGAACGAGGGCAAAGAGGCCGAAGCCAACCAGTTCCGTCTGACTGACCCGGCGGATACCTCCAACGTTACCTCGGTGCAGTTCTACGACAAAATGTCCTTCATCAACCCTTGCCAGCCGGGTGCTGCGACCTTCGTGAGCAAGGTGATGGATGAAGTGGCCCAGATGCACCAGGCCGCCGGTCAGCCGTTGACCGCCTGGCACTACGGTGGTGACGAGGCGAAGAACATCATGCAGGGCGGTGGCTATCAGGATCCGGCCATCACCCAGAAAGCCGATCTGGTCGCCTGGAAGGGCAACGTCGACTCCAGCAAGCAGGACAAGCCGTTCGGCAAATCGCCTGTCTGCCAGAAGATGATCGATGATGGCAAGATCAAGGACGTGGCCGAGCTGCCGGTTTACTTCGCCAAGGAAGTGAGCGAGCTGGCGAAAGAGCGTGGCTTCTCCACCCTGCAGGCATGGGAAGATGGCCTCAAGTACGCCAATAGCGCCAAGGATTTCGCCACCGACAAGACAGTGGTCAACTTCTGGGAAACCCTCTACTGGGGTGGCTTCAACGAAGCGATGAAGTGGGCGCACAAGGGTTATGACGTTGTGCTCTCCAACCCGGATTACCTCTACTTCGACTTCCCGAACGAGGTACACCCGGCCGAGCGTGGCTACTACTGGGCAACCCGTTTCAATGACACCCGCAAGGTGTTCGCCTTTGCTCCGGAAAACCTGCCGCAGAACGCCGAGACCTCGGTTGACCGCGACGGCAACGCCTTCGTGGCCAAGGGTGACCAGGATCCGGTCAAGTTCCGCGGTATCTCCGGTCAGCAGTGGAGTGAAACCGTGCGGACCGATGCCCAGTACGAGTACATGGTCTACCCGCGTATCTTCTCCGTGGCCGAGCGTGCCTGGCACAAAGGTGGCTTCGAGCTGAACTATGTGAAGGGCCGTGAGTTCTCCGGTGAGACCAAGCATGTCAACAAGGCCACCCTCAACAAAGAGTGGAACCAGTTCGCCAACCTGCTGGGTCAGCGCGTGCTGCCGAAGCTGGATCAGGCTGGTGTTGAATACCGCCTCTCAGTACCGGGCGCCAAGGTCATCAATGGCAAGCTTGAAGCGAACGTGGATCTGCCGGGCTTGCCCATCCAGTACAGCCTGGACGGCAGCACCTGGACTGCCTATGACGCCGCGGCCAAGCCGAGCGTGACCGGCAAGGTCTACCTGCGTACCACCAGTTTCGATGGCCAGCGCACCAGTCGCGTCACCGAGCTGAACTGATAGCAGCCAACCGCTAACACCAGGCGGGTCGCAAGACCCGCCTTTCCCAAGGCCGACACTGCATCGGGTTTGGGAAAGGTTGACTGTGCGTGTGAGCCTTTGTTGTGTGTGTGTATTGTCTGTTTTTGTTTTTCATCACCTTGAACCCCGCCCAGTGCGGGGTCTTTTTTATCCGCGAGCAGAGGATGGCGGCTGGATCACTTCGTTTTGGCGTGCCAAGGGGCCGGATTGGCCAAATTCAGGTTGAGGCAAGGCGCGTAATGAGGGATCATAACCGGCTTGATGGCGGGGGGATGAGGGTGCCAGCCGGCACAACTTCCGCCAGTGACGCATTTTTGAGGTGAGCCATGAGTCAGGCGAACAGCCCAACTAACTTTATTCGTCAGATCATTGATGAAGATCTGGCCAGCGGTAAGCACAACCACGTGCATACCCGTTTTCCGCCCGAGCCGAACGGTTATCTCCATATCGGCCACGCCAAGTCAATCTGTCTGAACTTTGGCATCGCCCGTGACTATCAGGGCCAGTGCAACCTGCGTTTCGATGACACCAACCCGGTGAAAGAAGACATCGAGTACGTGGAGTCCATCAAGCAGGACGTGCAGTGGCTTGGCTTCCAGTGGAGCGGCGAGATCTGCTACTCCTCCGACTATTTCGACAAGCTGCACGGCTACGCCATCGAGCTTATCGAAAAAGGTCTGGCCTATGTGGACGAGCTTTCTGCGGAGCAGATGCGCGAGTACCGCGGCACCCTGACCGAGGCCGGCAAAAACAGCCCGTTCCGCGATCGTCCAGTGGCCGAGAACCTGGCGCTGTTTGCCAAGATGAAGAACGGCGAGTTTGCCGAAGGCACCGCTTGCTTGCGTGCCAAGATCGACATGGCGTCCCCCTTCATGGTGATGCGCGATCCGGTTATCTATCGCATCAAGTTTGCCCACCATCACCAGACAGGTGACAAGTGGTGCATCTATCCGATGTATGACTTCACCCACTGCATTTCGGATGCGCTGGAAGGGATCACCCACTCCATCTGTACCCTGGAGTTCCAGGACAACCGTCGTCTGTATGACTGGGTGCTGGACAACATCACCATCGACTGCCACCCGCGTCAGTACGAGTTCTCTCGTCTGAACCTCGAATACACCGTCATGTCCAAGCGCAAGCTGAACCTGCTGGTGACCGAGAAGCACGTGGATGGCTGGGATGATCCGCGCATGCTGACCGTTTCCGGTCTGCGTCGTCGTGGCTACACCTCTGCCTCCATCCGCGAGTTCTGCAAACGCATTGGCGTGACCAAGCAGGACAACATAGTCGAGATGAGCATGCTGGAAGCCTGCATCCGTGACGATCTCAACGAGAACGCACCGCGCGCCATGGCCGTGTTGCATCCGGTGAGGGTGGTCATTGAGAACCTGGCGGCCGACGAGGTGTTGACCGCACCGGCGCACCCGAACAACGCCGAGATGGGTACCCGTGAACTGAACTTTACCCGCGAGATCTTCATCGACGAAGCGGACTTCAAAGAAGAAGCGAACAAGCAGTTCAAGCGACTGGTGCTGGGCAAGGAAGTGCGCCTGCGCAACGCCTATGTGATCAAGGCCGAGCGGGTCGAGAAGGATGCGGATGGCAAGGTGACCTGCATCTACTGCTCCTACGATCCCGAGACCCTGGGCAAGGATCCGGCGGATGGTCGCAAGGTGAAGGGGGTGATCCACTGGGTCAGCGCCACTCACTCCCTGCCGGCCGAGATCCGTCTCTACGATCGTCTGTTCAAGATGCCGAACCCGGGTGCCGAGGATGACTTCGAAGGGGCACTCAATCCGGATTCGCTGGTGATCATCGAGGGTGCCCGCGTCGAGGCTTCCCTCAAGGACGCCAAGCCGGAGTTTGCCTACCAGTTCGAGCGCGAAGGCTACTTCTGTGCCGACAACAAGCTCTCCAGCGCCGAGCACCTGGTGTTCAACCGCACCGTGGCCCTGCGGGACGTCTGGGGCAAGGCCGAGGCCTGATGGCCAAAGCCTGACAAGCAGAGGGCAGGGGAGACCCTGCCGCTCTTGCCCAGATTACGGATGCAAAAAAGCCAGCGTTATGCTGGCTTTTTTATTGACCGGTGCAAGCGTCTATGAATCTTCGTGCTTGCAGTCGCCATTGGCGCAGTGGCCGTACAGATAGAGGCTGTGATTGGTCAGGCGAATGTTGTGATGCTTGGCGATATCGCGCTGGCGCTGCTCGATCACCTCATCGGAAAACTCGATCACCTTGCCACAATCAAGGCAGACCAGGTGGTCGTGGTGTTCCTGGGTGGCCAGTTCGAATACCGACTTGCCACCTTCGAAGTGGTGACGGGTAACAATACCGGCATCATCAAACTGGTTGAGAACGCGATATACGGTAGCGAGACCAATCTCTTCACCCTGGTCGATCAGTCGTTTGTACAGATCTTCCGCACTGGTGTGCTGGCAATCCGGCTGTTGCAGGATTTCCAGAATTTTGACGCGGGGCAAGGTGATCTTGAGCCCGGCCTTTTTTAACGCTTGGTTGTTGTCTGCCATATTCTACTTATTCGCATTCTCGAAGGTGTGGTTATTCTGATTGACTGCCGCTGGAATGGCAACCACGAACTCGCTTGGCCTGTCATTATAGGTCGTAGCCAACCTAAAAATAAACCCAGTAATTCAAGGGCTTTAGCGCAAAGTCCGCCATCTGGCCGAATTGATCAAATCCTGTCGCCGGCTTGCTCAGCGGACGAATGTTGATAAGATGTAACCTTCTTCATTGTCTGGTCGGATGAGATCCATGGATTGGCTTTTTGACAACGCGGCCTGGGTGCGGCGCGCCCTCAACGCCTGGCCTCCCTTCTGGGGCGCCGGCATCAAGATAGAAACCCTGAGTGATGACTTCCGTTTTTGCCGGGTGACGTTGAAGTCACGCTGGTGGAACAAGAACGCCAACCGCACCCAGTTTGGCGGCAGCATGTTTGCGATGACGGATCCCATCTATCCGCTGATGCTGATGGGGTACTTCAAGAACCGCTATTACGTCTGGGACAAGGCGGGCAGCATCAACTACATCAAGCCGGGTAAGGGCAAGCTGGTGGCCGAGTTCAACCTGACCGACGGCAAGCTGGCGTCCATAGTGGCGGCGACAGAGGGGGGCAACAAGCACTTCCCCGAGTTCGAGGTCACGGTGCAGGACAAGAGTGGCGAGCTGGTGGCACAGGTCAAACGCACCCTCTATGTGCGTGCCAAACCCGAGCACAGAGGTGGCTGAAAAGATCGGATCGCAAAAACAACAAGGGCCCCGGCGGGGCCCTTGTTGTCAGAGGTAGCTGGCTTGCCGGATCACTCCAGCTCGGCCAGGCACATCTCTTCATGCAGCTGCTTGCACCAGCCCTTGACGCGCTCGGCGGTCAGTTCCGGCTGGCGATCTTCGTCGATACCCAGACCAACGAAGTGCTTGTCATCCACCACAGCCTTGGAGGCTTCAAACTCGTAACCGGCGGTTGGCCAGTTGCCGATGATGATGGCGCCTTTGGCTTCGACGATGTCACGCAGTGTGCCCATGGCGTCGAGGAAGTACTCGGCATAGTCTTCCTGATCGCCGCATCCGAAGATGGCAACCAGCTTGTTGGTGAAGTCGATCTCTTCCAGCTCGGGGAAGAAGTCATCCCAATCGGCTTGGGCTTCGCCGTAATACCAAGTCGGGATACCGAACATCAGCAGATCGAAGCTGTCGATGTCGGCCTTGCTGCTCTTGGCAATGTCACGGACTTCAATCAGTTGTTTGCCCAGTTCTTTCTGGATCATCTTGGCGACAGCTTCGGTATTACCGGTATCGCTGCCGAAAAACAGACCTACACTAGCCATAGTGTTTAGTTACCCGTATCTGGTGTTAATGCTTAACGGTCAGATTGCGATGCCTGCTGCGAAAGCAGACTCAATCTGTTGCTTCAGGATAGATTGGATCAGCTCGGCTCGGCTGACGTTCTGTTGTAACGCAAGTTGGTTCAGGCGCTCCAGCAACTCGGCCTCCACCTTTAACTCGACCCGTTTCAGGCCGTTCTCGCGATCGCGCTTAAGCTGGTTGCGCTTGTTGATCTTGAGTTGGGTCTCACGGGGGAGTGGATTGGTCTTTGGCCTGCCGGGGCGCTTCTCATTTGCGAACAGATCCAGTGTTGTTCGATCAGTTTGCTGTTTGGCCATACATCACAGATGAAAATAAGTTAGCCGATCCCTGAGCCTTCCCAGCCCAATTCGATCAGCCCCTTGGCGACAAAACCCGCGCAACCCAGACAGAGTACCAACCAGACGATCACTCGACCAAAACGGGGCACGTTGCCGCGTTTGAGTACGTCGTGAATGGCCAGGCCAATCAATATGAAAATGGCCAGCAAGAATAACTTCAGGCCCAGACTCTCAATCAGATCGATATGTTCACTTAGCATGGATTGCGCACACTCCTTATGACGGGCGCACTATATCACAAAGGATTTGAAACTGTTAACCGCCTGTCGACAGGAAATCCACAACCAATTTGTTGAACAAAACCGGCTTTTCGGCGTGCAGCCAGTGACCTGTTCCGGCGATGATGCGCGCCTTTGCCGCCGGGAATTGTGCCATCACAGTGTCGGTATATTGGGGCTGCATATAGTCCGAATCGCCGCCCTTGATAAAGAGTGTCGGTCCTTCGAATCGATGCTGGTTGTCGGGCCAGCCCATGATGTTGGCGTAATTGTGCTCAAGGGCCGGTACGTTGAAACGCCAGCCCCAACCGGACTCTCCCTTGGCGAAGGATTTGAGCAGGAACTGGCGTACGCCGGCGATCTCGATGTGCTCGGCCAGAATGGCCTCTGCCTCGCTGCGGTTCTGCACTGGCTGGTTCAGGGTGGCGTTGAGACCGGCGAACACATTCTGATGGCGGGAGTGGGGATAGGCGACAGGGGCTATGTCGGCCACCACCAGCCTGGCAACCCGGGCGGGAGCCTGCTTGGCCAGTTGCATGGCGACCTTGCCGCCCATGGAGTGACCGACCAGAGATACCTGATCCAGTGCCAGGGCATCGAGCAGGGCGAGTACGTCGGCAGCCTGCTGGGGATAGCTCATCTCGTTGCTGTGGAACGAGGCGCCGTGGTTGCGCAGATCCACGCTGATGACGCGATAGTGTTCGCTCAGGGCGCGTGCCAGCAGCCCCAGGTTGTCCAGGCTGCCGAACAGGCCGTGGATCAGCACAACGGCTTGGCCCTGGCCCTGTTCCTTGAAGTTCAATAATGGGTTTTGTTGCAAAATAACACCTTGTCGGTCGTGGGCTTTTTTGCCTTATTTTTAACACACTGAAAGAAAAGGATTTCATTCCTTGAGGGTCATTTTTTTGTGGTTTTTTTTCAAAAAAATGACGCCGGATGCGCTATCAGTGCGGAGGATCACACACTTGGCCCCGTATTATGCCGTATTCTCGATGAGATTCATGCACATCTGCCAGCCCTTGGCTTGGGCTGCCGGGTTTGCCTATGTATAATCGCCGCATCCGAATTTCGACGAGTCCAGCGCATCCCTATGAAAACCATCGAGCTTGATGACGATCTCTACTTCTATATCGCCAGCCAGACCCGGCACATTGGTGAGAGTGCCTCCGATATCCTGCGCCGTCTGCTGGAGCAGCCCACGCACATAACAGTGCCGGTTGCCGAGCCTGTGGACCTTCCCCAGCCGAGCGTCGCCACCGATGCCATGGGACTGCAGGCCCTGCTCGACTCTGGCGAGCTGCAAAAAGAAGAGAAGTCCATCAACCGCTTCATGCAGGTGCTCAGTACCCTCTATCGGGATAATCCGGTCGGGTTTACCCAGGCCACCGAAATCAAGGGGCGCAAGCGCGTCTATTTCTCGCGGGATCCCGAGGCACTGCGTGCCAGCGGCAGCACCACCAAGCCCAAGCCTGTGCCGGATACCCCGTTCTGGGTGATCAGCAATACCAATACCAGTCGCAAGCAGAACATGGTGGCCCAGATGATGGCCAGCATGGGCTACGACGAGGCGCTGATCGCCCAGGTAAGCAGCGCGATTTAACGGTTCATCAAGTTCAGGCCTTGCCCGGCAAGGCCGCCATCAAGCAAGGATAACGCCATGGCTCAGCATTCCCACGCCGGTCAGCCGGCTCGTTTAAGTGACCTGACCAACATTCCCCGTCTGGTCAGCGCCTACTACCTCAACAAGCCTGACATGAGCCGCCCCGAGCAGCGGGTGGCCTTCGGCACCTCCGGCCACCGTGGCAGTGCCTTGCACAATGCCTTTACCGAATCTCACATCCTGGCGGTAACCCAGGCGCTGGTGGAGTATCGCCAGCAGGCCGGCATCACGGGCCCGCTGTTTGTCGGTATGGATACTCACGCCCTGTCTGAATCCGCCTTTGCCAGCGCGGTGGAAGTGCTGGCGGCCAACGGCGTCGAGACTCGCATTCAGGCTGGTATGGGCTTCACGCCGACGCCGGTCATCTCTCACGCCATCCTGCGCCACAACGCTTGTAAACCCGCTGCGCGCGCTGACGGTGTGGTGATCACCCCGTCCCACAATCCGCCGGAAGATGGCGGCTTCAAGTACAACCCACCCCACGGTGGCCCCGCCGAAGGTGAGATCACCAAGTGGGTGGAAGACAGGGCCAACGCCATTCTGGAAGCCGGTCTGGCCGGCGTGAAACGCATGCCATTCGCCGATGCCCTCAAGAGCCCCTTCGTGGTTGAGCACGACTATGTCACCCCCTATGTGGACGACCTGAAAAACGTGCTGGATCTGGAAGCCATCAAGAAAGCGGGCATCAAGATAGGTGTGGATCCGCTGGGCGGCTCAGGCGTCGCCTACTGGGACGTCATCGCCATGACCTATGGTCTGAACATCGAGGTGGTCAACTATCGTGTCGACCCAACCTTCTCCTTCATGACCCTGGATAAAGACGGCAAGATCCGGATGGATTGCTCCAGTCCGTTTGCCATGGCGGGCCTGATTGCCCTCAAGGACAAGTTCGACATCGCCCTTGGCAACGACCCTGACTACGACCGTCACGGCATCGTCACCAAGGCGGGTCTGATGAACCCGAACCACTATCTGGCGGTGGCGATCCAGTATCTGTTTACCCATCGCACCGGCTGGCCCAAAGCGGCTGCCGTCGGCAAGACGCTGGTCTCCTCTTCGATGATCGACCGGGTTGCCGGCGAGATTGGCCGTACCCTGAAAGAGGTGCCGGTCGGCTTCAAGTGGTTCGTGGATGGCCTCTACAGCGGCGAGTTTGGTTTTGGTGGCGAGGAGAGCGCAGGCGCCTCCTTCCTGCGTAAAGACGGCACCGTCTGGACCACCGACAAGGATGGCTTCATTCTGGCGCTGCTGGCGGCCGAAATTCTGGCGGTCACCGGCAAGGATCCCCAGGTGCATTACGATGCACTGGAAGCCAAATTCGGCCGCTCCAGCTACCGCCGTATCGATGCCCCTGCCAACAGCGCGCAAAAAGCCGTGCTCTCCAAGCTGGATCCGGCACTGGTCGAAGCCTCTACTCTGGCCGGTGAGCCCATCATTGCCAAGCTGACCCGCGCACCGGGCAACGATGCCGCCATCGGTGGCCTCAAGGTGGTGACCGAGAACGGCTGGTTCGCGGCGCGTCCCTCCGGTACCGAGTCCATCTACAAGATCTACATGGAGAGCTTCAAGGGCGAGGCACACCTGGATCTTATCCAGCAAGAAGCCCAGCAGATTGTCTCTGCTGCGCTGGCCAAGGCGGGCGTCTGACCCATGCCGTTGGCGGGCTGAATTGAACATCGGATAGATAGCAAGAGGAGCCACGGCGGCTCCTCTTTTTTATGGTTCTTTTTCTCGGTTCAGGGGTTTCCCTGCCCGGCCTCAGGCCTTGTCATCGGTGATCGCCGCCCCGGCGATATTCGCCCTGCGGGCTTGCCAGCGCTTGAAGAAGGAGCGCGCCGGCAACTTCATCAGAAACAGGGAGAGCAGGATCACTCCTATGCCGAGCCACTGCCGGCCATCCAGGGTTTCACCGACCATCAGCACGCCCAGGGAGACCGCCACCATGGGGTTGGTGAGGGCCAGCATGCCCATTACCTCGGGGCCATGACGCTTGAGCCCCCACAGCCAGGCCCAGTAGGCTAGCGCCGTGTTGAGCAAAATGAGCCAGACAAGCCCGGGTGCTGCAGCTGATTGGGGCAGTGGCATGGGACCGGCCAGCCACCAGGCGAGCGGGATCAGCATCAGGCCACCGAGCAGCAGTTGCCAGGCGGTGAGGGCCAGCAGATCGCTCACCGGCCAGCGCTGCATCCAGCGGCTGGATTGACCGATCAGCAGGGTTGCCAGCAGGGCGCATGTCACACCTATGGGATCCAGATTGGTGGAGGGATTGAGCAGCAGCAAGACACCGGTGAGCCCCATCAGCCCCAGTAGCAACCACTTCAGGGTTGGCCGCGTGCCATCCTGCAACCAGGCCAGCAGCATGAGAACCAGCGGCAGTGTGGCCCCGAGCGTGCCTGCCACTGTCCCCGGTAGCCGGAAGGCGGCCACAAACAGCAGGGCAAAGAAGGCGGCTATGTTGCAAAACGCCAGCAGGAACTGCTTGCCCCAGGGCAGGGGCGGTAGACGCGGATGCAGCAACAACAGGAGCAGCCCGGCCGGCAGCGCCCGCCACACGGCCACCCAGTAGGGGGAGTAGTCAGTCAGGTAGAGGCTGACGACGGCATAGGTACTGCCCCATAGCAGGGGGGCCAGCAAGGCAATCAGCAGTGGCATGGCTTATCTCTTTATGAAGTATCTTTTTGTGAAGATAACTTAGTCTCAAATTGGTTTACTATCAAGTATCTCGATAAAAAGATAAGTGACCAAGATGGACAGTGATCATGTAGATATGCTGCTGGCCCAGTGGGCCCGGCAAAGACCGGATCTCGACTGCTCTCCCATGGGGGTGCTGGGTCGGGTGGCGCGGATGGCGGCGATCGCCGGCCGCGAGGTGAGCGAAGAGCTCAAGACGTGCGGCCTGCTGGGCAGCGACTTCGATATTCTGGCGACCCTGCGCCGGGCCGGTGAACCGCTGACGCCGACCGCGCTCTATCAAGCTGCCATGTTGAGCTCCGGGGCCATGACGGCCCGGCTCGACAAGCTGGCAGAGCGTGGCCTGATCGAGCGACAGGCGGCGCCGAGCGACAGGCGCAGCCTGCTGGTCTGCCTGACGGCGTCTGGGCACGAACTGGTCGATCGGGCTGTCGAGCGGCATGTGGCGAACGAGCGGCGTTTGCTGGCGCCACTGACCGAGGCTGAACAGGCTCAGTTGGCTGCCTTGCTCAAACGCTGGTTGCTGGAAAACGAGTAATAAAAACGGGCCCGTTGGGCCCGTTTTATTGGCAAGCAGCCTGACTCAGTAACCGCCTCTGGCAGCCTTGACCGCCAGCCCCAGCTGCCACACCGCCATGGCGTAGTGGGTGCTGTGGTTGTAGCGGGTAATGGTGTAGAAGTTCGGCAGGCCGTACCAGTATTGATAGCCGGTGCCGACATCCAGGCGCAGCAGGCTTGCTTCGCTGTGGTTGCCAAGGTTGCTGATAGGATTCAGACCGGCGCGGTGCAAGGTGGTGATCGGGTAACGGGTCTGAAAGCCATGCTCATAGCCGGGCAGCTGGCCCTGACCACGCACCGCTACCGGTTGACCCTGCTCCCAGCCATGCGCCTTGAAGTAGTTGGCCACGCTGCCGATTGCATCCACCGGATCCCACAAGTTGGTGTGGCCATTGCCGTCAAAGTCCACTGCGTAGCGCTGGAAGCTCGATGGCATGAACTGGCCATACCCCATGGCGCCGGCGTAGGAGCCCTTGGGTTCGGTGGGGTCCATCCCCTCATCCCGGGTCATCACCAGGAAGGCCTCCAGTTCGCCGGTAAAGAATTCGGCGCGGCGCGGATAGTCGAAGGCCAGGGTCGCCAGCGCATCCAGAATGCGGGTCTTGCCCATTACCCGACCCCAGCGGGTCTCCACGCCTATGATGCCGACGATGATTTCGGGCGGCACCCCATATTCCTGTTCGGCACGGTTGAGCTCGCTCTCGTACTCACGCCAGAAGTTGACGCCATTTTGCACGTTGTCCGGCGTGATGAACTTGGCGCGGTAGCGATTCCAGGCGCCGGTCGGTCCGATTGGCTTGGCGGTGGTGGGGGCCTGGGCATCCATCAGCCGTATTATCCAGTCATAGCGATCCGCCTGTGCCAGCAGTCGATGCAGCTCGACGCTGTCAAAACCGTGCTTCTCGACCATGCGTTGGACGAAGCTGTCCACGTTGTTGCGATTGGCGAAGTCTCCCTTGCTAACCCCTTGACTGTAAGCAGGTTGTATTTGTGGCGTCTGATTGATGAAGGCACTTTTGAACGGCTTGGCCACGGGTTTGGGGGCAGGCGTGCTGCTGCAACCGTAGAGCAGGGGAAACAGGGAAAGAGTGAGCACGGAGACAAGGCGACGCATAAGGTTCTCATGAGCCTGAAAAAGAGTGTCGACATGGTAAAACATTGTCATCCATGCGCAAGTGCTCAGTGCATGGATGAGGGCTCAAACTCGTGGCCTGCCGATAGGTTGGTGCGCTCCGCGCCCCTATGCCCTAAGCCCGAATAACGTTACTCGCCAAGGGTATGGTAACCGCTCCAGAGCCGGGTCAGGGTGGTGACAAGACAGAGCAGGGCAAAGCCGTAGGCCAGGGTTGCAAACCCGGCGGGCCAGAGGCACATCAGCACGAACAGGGTTATGGTCTCGCTGCCCTCCGTCAGGCCCCCGAGATAATAGAGGGACTTGTGGTGATAGACGGGATTTTCAATCCCCCGCTTGCCCGCCATGATGGCAAAGGCCAGAAAGCTCGACCCCGTGCCCATGAAGGCGAACAGCAGGGTGGCGGCGGGCAGGGCGTTGGCGGGGGCACTCAGGGCAAACCCCAGCACTACGGCGGCGTAGAAGATGAAATCGAGGGTGATGTCCAGAAAGCCGCCGCAGTCGGTGATCTTCGTCTCTCGCGCCACAGCGCCATCGAGCCCGTCCAGCAGCCGGTTGAACAAGATGACGAGCAGCGCCCAGGAATAGAGCTCCAGGGCCAGCAGTGGCAGTGCCAGCATGCCGATGGCAAAGCCGGTCAGGCTTATCTGGTTGGCGCTGATCCCGGCTCGGCAAAGGGGTTTGGCCAGCCGGGTGAGGGGACTGCGAATAAGGGGGATCAGATGGCGGTCAAACAAGGTCGGTGTCCTCTTTGGTAAAACAGGGAGTGGTGAGCGTCAGGATAGCCCCCGGCGCATCTTCCTCGTCATGGGTAACCAGAATGGCAGGGATGCCCAAGGCTGTGAGTCGCTCGAACACCAGGGTTCTGAAGGCGGCGCGCAGCGGCTTGTCGAGGCGGGAAAAGGGCTCGTCCAGCAACAGGGCCCTGGGTTCTGCCAGCAAAGCCCGCAGCAGACTGACCCGCGCCCTCTGGCCGCCGGAGAGTGCTCCCGGCAGCTTGTCGGCCTGATCGACCAGCGCTACTTCTGCCAGCGTGTCCAGCGCCTTTGCCCGTCTGGCCGCCGCGCCCTTGAGGGTGGCAGGCATGCCGAACATCAGGTTTTCAGCCACCGTCAGATGGGCAAACAGCAGGTCATCCTGAAACAGCATGCCGATACGCCGGGTCTGGGGAGGCAGTGAGGTGAGCAGCCGTTGACCCAGCCATATATCCCCTTCCAGCCTGATCGGCCCCCAGGGCGGCAAGACTCCTGCCAGTGCCGCCAGCAGTGAGCTCTTGCCACAACCACTGGGGCCCATCAGGGTCAGCACCTCACCGGGGGCAACCTGTAGCGCAGGCAGCGACAGCAGCAGGTTCTCATCGAGGTAGAGATGAAGTGGGGTTGTGTTTAGCATCGGCAGCTTCTCGTGTTCATCGGGCGTCCTTTAGCGCAGGGTTGAGCCGGGCTGGCAGCCAGAGTGCCAGCAGATAGATGACAAGGGGCAGCAGCAGTTGCAGCAGGCCATAGAGGCCAGCCAGCCGCCGGTTGAGGCCGCTGCCGATGGCCACCGCCTCAGTGGTGATGGTGACCACTCTGCCTGCGCCAAACAGCAGGGTTGGCAGGTATTGGGCCAGACTTACCGCTGCCCCCACCGCAAAGGCAAAGAGCAGCGGACGTGCCAGCAGGGGCCCTTTCACCCGCCACCAGACGTGCCAGGGGCTGGCCCCCAGGGTGAGCGCGGCCTGAGTGATGCGCGGGTCGAACTGGCGATAGGGCCCCTGCAGGCAGAGATAGACATAGGGGAAGACAAACAGCAGCTGGCTCCAGAGCACCCAGTCCCACCCAATCCCGCCCCCCAGCCAGTCAAGCCCCAGCCGGATGCCAAACAGCAGGCTGGCCTGGGGCAGCAGCAGTGGCAAACAGATGAGCCAGAGGGGCCAGGGCCGACGGCCTTGCTGGGCCTCCAGACTCAATACCGCCATCAGCAGCGCCAGCAGTCCGCTCGCCAGTGCCAGCAGGGCACTCGTCACAAGCAGGGGCATCAGGCCGGGCAGGAGTGCATGCCAATGGTGGCCGCTCCACTGACCAGGCAGCAGGTCGGGAAAGGACCAGCGCCGGGTCAGCGACCAGATCACCAAGGCTGCCAGCACCGCCAGATTGATGACCATCAGGGTAAAGGTTGTGATGCAGGTCAATCTGGCTATCAGCGGATTTGGCTCGGCGCGCCGGCCATCGAGCCAGGCGTGCTTGCCGACAGTCGTGTGGCCCCACTCCAGCAGCCGCAAACCGGCGAGCAGCAGCAGGTTGATGGCGAGCAGCAAGAGGGCGCCGCTGGCGGTGGCGCCGCGCCAGCCAAGGTCTGGATCCTGATACCAGAGCCAGAGCCGCACGGCCAGCGGGGCAGGGGCATCGGGTCCCAGCAGCAGTGCGAGATCCACCACGGCCACTCCGTACGCGGCCACCGCATAGAGGGGCAGGCGCAGAGCGGGCCAGAGCGCAGGCAACAACAGGCGCCACCAGATCTGCGGGGCACTGAAACCCAGGCTGGCGCCAAGCCACTGCTGGCGGGCCAGCTTGGCGGGTTCTTGCGCTGCCAGTGCCATCAGCAGCAGGAAAGGGGTCTCTTTGAGGATCAGCGCCAGGATAAGACCGAGCCCGACCGGGTCTTTGATGGTCTGCCAGTCCGGGGGCAGCTCAAAACCGGTCAAGGAGGGAGAGACGAGCCGCAACAACCAGCCGGAGGGGGCGAGCAGGAAAGCAAAACCGATGGCAAAGGCGACGTGGGGCAGCGCCAGCAGGGGGGAGAGCAGACGGCGCAGCAGCCGAAAGCTGCGGCTCTCTTCCCCGTTCTTGACGCTGTACGCCAGCAGTAGTGCGGTCAACAGCAGACTGCCCAGGGTGGAGGCAGCCGCAATCCAGAAGCTCAAGGCTGCCGAGTGCCAGAGCCCGGGCTGGGCCAGCAGGCACTGAATATGCGGGCTGAGTGTCCCCTGTGTCACCAGCAGCCACAGCCCTCCCAGCAGGGGGGCGGCCAGCAGGAGGGCGCAGAGGAGGGTAAACATGGGGCGCCAGCCGAGGGTGCGGCGGATGGCGTTGCCGAGTCCTGCCGTCATCAGTGACCGTAACGCTCGGCCCAGGCCGCTTCGAGCTTGGTCTGCCAGCTGGGATGGGGCTCAGCCACCGCCTTGAAGCGCAGGGCTGGTACCTGTTTGGTGGTCGCTGGCAAGGCGTCGCTGCGCAGCACGCTGGGATCTCCCCAAAAGGCGGGCTCGGCCTTGCGGGCCTGGGCTGCTGGGCTCAGCAGAAAGTTGGCTACCACCTTGGCACCCGCGCGGGCGTTGGCGTTGAACGGGATGGCGAGAAAATGGCTGTTGGTGAGCGCCCCTTTCTCCATGGCCACGGCCACCACGCTGGGGGGCAGGGCGCCGTTTTGCACCGCACTCTGCGCTTCTTGCGGGTTGAAGCTGATGGCCATGGCCAGCTCACCGTCATCCAGCAACTGGCGAGTCTCGGCGGCGCCGGTGGGGAACAGCTTGCCCTTGCGCCAGAGCACCGGGTGCAGTTCATCGAGCCAGACCCAGAGCGGCGCTGTGAGTCTGGCAAAATCGGCATCGGTTGCCTCCCGATAGAGTGGGTCAGGAGCCGGGGTCAGCTCCAGCAATATCTGTTTGAGAAAGCTGGAGCCATGAAACTGGGGCGGCTTGGGATAGCTGAAACGACCGGGATGGGCCTTGGCCCAGGCGAGCAGCGCCTCTGCGGAGCGGGGGGGATTGCTCACCTCGTCCCTGTTCACCATCAGGTTGAGCTGGCCTATGCCCCAAGGCGCTTCCAGTCCCTCTACCGGTACCGTGAAGTCCTCATTCACCGGCAGGCTCTTGTCCACCAGGGCCAGGTTGGGCAGCTCATGGCTGAAGGGGGTACCCAACAGCCCCTGCTCCTTGAGCGCCTTGAAATTCTCGCCGTTGACCCAGAGCAGATCGATGGGGCCGCCCGTAGTTTTGCCAGCCTGTTTGTTGGCCAGCAGCTGGCTGACGCTCTGGGCTATGTCATCCACTTTCACCTGCACCAGCTTGACCTGATACTGACGCTCAAGCTCCTGCCCCGCCCACACCAGATAGGTGTTGATCTCCGGGCTGCCGCCCCAGGCGTTGAAGTAGACGGTCTGGCCCTTCGCCTGATCAAGGGTCTGCTGCCAACGGGATCCCTCGTCGGCAGTGTCATCGGCAAAGAGTGTGCCGCTTGCCAGCAGGGGCAGGGAGCACAACAGGGATTTGAGCAAAGGCAGGGTCTTGAACATGGGCGTTACCTTGGGCAAAGGGTCAGGCGCCGCGGCGCCAGTGGTGATAACGGGCCAGCAGGGCCAGCACCCGAGTGGGCTGATGGGCCCGTTTCCATTCACCGGCCACGTACTTGTTCCCCTCCATCAGGGTGGGATAGGCGTGGATGGTGGCGAGTATCTTGCCAAGCCCCAGCTGGTGGCGCATGGCGAGCACGAATTCGGCGAGCCGCTCACCGGCGTGAGTGCCCACTATGGTGGCGCCGAGGATCTTGTCGTTGCCGGGCATCGTCAGCACCTCGATAAAGCCATGGCGCTCCCCATCGGCAATGGCGCGATCCAGCTCCCCTAGCACGAAGCGGGTCACCTCGAAGGGGATTCCTTGAGCCATGGCCTCCTTGCGGTTGAGACCCACCCTGGCAATTTCCGGGCTGGTGTAGGTCGCCGCGGGGATCACGCTGTAATCCGCCTTGAAGCGCTTGAACTGGCCGAACAGGGCATTGACGGCGGCATACCAGGCCTGATGGGCGGCAAAGTGAGTGAACTGGTAGGGTCCTGCCACGTCCCCCACCGCCAGTATGCTGGGGTAGTTGGTGGCGAGAAAACCATCGACAGCAATAGTGCCGCGTGGCGCCAGCTCGACCCCCAGCGTTTCGAGGCCGAAGCCGCTTACATTTGCAACCCGTCCCAGTGCCAGCAGCAGTTGATCCCCTTCAACCATCAGGCGTTGATCGCCCCGACACAGGTGGAGCCGGATGGGGAGGTGTTCCCCTTGCTCACTCCCTTCTTGCGGCAAATAATCGACCCGCTCGGCACGCCAGCTGGTGAGCAGGGTGACGCCGTCCGCCGCCATCTGGTGCTGCACGGCATCGGCTACGTCGCGCTCTTCACGAGGCAGCAGCTGATCGGCCAGCTCCACTTGGGTGACCGGAATGCCAAGCAGGGCGAAGCTCTGGGCCAGCTCGCAGCCAATGGGGCCGCCGCCCAGCACCAGCAGGCGGCGGGGCGGGGTGCGCAGCTGCCAGACGGTATCCGAGGTGAGATAAGGCGTGTCGGCCAATCCGGGCAGATCCGGCACCAGGGGGCTTGCCCCGGTGGCGATCACGATATGGCGGCTGGTGAGGCGCTGGCCATTCACCTCCACCTCCCAGGGAGAGACCAGTTTTGCTTCGCCCTCGATGCACTCCACGCCTAGGCCCTGATAGCGTGCCACCGAGTCGTGGGGCTCGACCTCCTTGATCACCTGTGCCACCCGCGCCATCACGGCGGCAAAATCGGCGCGGGCCTGACTCGGGCTAAAACCCAGTTCCCCGGCCCTGCGCTGCTCCGCGGCAAAGCGGCTACTTCGGATCAGTGCCTTGGAGGGAACGCAGCCGGTATTGAGGCAGTCCCCGCCCATCCTGTGCTTCTCGATGAGCGCCACCTTGGCCTTCACCGCCGCGGCAATGTAGCTGGTCACCAGGCCGCCGGCGCCGGCACCTATCACCAGCAGGTTGTAGTCATAGCGGCTTGGCTTTTGATAGGGGGCATGGAGGCGACGCAGGGCCAGCCATGCCATCGCCCTCTTCATCAGAAAGGGCATCAGTCCCAGCAGGGTCAGCGCCACCATCAGGCCGGGGGAGAGAATATTGCCCGTGCTGGTGAGAGTCGCCAGCTCACTCCCCGCCAGTACATAGACGAAGGTGCCGGGCAGCATGCCAAGCTGGCTCACCCAGTAGTAGGTACTGACTCTGATGGGGGTGAGCCCCATCAACAGATTGACCAGAAAGAAGGGGAAGAGCGGGATGAGGCGCAGGCTCAGCAGGTAGGCTGCGCCGTCTTTTGCCATGCCGGCCTGAAACGTGGCCAGCTTGTCGCCAAAGTGCCTGAGTACCCAGTCGCGCAGCAGGAAGCGGGCGCTGAGAAAAGCCAGTGTGGCTCCGAGCGTACTGGCAAAGGAGACCAGCAGCAGCCCCCAGCCAATACCGAATACAGCGCTGCCCCCCAGGGTCAGCAGGCTGGCGCCGGGCAGTGAGAGGGCGGTACTGATCACATAGAGAGCCACAAACAGCAGGCAGGCGGCGACAAAATGGGTGTCGACCAGCTGTGCCAGTGCATCCTGGTGGGCCTGCAACTGGGACAGGCTCAGGTAGCGGCCGAGATCGAGGGTGAAAAAGGCGCCAATCAGGCACCCCATCACCAGCAGGAGCAGCAGGCGGGCGCGCTTCATCAGGCGTCCTTGCCGGGCTGCTGTTCTTGAGCTGCCACGGGGCGCTCAGGTTGCACCGGCAACTGGCAGAAACCCTGGGGGGCAATATCGAGGGCCGCATTGAACTTGGCCGACATGTTCTGGAAGGCGACAAGACCGGTCAGTTCCACCATGGCATCGTCATCGAACCAGGGCTTGAGGCGAGCCGCCTGCTCGTCGCTCACCCCATCGAGCCCTGTCATGGCTTCGGTGTAGTCGAGCACCGCCTTTTCCCGTTCGTCGAACAGGGGGCTGGTGCGCCAGTGGGCCAGCGCCTCCACCTTGTCGCTGGAGCCCGCTCGCTTGATGAGGGTCATGGCGTTGATGTCGACACAGAAACGACACCAGTTGAGCTGGGAGACCCTGACCGTCACCAGGGAGCGCAGCACGGGATCGATGGGAGAGCGCTTGCGGTTGATGACACCATACAGGGTGGCCACGGCGGCAAACAGCCGTGGTGAGCGGCCCCAGCATTTGCCCGGGATCAGCACCTGACCGTAGTTGCGTTTTTGCAGCCAGAAAAAGGGGCGAATAAACCAGGCATATTCCCGGTCCGGTTTGACCTCAACGCGCATACTGATCCTCTTCAATTTTCTTCATCTTGGGTTTATAGGCACCGCCTAACCGTTCGTTGAGCAGATCCAGAAATGCATGGATCCGAGCCCGATTCGCACCCAGATCGCTGCGCCCCTGACGGGAGGCAGAGCGCATGTCGACTCGGGTCTCCTTGGGACCCGTGAAGACCCTCAAGGCCACGTCATCCTGAAAGCCGAACCAGCGAGAGGTGACGACGGCATCAATGCCGGTTGGGCTCGGTCGTTGCTGCCAGCCGAGCTCTTCCATCAGCTCGCTCGCTTCCGTGATCACCTCGACCGGGGAGGCTCTGGTATAGAGAGGACCGGGATTTTTCTCAAATACTTGCAAGGGGGCCGGATTTATCGGCAGATCCTGCGGGCTTCTCAGTTCGGCAGCCCAGGCAAGGGCGGGGGGATGATAGGGATCCGTGCTGACATCGTTGGTCAGCGGCATGCGCAGTGCTTGCACCACAAACAGCAGGGGCAGCAACAGGGGAACTATGCCCCACAGACTTGGCACCTTGTGCCGGCTCCAGGGCAGGCGCAACAAGAGACCAAGGGCTATCAGGGCGCTGACGAGACAGAGGGCGAAGCCTGCCCACCAGGGCCAGAGATGCATGCGACTGCCGAGGGCGCCAGCGAGGGGCAGCATCCAGGCCAGCAGTGGCCACCACAAATAACTGGGCATAACGGGGATCCACTGGTTATGATGGACATGTGCCCAGAAGGATAAACTTAATTGACTGATAACGTTAGTAAATTTATCTCAATCCTGCTGCTTTTCCAAAGCACACCGCTCTGGGCGGACAGCGCTGTCATGGCGGCAGGGGACATGTGGCGCGCCGAGATCATTTATGAAGGCGTGCCCGGCGTGACCCGGGTCGAGCCCGGTTATGTCACACCCGAGCTGAAAGGAAACCCGGACGCTGAAAAGAGGGCGATGCGGCGTCAGGCGGTACGCATCGAATACGATCCGGCTTTGGTGGGATATGGGGATCTGCTCAACATTTTCTGGCAACTGGTGGATGGCAATGATGGGGGCGGACAATATTGCAACCGTGGTCAGGCATTCGCCCCTGCGCTGTTGCCAAGGGATGATTTTCAATGGCGTCTGGCTGACATCAGCCTGACCCGCTGGCAGGCCCTGCATGGTCGGGCTAGCCGAGTATCGCTCTGGCCGGACAGCCGGTTCACGCCGGCACCCGAGATGGATAACTGGGCACAACGCCATCCCTGGCGCTTTGGCTTCTATGCCCGCCGGTGCGGCGGTTGGCCCCTGGTGTTGTCACCCGAGCTCTGAGCCATCCGTTTATGAGCAATCAGTTGCGGTATAGCACCTTGATGAGGTGAAAGCCGAACTTGGTGCGCACAGGGCCGAGTACGGTCAGCAGCTCACCCTTGAACACGGCATCGTCAAACGGCTTGATCATGTCACCCTTCGAAAACTCCCCCAGATCCCCCGAGCGCTTGGATGAGGCGCAGGTGGAGAAGCGCTTGGCCATCTGGCCAAAGTCGGCTCCCTTGGCAAGTTTCTCCTTGATCTCCAGACACTGCTTCTCGGTCTTGACCAGGATGTGCTGGGCACAGGCTTTCTTCATTCGGGTGCTCCTCGGCGGATGGCAAATCGGGGCGCAAGATTACCCCAATTCATCGCACACGTCAGCCGGACTCTGGCATTAGCCACGCAGGTGAGCCGTCAGATGCGCCCTTGGGCGTGATTGCCACAGTATTTCCAGCCCCAGCAGGGCATGCAGGCTCCAGATGGCCAGGGGGTTGAGCCAGTTGCCACCCAGTTGCAGGGTGGCCAGCGCACTGCCCGCCAGCAGCAGGGTGACACCCGGCAGGCGCCAGTGTGCTGGCAGCGGTGCCAGCATGGCTAGCCCCAGCAAAATGGCGAGCCCGAACGGCAGATTGAGCGCAGTAAAGGCCAGCGCCTGTTGGCCGTTCATGCCCGTCAGCAAGGCCAGCATGGCGCTGCAACAGGCGAGAAAAGTGATGAATTCGAGACGATCGGCAATATAGTCAGCCATCTGTTCGCTACGTGCATGCATGATGTGTCCCCTCAATGAATAACGCCAAGGCTGGCGAAGATGATGTGCGTCCCTTTGTTGATAGACCCAGTGTGGTGGAGGGAGAGGCAAGGTGGCAGCGGGATAAATCGATTGAGGTGAACGAGGCTTTGATTATTGTTACTCAACCAATTGATTTATATCGTCTAAATAGACATGCCTTCAAGGGAGGGGGACGCCAGGGCCAGTGTTTGGGGGCAGGCCATGAGGGCGGTGATGTCATTTTGACCGTTTGCCGACAATGGATGTCGCATCATCCGGGGCGCCTGGAGAGTGGGTCCTTGACGTGAGTCGCCGCCGTTGAGGCGGTACTTCATGGCCTGACGGGCGAGGAATTCCCCTTTTTACCCGCAATGGTGCAGGTCAGCGTGGCCGGCGCGGGGGTAAAGGGGGTCACCCGGTCGGCAAAGGCTTCAATAATATGGTGAATTTCAATGCCACCCCGCTCTGATGTTGGGCTGGGGATATGCTAGGATGAGGCGCGCTTGCCATCGAGTGAGCCTCATTATCGTTCTGAATACTGCATTATTTTAATCATGTTCTTCGGGGAAATTGACGTTTGACAGGATGCAATCCGCCCCTGCCAGCAGGGATCTCACCGCCCGGACGGGCGTTCCGTCGCGGGCTTCGTGCACTTGGCCTGAGCCTCTGTCTGCTGCTGGTTGTCACGCCCGCCATGGCGGCCAAGCTCACCTATCAGATCAAGGGTCTGAGAGGGGATAACAAGAGCAACGTTGAAGCCTACCTCAATGCCCTGCCTGTCTATCAGGAACGCCAGTTCCGCCCCGCGCGCGCCAAGATCACCGAGAGCGTGCAAAAAGCCTTGCAGGTCTATGGCTACTATCAGCCCAAAATCACCCTGAGTCGCGACAAGCAGGCTCCCTCCAAGGTGGTGATAGAGGTGGATCCGGGCAAGCCTGTCATCATCTCTCGCCTCGATATTTTGCTGGAAGGGGACGCGGGCAGCGACGAGGTTTACAGCGAGCTGCTGGACAAGCTGCCCTTGAAAGAGGGCGATGCCCTCAACCACGGCAAGTACGAATCCATCAAGGCGGATCTGGGTAACCTGGGGCTGGCCCGGGGTTATTTCGATGCCAAGATCAGCAAGAGCCAGGTCAAGGTGTTCCCGGATCAGGGCACGGCCGAAATCTTCATCCTGTTCCGCTCCGGCCCCCGCTATCACTTTGGCGAGATCCACTACGACGCCACACCGGAGGCGCTGCGCCTCATTCGACCGCTCATCAACATCAAGCGTGGCGACCCTTATCTGGCGATCCGGATGGCCGAGATGTCGCAGGATGTCTCCTCCACCAAGCTGTTCAAGCAGGTGGATATCAAGCCCATGATCAGTCAGGCCGAGGGTAACCGTGTGCCTGTGCAGGTCACCTTGTCCAACCGGGTTGACCACGAGATTGAGACGGGGGTCGGCTTTGCCACCGACGTGGGCCCGCGCATGAGTGCCACCTGGGAGAAGCCCTGGGTCAACCGCTATGGTCACCGCCTCAACGCGACCGCCAATGTCTCCGCCCCTCAGGCCGATCTCAGCTTCGATTACCAGATCCCGGTGGGCAACCCGCTGCGGGATTATTACTCCCTGCAAACCGGCTATCGCTATACCAACAACAATGACACCCGCTCCGATCTCGCCACCTTCAGCGTCCACCGCTGGACGCGGCGTCCGGAGACATGGGACCGTGACGTCTTCATCCGGCTTGAAAACGAAAGCTATGTGCAGGGCAAGGATGAAGGGAACAGCTTGCTGCTGATCCCCGGCGTCTCCTGGTCGCGGCTGCGGGTGCGAGGTGGTCTGGTACCGGACTGGGGTGATCGCCAGCAACTGACCCTGGAGTTTTCCGACCCTTACTGGGGATCGGATATCAGCTTCATGCGGGTGTGGGGCCGCAGCAAGTGGCTGCGCACCTTGGGGGATGATCACCGCTTCCTGCTGCGGGCCGAGCAGGGCGCCATCATAGGGGACAGCTTCTCGCTGGTACCCCCTTCCTTGCGCTTCTTTACCGGGGGCGATCAGACGGTACGTGGCTACGGCTATGAGACCATCTCGCCGCGAGACAGTGATGGCAAGTTGCTGGGGGGGCGCTACGTGAGCGCCGCCAGTGCCGAATACAACTACCGGTTCAGCGACAAGTGGCTCGGCGCCCTGTTCGTGGATGGCGGCACGGCGACCGAGGATTACAGCGAAGCCTGGAAGATAGGAACCGGTGTTGGTGTGCGCTGGGTGACCCCCATAGGTCAGGTCAGGCTCGATCTGGCTGTGGGCATTTCCGAGGAAGACAAGCCGCTGCGGCTGCATTTCGCGCTGGGGCCTGAATTATGATTTCGTTTGAACGCACGTTTCTTTGGCCGCTGCGGCTGCATGTTTCGCGGGGGTCTGCACTGTGATCTGGGTAAAACGCATTTTTCTCTGGCTGATGGGGCTAGTCTTCTTGCTGCTCATCGGCGTCAGCCTGCTGGGGTTCACCCACCAGGGCAACAAGTGGCTGTGGTTGCAGGCCAGGGCTGCGCTGCCTTCTCTCAAGGGGGAGTTGGTGGCTGGCCAACTGGGCTACGGCTGGACCCTGGAAGGGGTCGGCTGGCAGGATGAACTGGTGGATGTCACTGTGGATCGCGCCGTGCTCGACTGGGATCTTGGCAAGCTGCTGCAGGGCAAGCTCTGGATAAAATCCCTGTCGGTTACCCATCCTGTGGTGAAGGTTGCCGAGTCTGAACCGACACCGGAAACGCCATCGGAGCCTTTTGTCTGGCGGCCCTTGCCGCTGAAAATTCAGATCGACAGCCTCAAGGTGGCAGATCTGGATCTGGCGGTACCCGGGGTCGCGGTAACCCTCACGTCGCTGGATATCGGTGCCTCCCTCAATCGCAAGGGGCTCATAGTGCGTGGGCCCGTGCTCGATGGTCTGAGCGTGATCCTGGCCGAGACACCGCCTGCCAATGCAGCCAAGCCAGCTGCAGACAAGGCTGCCAGAGAGAAAGCGACCAAAGACAAGGCAACTGCAGACAAGGCCGCCACCCAACCCATGCTGAGCGCCAAGGCGCAGAAGGCGGGCAAGGGCAAGGCAGAGCAGGCAGCACCCATAACCTTGCCTGCCATTCACTTGCCATTCCCGATCCAGCTGGAAGGTTTGCATGCCACCAAGCTGCACTACCAGCAAGGGGAGCTGCTCGAAGGGCTCGATTTTCTGCGGTTGTCGGCCACGGCAAAAGAGGAGCGCATCGAGGTGCGCGAGCTCTCCCTGCGCCATGCCATGGCGGATCTGGCGCTCAAGGGCCATGTCCGGCTGACCGAGGATTATCCGCTGGCGTTGACCCTGGATGCCAAGGCCCGCAAGGGGTTGCTGGATGGTGAACTGAAAGGGGAGCAGGCGACCCTGACCCTGGGTGGCTCAGTGGGCAAGCTGGCGCTGGCACTGCAAGCCAAGGGGCCTGTGGCCGCCAACCTCAAAGGGTCATTGGCCCCCCTCAACCCTGACTTGCCGTTTGACTTGGCGCTGGAGTGGAAGCGCCTCGGCTGGCCCCTGCACACCGTCACCAAACAAGCAGCCAAGGACGAGCCCGGCTATCAGCTGGACAAGGGTAGCCTGACCGCCAAGGGCAAGCTCTCTGCCTACCAATTTGCCTTGAATACCGCCGGCAAGGGCACGGATGTGCCCCCCTTCAAGCTGGCGCTGACGGGCAAGGGGGATCTGGAACAACTCAACCAGATAAACCTGCAGCTCAACGCCCTGAAAGGGGAGCTCAAGCTCGATGGCAAGCTGGCCTGGAACAAGGGGGTTCGCTGGCAGGGCACCACCGAATTCAAGGAGATCAATCCCGCCGAACTGGTGCCTGAACTCAAGGGCAAGCTGGCGGGCAAGATAGTCAGCCGTTTCGAACTGAGCGAGGCGGGTCACTGGCAGTTGCAACTGCCCGAGCTGAAAGTCGAGGGCAAGCTTAATCAGTATCCCCTCGCCATCCAGGGCGAGATCAGCGGCAACGACAAGATGGAGTGGCAGATCCCGGCTCTGGCACTGCAAAGCGGCCCCAACCGGTTGCAGGCCAAGGGCAGCCTCAGCCAGCAGGCGTGGCGACTGGATGCGGATCTCGATGCCCCCAATCTGACGGGGCTCTATCCTGGCCTGAAAGGGGACATAAAGGGACAGGTGCGTCTGACCGGTAATCAGAAAGCGCCGCGGGTCACCACTGAACTGGTCTCCAGCCGTCTCTATTATGCGGGCACGGATCTGAAAGGGATCGCCATCAAGGGCAATGCTCTGGTCGGTGACAAGCCGGCCGGTGAACTGGCGCTGACGGTGGCGAGTCTGGTGCAGGGAAAAACCACCCTCAGTCAGCTGGCCCTGACGCTTAGTGGCGACCTCAACCAACATGTGCTGAGTCTGACCATGAAGGGCGATCCGGTTGCAGCCAACCTCAACCTGAGCGGCGGGCTGCGCGGAGATCGCTGGCGTGGTGCCTTGTCGGAGCTCAAGCTGAAGACGCCGTTGCGGCGCTGGGAGCTGACCGACCCCTGGGCCCTTGATCTCGATCTGCCACGCCAGCGGCTGACCATGGGGGATCTCTGCCTGACCTCCCAAGGGGCCAGCCTCTGCGTCAAGGGGAGCCAGGTCTCGGCCCAGCAAGGAAGCCTGGAGTTTGCCCTAAGCGAGTTTGATCTCAAGCGCCTGCGTCCCTGGCTGCCGGAAAACTTCCGCTGGCAGGCGGTGCTCTCAGCCGATGGTCGCGCCAGCTGGCGTGGCAATCAGCCGACACTGCACGCCAATGTGCGCACCACACCGGGCACCTTTGTGGCTGACGGGCTCAAGACCGATTATCAGCGCCTCGAACTGGGGGTGGATTTTGAACGCCAGCAGGCGGCGATCCGGCTCGACTTTGTCTCCAAACAGATAGGTCATATCGATACCGATCTGCTGATCAAGGATCCGGCCGGTCGTGGCACTCTGTCGGGCCAGCTCAAGTTTGATGACCTCAAGCTGACGACGTTTGCCCCCCTCATTCCCGAGGTGCGCTCCCTGCAGGGGGTCATCTCGGCCGATGCCCGCTTCGATGGCACACTGGCGTCCCCTCTGCTGTTCGGTCAGCTCAACCTGCTCGATGGAGAGGTGCAGACCCACTCCGACATGGTGACCCTCTCCAAGCTGGTGACCCACCTCAAGATAGAAGGCAACCGGGCCGAGCTTGACGGTACCATGCTAGTGGGCAAGGGCCCGCTGGCGCTGGGTGGCTGGCTGAGCTGGGCCAGCATGCCGGTAACGGGCAGTCTCACCATTCAGGGCAAGGAGCTGGAAGCCCAGTATCCGGGTATGGGACGGGTACGGCTCTCCCCTGACATCGCCATCTCGCTGGGAGAGGAGACCCAGGTCAGTGGTCAGGTCGATATTCCCTGGGCGCGGATCCTGGTCAAGAGCCTGCCGGAGAGTGCTGTCTCTGTCTCCGACGATGTGACCGTGATCTATGACGACCTGCCGCCTGTGCCCAAGGCGGCGCCGCTGCCGATGGCCATCAAGCTGGCCATTCGGCTCGGGGACGACGTTCGGCTCGATGCCATGGGGCTCAAGACCCGGGTGGGCGGCGGCATCAATATCAGCCAGCAGCCTTCCCGGCCACTGGCGGGCAACGGTCAGCTGGTGCTCAACGATGGTC
Source organism: Aeromonas sp. 5HA1 (assembly GCF_029237245.1). Taxonomy (NCBI): domain Bacteria; kingdom Pseudomonadati; phylum Pseudomonadota; class Gammaproteobacteria; order Aeromonadales; family Aeromonadaceae; genus Aeromonas; species Aeromonas sp. 5HA1. The sequence continues at coordinate 102,161 of NZ_JAACFW010000017.1, forward strand.
GCTTCAGGGCTTATGGCCAGAACCTCATCATCAAGGATGGCCGCATCCTCTTCTCAGGCCCGCTCGATCGACCCTTCCTCAACATAGAGGCCTATCGGGATCCGGATACCATAGAGGACAAGGTGACGGTCGGGGTGCGGGTGACAGGGCCGGCGAGCAAGCCCAAGATCACCGTCTATTCCGAGCCGCAGATGGCACAATCAGAACAGCTCTCCTATCTGCTGCGCGGCAAGGGCCTGCAGACCAGTGGTGAAGATGGTGGTTTCAACGGCCTGCTGGTGGCCGGTGCCGTCAGCCAGGCCAATGGCGTGGTCTCCAGCCTGGGGGAATCCCTCGGTATGAGCGATGTGGCGCTCGATACCGCCGGCAGTGGCAACAACACTCAGGTGACCCTGTCGGCCTACCTGTTGCCCGGTTTGCAGTTCCAGTACGGGGTCGGCGTGTTCAGCCCCATCGCCGAGTTCAAACTGCGTTACGAGCTGATGCCCAGACTCTATCTGCAGGCCATGAGCGGCGTCGCCCAAGCGGTGGACATCTTCTACCGCTTCACCCTGTAGGGCAGGGAAAAACGGGAGGCCTTGGCCTCCCGTTTTCATGGGTGCAGTGTGATGGTGGGTCACACGACATCCTGGATGGCCAGAAATGCGAAAACCCGGCGCCAGGCCGGGTTTTCTGAAGAGTGGTGGAGGGAGAAGGATTCGAACCTTCGAAGGCAGAGCCGTCAGATTTACAGTCTGATCCCTTTGGCCGCTCGGGAACCCCTCCACGGGGTATTGCATACTTTTATTGGCCTGACTTGCGTACTGGCTGCACTTGAAATGGTGGAGGGAGAAGGATTCGAACCTTCGAAGGCAGAGCCGTCAGATTTACAGTCTGATCCCTTTGGCCGCTCGGGAACCCCTCCACAAGTGCGAGGCGCATACTAACAGATCTTCTGTCGTTGTGAACCCCTTGGCGGGATTTTTCCTGCTCAAAGGATCCGATTTGCGGCCGATAAGCAATGAAACCACTATTTCCAAGAGTTATCTCATGTTACCCAGCGCGATTCGTGATCAGCTGTTGGTTGACGAGGCCCAGCTGGGGCAGCGTCTCAACCGTGATCTCCAGCACGGAGACAGGGCCGACTTTCGTCTGCACCTGGCCCTGCTGACCGATGCTGTGGAAGAGCAGCCCTGGTTCGATCCGGTGCGGGTTTCCAAGCCAGATACCCGGGTCTGGCGCAGCCATTTTGAACTACCGGCCGTGACCCCCTTGCAAGGAGGCGAGGATGATGGGGGATCTGCGTACCTCAATGAGCGGTTGCAGCAGGGGGGATCCATGGTGGATGTGAGGCTTTGGCTGGCGCTGCGATCACCGCCTTTGCTCGGCCCGCAAGCTGCGCTGGATCCTGCCGTCTATGACAACCTCTCGCCCCTGGGTCGCGAGCGCTGGCAGCACAAGCTGGCGGATCAACCAAGGCGTGACGATCCCTTGCTCATGTTGCCAGTCCTCAATGCATTGCAAGAAGGGGTGGATACGCGGTTGCACTGGTTAAGTTGAGGACAGCGGCACAAGCATGAAGGGGATCGTACAAAAGTCAGCATGCAAAAAGGCGGGAAGATCCCGCCTTTGAATTCGAATTGGTGTGATGTGATTGTGGATTATGCGTCGGCTTCGTCCGGCTGGGGAATTTCCTTGGCACTGGCCGCCGCACGACGGGCAATGGGTTTTTCGATGTGACGGGTGAGCTGACGCTCCAGCTTTTGCCCCAGTTCAGTGATGGCGGCGTAGAGATCCTCGTGTTCTGCCTGGGCAAACAGTTTGCCGTTGGGGATGCCAGCAGTGGCTTCAATGATGAACATCAGACGCTCTTTGGAGACAATCACATGAGGTGTGATGAGAGGCACCTGAAGACGTTCGAGCTTTTCAAAACGGGATTCAATGCGCTCGCGGATAGCCGGGGTAATGTCGATGATTTTGCTGGTAATTTCGATTTTCATATTGGCCCCCTTCGGGTCGTCTTGCTTGTGTCTTCACCTTCAGATTACTCATGGGGGAATAATGAAATGTGATCTGGGTCACGAAATGAGCCCTTTACTATCATGGGAGATATAAATTGTGATCTTTTCCCGTTCTGCACCAAAAAGCGCTTGAGCTCCATGAAACAGGCAGGCAGTATGGGAAAACTTGGATCGTTTCTGTCCCTTCTTGGCAGCGCCGCATGTCGACCTCATGTCCGGTTTCCACCGCTTAGTCTCGCATCTTTCGCACTTCCCGCCGCACCTCGTCATGCCGTAGTGCGACCTGTGAATGTGGGCGCTATCAAGTTATTCGGGCATTGAACGTGGTTGTTGTGGTGTTGGAGTAGTACATGAAACAGCAAGCCACTCAAATGATGTGGTTTTATGATCGACAACAGGAGCAGTGGAGCCTGTCCGATCATGCCTCTTACCAGCTTTGGCAAGGGGAGGGCGCACACCCCTGGGCCGGTCAGCTGGCTGCAGATGATGAACCCGGATTCTCCGATTTTCTCTCCAGACTCTATCACTCGCACCAACCGGCCCAGTTTATCGGCCATTTGAACGATGAAGAGGGGAGCGTGCGCCACGTGCTCTGGAGCGGTCAGTACATCCCCGCCCAGCAGGTTTGCTGTGGCTGGCTTGCGCCGCTCGATACCACCCGCAGCACCCCCTTGCCTGCCGAGTTATCCCAGCAGCTTCCTCTGTTGCAAGACCCCTTGCTGGCCCAGCTGGCCCAGGCCCTTTCCGCCAGAACAGGGCTCGATTTCTTCGATACCCTGGTCAATCAGCTGGCCCATATTCTGGTTGCGGATGCGGTCTGGCTGGCAGAGCGTACTGGCAGCGATCGCCTCAAGGTGCTGGCCTGTCACGGCATCGACCTCAAGGAGTACGAGCTCGCTGGCATGCCCTGTCAGCAGGTTTATCGGCGCGGTGAAGCCTGTGTGGTCACCCTTGAGGCCCATTGTCAGCTCAACCCCCAGCTAAAGGCGGGGCAGCGTTATTACGCCCAGCCGCTGTTTGACCGAAATGGCCAGATCCTGGGTCATCTGGCCCTGCTTTTCTCCGGCGAAATTGAGATCCCCAATCTGGGCTCAGTGTTGACCATCTTCTCCGTGCGTATGGTGGCCGAGCTGGAGCGGCTGCAGAGCGACGCCCAGTTGCGGCTCTCTGCGGTGGCGTTTGAAACTCATGAAGGCATCATCATCACGGATCCTGATTTCAAGATCCTGCGGGTCAACCATGCCTTCAGCCAGATCACCGGTTTTGACAGCCAGCGTGTGATAGGTCTGCATCTGGGCAATGAGCTTTGGTCAGGGCTTGATGGCCTTGGCTACGAGCTCAATACCCTCAATCGCTGGCAGGGGGAGACTCAGCGCCTGCACTTCGATGGTCACACCTATCCCCAGTGGGAAATCGTCACGCCTGTGCAGGATGACAAAGGCGTTATCAGCCATTTTGTCATCTGCTTCGAAGACATCTCTGAGCGTAAAGCGGCTGAGCGCCGCATTCAGGATCTTGCCTACTACGATGAGCTGACCGGCCTGCCCAATCGCCGTCAGTTGCACGAAACCCTGGCGCAGGCGTTCAGCGAAGCGAGCCGTGACAACCTGATCGGGGCCCTGTTGTTCATCGATCTGGATCACTTCAAGACCATCAACGACTCCCTCGGTCACGCTACCGGCGACTGGTTGCTCAAGGAGGTATCCAGCCGCCTCAAGCGATTGGTGCGTCAGGGGGACTGCCTGGCCAGACTCGGCGGTGACGAGTTCGTGCTGCTGCTGCCCTCCCTCTCGGCCAGCCCGCCTCAGGCGGAGATGCAGGCCGACCTCATCGCCGAGCGGCTCATCAGCGAGATTGCTGCGCCTTACAACCATGGTGTGCAGGTGCTGCACATAGGTGCCAGCGTCGGTATTACCCTCTTTCCTGGGCGTGAGCAGGGGGTGGATGACTTGCTCAAGCAGGCTGATACCGCCATGTATCAGGCCAAGTCGGCGGGCCGCAAGACCCGGCGCTTCTTCGATGCCTCCATGCAGCAACAGGCGGATCGTCGCTTGCTCATTCATAACGAATTGCGCAATGCCTTGAGCCAGCAGGAGCTGACGCTCTATTACCAGCCCCAGCACATGGTGGAAGGAGGCGATATCATAGGCGTTGAGGCGCTGATCCGCTGGCAACCGCCGGGGAGGGCACTGGTCTCACCCGCCGAGTTCATTCCCATCGCCGAGGAGACGGATCTCATCGTCGACATCGGCAACTGGGTGCTGCACGAGGCGTGCGCCCAGTATGTGCTGTGGGAGGAAAACGGCATCCATATCCCCCAGCTGTCGGTCAATGTGAGTGCCAAGCAGTTCCATGCCACCGATTTTGTCGAATGCATTCACGACGTACTGGCGGCGACCGGCATGGACCCCGCCTGCCTGAATCTGGAGATCACGGAGTCGGTGGTGCTGGGGCATGCGGAAGACACCATCAGCAAGATGAGTGAGCTCAAGGCCATTGGCATCAGCTTCGCCATCGATGACTTCGGTGCCGGCTACTCCTCCCTGAGTTACCTGAAACGGCTGCCGGCCGATGAGCTCAAGATCGACCGCTCCTTCATTCAGGACATTCCCAAGGATGGCGACAACATGGCCATCGTCGAGGCTGTCATCGCCATGGCGCGTCACATGGGGTTCAACGTGACGGCAGAGGGGGTGGAATCCCGCCAGCAGCTGGAGTTCCTGCAAGCTCAGGGCTGTCATTTCTATCAGGGTTACCTCGCCTCCAAGCCGCTGCCTGTGCCCTATCTGGAGCGCTATGTCCGGCGTCTGACCCACAACGACCATACCTGTGTGGTGGCAGAAAAATAGTATGGTGGGCGAGCTGTAGCCCTTGATGTTAACGGGTAGAATGAGTGGACATGACACCACCGCCAGCGGGCGGTGGCATTGCTGCTCAATGGAGACGTCTTTGGTGAAAGCCGTGCAGGGAATCATATTATCGGCGCTGTTCGTGCCAGGACTTCTGATGCCAGTCGCGGCACAGACAATGGATCAGTCCCTCTATCGTCAGGCCTATGACGCGGTACGTGCCAACGATCAGGCTCGTTTCCAGCAAATTCGTGCCCGTTTGACCCATTATCCGCTGTTGCCCTATCTGGATTATTACCAGTTGGCCTTTCGGCCCGGGGCGGCAGACTATGACAAAGTAACCCGTTTCATTCGCGAACACGGCGATACGCCGCAATCCAATCGCCTGGAGCGCAGCTACCTGACCCATCTGGCCCAGAGCCAGCAGTGGTCCCAGTTCCTGCGCTTCTACCCGGCCAAGCCGAGTTCCACCGATCTGCTCTGCATGCACTATCAGGCCCGTTACTACACGGGACAGCAGACCCAGGCCTTGCAGGAGGCTGGCAAGCTCTGGTTGAGCGGCCAATCCCGTCCCGATGCCTGTGCCCCTTTGTTCCAGCTCTGGCAGCAGGCCGGATTGCGCACTCAGGAGAAGGTCTGGACCCGCATGACCTTGGCGTTTGAAGCGGAAAACCCCAACCTGATCCGCCATCTGGGCGCCCAACTTGGCAGCGGTATGCGGCCTTACGCCGATCAGATGATCGCCTTGTTCGAGCAGCCTGCAAGGGCGATGAATCCGGCTTACTTTTCCACGGCAGCGCCCTCGCGGCGACTGCTGTCACTGGGACTGGCCCGTTATGCCAATCAGCAGCCCGAATCCGTGTTGCGCCAGCTTGCGCAAGCTCGCTCCCGCTTTGGTTTGACACCTGCCGAGGTGGCGCCGGTGGAGCGGGCTGTGGCCCGTCGCCTGCTGCTGGATCGATCCATTTCCCAGCGCAGTTGGGTAGATGCCACTGTCGTGCGGCTCGATGACCCGGATCTGCTGGAGCTCAGAGCCCGCCTTGCCATCTGGGAACAGGACTGGCGCGGCCTCTCCGGTTGGGTCAAGCGCATGCCGATGGCCTTGCAGAAAGAGGATCGCTGGCGTTACTGGCTGGCACGGTCGCTGGAAGTGCAGGGGCAGAAGAAACCGGCGCGGGATCTCTATCTGGAAACGGCCAACTTGCGCGGCTTCTATGGCTTTATGGCGGCTCAGCGTACCGGCGTGCCTTATCGCATCAAGAACCAGAGCGCCGGCACCAAGGTGCCTGACTGGCGTACCGCAACTCACCGCTGGCCCTTCCTGCTGCGGGTGCGTGAGCTGCTGGACATGAACGAAATCACGGCGGCGCGCGCTGAGTGGGTCCACAACATGGATCGCAACCCGGTTGCCCAGCGCATCGAGTTCGGTCATATAGCGCTCAATCAGGGCTGGCATGAGCTGGCTATTCTGGCCAGCATCCGCGCCGAAGCCTGGGATGCGATCGAGTTGCGTTTTCCCAAACCCTACAAGCAGACCTTCAGCCAGATGGCGCGGGAGCGCTCGGTCGATATGAGCCTGCTTTATGCGGTGTCGCGCCAGGAGAGCGCCCTCTACCCGCGGGCAGAATCGCCGGTGGGTGCGCGCGGCCTGATGCAGTTGATGCCGGGTACCGCCAAGGAGACAGCCAGCAAGCTGGGGGTGCCTTATCGCAATCCCGAGCAGTTGTTCGAGCCTACCCTCAATGTCAGGTTGGGGAGTGCCTACCTCAAGCGCTTGCTGGATGTGTATGACGGCAACCGTATTCTAGCGACGGCGGCTTACAACGCCGGGCCGGGGCGGGTGAAACGCTGGCGGGAGCAGAGTCGCAATCGGCCAATGGATGTCTGGGTCGAGAGCATCCCTTACAAGGAGACACGCAACTATGTGCAGAATGTGCTGTCGTTCGATCTCATCTACCAGCACAAGCTGCAACAGCCGTTGCGCTTCATGTCCGAACGCGAGCTGAGTCACGCTTATTGAGACGGCAGCCGCCCTGGCGGCTGCCCAATTCCCTTTCCTTCCCCAAAATGGTTATTATCCCACAAGGTTTTGTTACAAAAGGAAACCTGTCAGGTGATCGGGCGCCACGTCTTGGTCTGACAGGTTCGATATAATCGCCCGATCAACACAGACAGGCTTCCCCAACAAAGGAATTGATAGTGGCAACGATTAAAGACGTTTCTCGGTTGGCCAATGTGTCCATTTCAACTGTGTCGCGGGTGATCAACAACACGGCACAAGTGGCACCAGAAAAGCGTGTGGCCGTATTGGCGGCCATGAAGGAACTGAATTTTCGTCCCAACAGTTTTGCCCAGGCGCTGGTCAGCAAGCGATCCAACTGCATCGGCGTACTGGTAGGGGACCTGTGTGGTGGCCCCTTTTTCGCCCAGATGATGCGCGGCATCGAGACCATGGTCGACAAGGCGGACAAATTCACCATCGTCATGTCCGGCAACCATGATGCGGCACGTGAGCGTCATGCCATTCAGGCGCTGCTGCAGCGCCAGTGCGATGCCTTGATCTTGCACAGCAAGGCCCTGCCGGACGAGGAGCTGAGCGAACTGGTGGCAGGCAATACCCCCATCGTCTTCATCAACCGACAGGTACCGGGTGCAGAGGATCGCTGTGTCTGGCTGGATAACCAGGCCGGTATTACCACTGCGTGTCAGCATCTGCTGGATGCCGGGCATAGCAAGATTGCCTTCGTGACCTCGGATGACGAAGAGTTTGTGGATGGCTTGCAGCGGATGGCGGGTTACCGCTACGCCCTGCAACGGGCGGGCATTGAGCTGGATCCAGCGCTGATTGGCCGTGCCTTCGCCGATGAAAACGGCGGTTATGTGGCCATGGGCGAGCTGCTGGAGCGGGGCGTAGAATTCACTGCCGTGCTCGGTTTCAATGACGCCATGGTGGCGGGAGCCATCTCCTGTCTGCTGGAGCGTGGCTACAAGATCCCGCAGCAGATCTCTGTGGTGGGTTTTGATGACATCCCTTATGCCCGTTACATCTACCCCAAGCTCACGACAGTGCGCTATCCCATCGAGGAGATGGGTGGCCGCGCGGCCGAGCTGGCCTTGCGTCTGCTGGATCACAAGCCGGTCGACGGACTGACGCTCAAGTTCGAAGCAGAACTGGTCAGTCGCGAATCTGTCGCCTGATGAGATGAAATTGGCCCTGAATGGGCCAATTTTTCACTGACTCCGCATTAAAAATTGAAACCGTTTTCAGAAATCCTTTTCAACTGTGATCCGCTTCAAAGCTTTTTGGCCAGCCTGCCACTAGCATAGGCCCCACGAATTAGGAGCCTGCGCTCCCGATTTTCCCGCTGTGGGAGGTAACTGGTCAATCCAGCTATTTCCTTCGTTACTTTCGACGGTCATCATGGATGGCCGTTTTTTTTTTGCCAGGATTTTTGCCAATGACAACAGAATGCAGGAACCAGACGGGAATAGTGGGAGCCGGTTGGCTGGGGTTGCCGCTGGCGCGGGCGTTGCAGGCGCAAGGCCAGGCCGTGGTAGTGACGGTCAGCTCGGCCGAGAAGGCCGAGCGCTTGACCGCCGAAGGCGTGAAGGCCTGGCCGCTGCAATTGTCGGCCCGGCTGGATGTTTTGCCGCTGGTCTGCCGCGAGCTGGTGATCTGCGTACCACCGAGCAAGACGGAGGATTACCCTGCGGCCATTGCCCGGCTATGCCAGCTGGCAAAAGCTGCGGGTGTGCAGAGAGTGCTGTTCGTCAGCGCCACTTCGGTATGGGCGCCAGGGCAGGGGGAAGGGGAGCAGCCCAGACCCGGCCACGCCAGAGGGGAGCGAATGCTCGCTGCCGAGCAGGCTGTGTTGACCGCCGGTTTTGAGTGCGCCATGGTGCTGCGCCCCGCCGGTCTTTACGGCCCGGATCGCCATCCCGGTCGTTTTCTGGCGGGCAAGACCCTCGATGGCGGAGCCCAAGCGGTAAACCTGGTGCATCTGGATGATGTGGTGGCGGCCTGTCAGCTGATGCTGGCGCACGCAGAGAACGGGGATGCCTATAACCTGAGCGCTCCCGTGCATCCGCGCCGCGAGCAGTTCTATCCATTTGCGGCTCGCCTGCTCGGTTTGCCGGCACCCAGCTTCATCGAACCAGCCGGGACCTTTGCCCCCATCGAGGGCCAGCTTATCTGCCTGCGCCTCGGTTTTAGCTACCGCTGGCCCGATCCGGCCCACTGGTTTGCCGAGCAGGCCGCACTGGGTCACTGAGGCTGCCTAGCCTTCGTTCAATTGTGTTTCCCTGCCGGGTAACATGCGGCTCCAAAGGCCCATTTTGGCTGAGAACGCAGGGCAATTGAGGTTTGCCAAGGCGGGGCTCGCCCCCTATCATGCCGCCATTCATGATAGAGAGAGCGGTAATGATGGTAGATACAAAACGTCACCCTGACGGGGAACTGTTGCTGAGAACCCTGGCGATGCCAGCCGATACCAACCCCAATGGCGATATCTTCGGGGGCTGGATCATGTCCCAGATGGATATAGGTGGGGGCATCATGGCCAAGGAGCTGGCAAAAGGACGTATTTGTACCGTTTCCGTCGAAGGCATGACCTTTCACAGCCCGGTCAAGGTCGGTGATGTGGTGTGTTGCTACGGGCGTTGCCTGAAGATTGGCCGCAGCTCCATGCGTCTGAAGCTGGAGGTCTGGGTCAAGCCGGTGCTGCGTGCAAACGAGGCTCAACGTTACTGCGTGACAGAGGGGATTTTCACCTATGTTGCCATCGACGAGCAGGGTAAATCCCGTCCGGTACCCGTCTGATCCGGCTCAGACAAGTCGGGCGTTGATGATGGATATTTCCTGCTCAAAGCCGGTTTTTTGCCGTATCATGCGTTCCAGCATCTCTTCCGAGCCGACACACTGCTCGGTGTCGAACAGACAGAGATCGCACTGGGGATCCCGTCTGATCTGATAGACGGTGGAAAGCTCCACTTGATGACAATTTCCTTGTTGATCATAAAATGTCACGCGGTACTGGTGCTGTCTCGCCATCGTTGAATTCCTTCTGGATGAGCCGGGCCGGACACGAGCTATGAGCCTAGTCGGCAGCGGTGACGTTTGTGATGGTCATGACACAATGCAGAGGCAGGTGGTTGTTAGCCAATGAAAAATAGTTATCGCATTCTGGGTACGTCGCTGTTGACGTTGGGGTTGGTTGGCTGTTTCGAGGTACCGGATCAGGATCATATGATCACGGCGCAGGGCATCATTCCCGGCGTCAACTGCCAGAAGCCGCCACTGGTGGCGCTGGCCTCCACCGCCTTGCCCCGCGAGTTTGGCATCACAGTCTGGAACCTCTACAAGGGTCAGCGTAAAAACTGGCGCGAGGGGCTGGACGAGTATGCCAAATCCCAGGATCTGGTGTTGTTGCAGGAGTCGGCGACCCGTCCGGACATGCTGAACTGGCTCAAGGCCGGTGAGTTTCAGTGGCAACAGTTGCAAGCCTTTACTCAGGGCGGCGTTTCATTTGGCGTCATGACGGTCGCCAAAACGCCACAGGCCTTCGTCTGCGGCGTTCGTTCCCCCGAGCCTCTGCTACGCATTCCAAAATCTGGTCTGGTCAGCCTGTACCCCTTGCAGGGCGATCCTGACGGTGTGTTGGTGGTAAACCTGCATGCGGTCAACTTCGAACTGGGCATGGCCACCTTCCGCGAACAGCTCAATGACCTGACGGCTCTCATTCGCCGTCATCAGGGGCCCGTCATTCTGGCCGGGGATTTCAACACCTGGAGCGACAAGCGGGAATTCTGGTTGAACAAGCTGGTGGGGGAGCTGGGGTTGCAGGAAGCCATTCCTGTGCCGGATCTGCGCCGTACCGCATTTGGCCGTCCGCTGGATCATCTCTATTACCGCAATCTGGATCTGGTGGAAGTGAGCAGCCCGGCCACCGATGCCTCGGATCACAATCCCATCATGGCGCGCTTTTCGGCACAGGCCATCACTCCCTGATGGATGTTCCCGGATAGGAGCAGCAAGACTTGATAAAAAAACACCCCGCACTTGGCGGGGTGTTTTCGTATGGAGTGCTGAACATCAGCTGCTGTTCTTCACGAACAGGGTCAGTTCCTGACCCGGCTTGAGATAGTCACTCTTGCCGAGCTGATTCCAGCGCATCACATCCATTACGGCAACCTGAAAACGGGCCGCAATGGCGGAGAGGGAGTCACCGCGGCGTACCTGATAGACCATGGACTTGTTGCTGCTCTTGCCCTGCTTGGGCCAGATCACCAGCTTCATGCCGGGTTTCAGGGACGATTTGGCATTGAGACCGTTCCACTTTGCCAGCTCGTCATGATTGACTCCGTGAGCCTGGCTGATGCTCCAGAGGCTGTCGCCGGAACGCACCTTGTACTGGAGCTTGCCACCGCTGCGCTTGGCGACTTGCTGCGGCTTGCTCTGAACGGCCGGACTGACAACAGCCTTGCTGCTGCCGGTCGGGATCATCAGGGTCTGGCCACGGCGCAGATTGTTGCCACGCAGGTTGTTGGCCAACTTGAGTTGTTGCACACTCACCCCGTTGTTCTGGGCGATGCGGGAGAGGGTATCGCCACTGACGACCTGATAGGAGCGGGTGCGGATACGCTCGCCCTGTGGCAGATCGGCCAGCGCCAGCTCCAGAGTATCGGCATATTCGACCGGTACCAGCAGCCGATAGGGGCCCTGGGGAGAGGTCGACCAGCGGCTCAGGGCCGGGTTGACCTCTTTCAGCTGAGCCGGACGCAAGCCCGCCAGCTGAGCTGCCACATTCAAGTCGATCTGGCCTCCGGTATTGACCACCCGCAGCTGCGGTTTGTTGGCCAGTACCGGCAGGGTGACATTGTAGTTGTCCGCATTGCGGATCATGTCAGCCATCGCCAGGATCTTGGGGACATACATCCGGGTTTCGCGTGGCAGATCGAGAGACCAGTAATCGGTGGGACGACCGGCCTTCTGGTTGCGCACAATGGCGTTTCGCACGCGCCCTTCACCGGCATTGTAGGCAGCCAGAGTTTGCAGCCAGTCGCCATCAAAGAAGCGGTTCAGGTACTCCAGGTAATCCAGCGCGGCATTGGTAGAGGCCAATACATCGCGTCGGCCGTCATACCAGCTGTCCTGGCGCAGACCGAAGTTCTTGCCGGTCGCAGGCACGAATTGCCACAGGCCGACCGCATTGCTGCGGGAGCGGGCGTGGGGATCGAACATGCTCTCGATCATGGGAATGGTAATAAGCTCCATTGGCAGCTCACGCCGTTCGATTTCCTCTACCATCAGATACAGGTAGGGCTCAGCCCGGCTGGCAATGGTCGCCAGATGCTTATCGTTGCGCAGTAACCAATCACGCTGTTGGCTGACACGGGCATTGTCCTGTGGTTCAAACTGCATATCATCGCTGATACGCACCCACAGGTTATCCGTGTCATCCAGTGCGTCGATCTGTTCGTCACCGAACAGGAAGCGCGTCGAATGCTTTTTATACGCTTTTTTGTTGACTTGGGGGGACTTGATCGGCTCGATTGCCGTTAGCGCCCGGTCATCCTGATGGCTCAGGTTTTGGCAGCCGCTGAGAAACAGCGCCGCCAATAAGGCCGTTCGTACCTTCATCTCGCTCAGGTCATCTCTTGAAAAACAGCTGGCATCATAAGGGGCAATGGCCCCTTGATCAAGGTTCGTTCAAAAAACGTCCTTCCAGCTGCGAAGGACGGCGAAGGTATCCTCTGGATTTTCCAAGCATTTTAAGGCGTGTTTTTCAGCAGAAAATTTCACGGAATCCTGCTCGCAACGCAGAAAAACGTTGAAATCGCGCTCATCGCCCAAGCGAGAAGGGAGACTCGGCAGGCCCTGCTGGCGCAGTTTGCTGATCATGCCGATCCGCTGCTGGATCGCCTTGTTGTCGGGCTCGACTGCGTAGGCGAAGCGCAGGTTGGAGAGAGTGTATTCGTGGGCACAATAGATGAGGGTGTCGTCGGGCAGGGCCGCGAGTCGCTGCAGCGAGTCATGCATCTGGGCCGGGGTGCCTTCGAACAGGCGACCGCAACCACCGGAGAAGAGCGTATCACCGCAAAACAGCATGCCATGGCCGTGGTAGGCAATATGGCCATGGGTATGACCGGGCACATGAATCACATCCAGGCTCAAACCATGCCAGTTGATCTGATCCCCGTCATCGAGCCACTGACCATGGTGATCGGGCATGGGGTCATGTTTGGGGCCATACAATCTGGCATGGGGGAAATGCTTGAGCAGGGCGGTGACGCCGCCCACATGATCCTGGTGGTGGTGAGTCAGCAAGATGGCATCGAGCTGCAAGTCCAGTGCAGCCAGCCGATCCAGCACGGGGGCTGCATCGCCCGGGTCGACCACCAGGCAGTGATTTTCGTGTCTGATCAACCAGATGTAATTGTCGGTAAAGGCAGGAACTGTGATAACGGTATACATGAGTTAGCTTCTCTTTAGGGAGGGTATCTTATATAACTGGATGGCGTTCGCACCCCAAGTTGAGCCCCATTATGCAGTTGGCACGTACCGAACAACAAATCGAGGTCCCGACCAGCTGGTCGGCGTTACCCATGGGGGACTGGGTGGCTGCCGAGATCCAGGAGCGGCTCGATAGCTGGTGCCCACATCTATTTGGTTATCATCTGCTTAAAGTGGGCGCCCTGAGCGCCGAGCTCTCTTGCGGTTGCTCTTCCATTCGTAACCAGATAGGGGTGGCGACCAGTGGTCGCTTGCTGGACATCAAGGGCGATCCGCTGGCCTTGCCGGTACGCACCGGCAGTGTGGATGCCTGTTTGCTTGCTCATTGCCTCGATTTCTCGCCCGATCCCCACCAGGTACTGCGTGAAGCAGAGCGGGTGCTGACCGACGATGGCTGGCTCATCGTCAGCGGCTATAACCCGCTCAGTCTGGTCGGTATTGGTCATTGTCTGCCTTTCCTGCGCCAACGTCTGCCCTGGTCGGCACGAATGTTCACCCCGGCACGGGTCACCGACTGGTTGCAACTGCTCGGTTGTGAGGTGATGTTTGACGAACGCTTTGGATATTCGTTCATGGGCAAACAGAGCCGGATCGGCTGGTGGCGGGAGAGTGTGGGGCGGGATTACTGCAGACCGTTTGCATCCGTCTATGTAATAGCTGCGCGCAAACGGCGTTTTCCGCTTATCCCGGTGCGTCGTCGCTGGCGTTTGCCTGAGTCGATAGCGGCACCGGGTATGGCACGTCAGGGCTGGTAGCCGATGTCTTCGGCGAGTTCCTTGCCACTGGCGGCATCGCGCGCCAGTTCATCGCAGCGTTCGTTCTCGGGGTGACCCGAGTGCCCCTTGACCCAGAGCCACTCGATCTGATGGCGGGCCACTTCGGCATCCAGCTCTTTCCAGAGATCGACGTTCTTGACCGGCTGACGATTTGAGGTCATCCACCCCTTCTTCTTCCAGCCGATGATCCATTGGGTGATCCCTTGACGCACATACTGGCTGTCGGTGGTAAGCCGTACCTGGCAAGCGGCATTGAGGGTGCGCAGCCCCATGATGGCGGCCATCAGCTCCATCCGGTTATTGGTGGTCAACCGAAAACCGCCGGAAATCTCCTTGCGGTGATCGCCATAGACCAGGACGGCGCCATAGCCACCCGGGCCGGGATTACCGAGGCAGGAACCATCCGTGTATAAATCAATGTGTTTTAACATGAGCAATCGATCTTTTTTAGCGTGAGTCTTGGGGTAAACTAGCGGGTAAGGCCGAAGTTTGACATAGATTGGATCATGAACACACCCCAACTGAATCGCCAGATCATTCTGGATACTGAAACCACAGGTATGAACACAGCCGGTGGCCCCATCTATCTGGGACACCGCATCATAGAGATTGGCTGTGTGGAGGTGATCAACCGCAAGCTGACCGGTAATCACTACCACGTCTATATCAAGCCGGATCGGCTGGTGGATCCCGAGGCCATCCAGGTGCATGGCATCACGGATGCCTTCCTGGCGGACAAGCCCTCGTTCAGCCAGATCGCCAACGATTTCATCGAGTTCATTCGTGGTGCCGAGCTTATCGCCCACAACGCTCCCTTTGACGTGAGCTTCATGGACTATGAGTTCGGCAAGCTCGGGCTCAACTTCAAAACCAGGGATATCTGCAGCATCACGGATACCCTGGCGATGGCGCGGGATCTTTTCCCGGGCAAACGCAATAACCTGGATGTGCTGTGCGATCGCTACGGCATAGACAACTCTCACCGCACCCTGCACGGCGCCTTGCTCGATGCGGAGATCCTGGCCGACGTTTACCTGCTGATGACGGGTGGCCAGACCAAGCTGAACCTGGCCACCGAAAGCAGTGAGAGCGAGCGCAATCAGGACACCAGCATTCGTCGACTGGAGAGCAATCGCCCGCCGCTCAAGGTAGTGCGCGCCGGCGCCGATATCGAAGCGGTGCACGAGGCCAGGTTAGACCTGGTCCAGAAGAAGGGAGGTGCCTGCCTGTGGCGGCAATGAGCAAGCTATGGAGTGGCCTGCTGCTGTTGACCTCATTGACGGTCACGGCCAACGAGGTGTTTGCCCCCTCTGACATTCCCCTGCTCGATAATCGCTTTCGCATCGATTATGGCGTGAAGGAGATTACCTTCATCGTCACGCGTAAGCCGGGCACCTCCTCCGTGATCCTGGTGCGTCCCGATGGCAGCAAGCTCTATGTCGGCAAGGTCACACCACCCGAGGTGGGCTGGCTGGCGCTCAAGGATCATGATCTCATCACCATTCGTGATCCCATGCCAGGTCCTTGGCAGGCCATCGGCGAGGTAGACCCTGACAATCGGGTGCGGATCCTGTCGAACATCAAGCTTGAAACCGAGCAGTTGCCGACCCAGCTCTATCAAGGGGAGGTGATCAAACTCAAATCCTGGCTGTTGATTGACGATGCGCCGCCCAAAGACGGGTATTACCTCACGGATCTCGGCATGACGGTGAAGTTGCAGCGTTTCAATGATGATACCCAACAGGGTGAGCCCATTCTGGATGAAGTGCTTGGCCGCTACCTTGATGATGGCAAGGGGCTCGACGAGGTGCCGGGAGATGGCGTCATGACCGCCGAGGCTCTGCTCGATGTTCCGGCCGGCAAGTATCGGGCTTTGTACAGCACCGGCAATCAGGTCTTCTCCCGGGCCCGGTCTCAGGATGTCCTTGTCTATCCGCTCCCCGTCAACTTCACCTTGACGCCCCCGTCACAAGAGGTCGGTGCCCTGCTCTCATTTTTGATCGACGGTGATGAGCTGGATCCCGTCTCCGTGGTTGTCAAGGGCAAGGCGATGAACACGACCAATGAGAGTCTGCCTTTCAGTGCTGTGGCAACCGGGTTCAAAGTCGAAGTGGATCTGTCGGCGCTCAAGGCGGTTGGTCAGTATGAGGTGAGTGCGACTCTGTTTGGGACAACCCGGTTGGGCCGCGAGATCCAGGTCATACTGCCGGTCAAATCGTTCAATATTTTCCCCGTGCAGGCGGCCCCCCCTCCGATAACACCTGTGGCATCGGTTGCGGTACCGACCCAGGTCAAATTTGAGGAAAAAGAGAGCAGCGGCTGGTTGATATGGTTGCTAGGCGGGGTTGGGATACTGGTTGTCCTGCTCGGTGGGGTGGGATTCATCTTGCTGCAAAAGCGCCGTGCGATGAAGAAAGCGATGGCCGCGCACAAGGCCGAAAGCGAAGGGGCCAAACCCGAGGCCAAGCTGGACCTGAACCTGCCCGAACAGTAACGAGCAGGCCTTCGCTAAAAAGCCGCCTGTTGAGGCTAATGCCGATCAGTTAAGGATCCATTGACCGATCCTGCTGATGTGTAAAAATCCGAAACCTGTTGATTTGGTTTCGGATTTTTTATGCGTATCGAACAGGCCCTCGACTTCCTTCACGCCAGCAATG
>NZ_JAACFW010000018.1:0-109399 GCF_029237245.1 Aeromonas sp. 5HA1
TAATGCCAGTCAGTTAAGCCTGACTGGCATTGTTTTTATTGGCTTTTTTTACACTGTATTTCTGTGGCCTTGGCTTCACGCAGCGGGGGTAGCTTCGTTCCCTTCGTGCCGGCAGCACAAACTGCCCCGCCTGCTGCTCCAGCTCCGCCACCCGCTTCGGGATATTTCCCGCGGACATGTACGGCATGCAACTCAGTTCATGGATGAGGTACACCGATGCCATGTGAAAGCTCAGCTGGCTTGCCGTGTATCCCTTTAGACTCGCCGCCATCTTCACCATCTGGCTGCGCAGCAGGTTGTACGCCAGCAGCACGCCCCACAGCTCTTGCCGTATCCCCGTCGCCTTCTTGCTACGCAGGGTCAGTCGGTGTTGTTGCAGGCTGTGCTTCATCTCCCGATAGCCCAACTCGATTTCCCAGCGATGGCTGTAGAGCTCGACAATCTCGGCACCCGGAAAGCGCATCGGGTCAACCATTGAGGTCAGCACTTGGCGCTCCTTGCCGTTGAGGCTACGGGTCAGCAAGCGGGCTTCTATCGTCTCTGGCAGTTGCGGCCACTTCTTGCGTGCCTGTGGACTGGTCTTGAGCTGCACCAGTGCATCCTGGCGCCCCAGCTTGCGTACCACCTCGTATTGCGTGCCCTTTTTGAGCGGTAGCAACCAGTGTCGCTCGCTGCCGGTGGTGTGCCAGGCGTGGAGCAGACCGAGGGAGTAAAACCCCTTGTCGAACAGGGTGAGCGAGTGGTCCGGTGTGCGTGCAATGAGCTGCTCGGCCAGCGCCATCTCGTTGATGGCGCAACTCTCCATGACAGCCTGAACAAGCAGGTGGCTGGTCAGCTCCATCTGGCAGAGCATGCGCACCTGCGGATAAGCGGTCTCACCATGCTGGGTGCCGGGCTTGGCAAACGCAGCAGCATTGTCCGGGGTATCGGACGTGCGCCACATCACGCCATCGACGGCGAGCAGTTGCAGCCCGGCCCAGCCGGGGTGATTGGCCTGCTGGTGCCAGAGAGAGGCGGTCTCGTGAAACAGGCGTTCGATGCTCTTGTGGCCAAGCTTCTGGCGAGCTTGCAGGAAGGCGCTGGGGGCGACAAAGGGGCGGTCACCGGGCAAGAGGATATCGAGCTGATTGACCAGCTGAGTCATGGGGACGTTGCGGAAGATAGCCATGCCGATGATGGCCCAGACCAGTCGCTCCATGGGTATGCGGCGACGGCGCAGGGTCACGACATCCTCTTCGGCGAGCAGGGTAGTGATGAGCGCAGGGGGAATGAGGTCGGAGAGTGATTCAAACTGGGCAGCATTGCTGGCGTGAAGGAAATCGAGGGCCTGTTCGATACGCATAAAAAATCCGAAACCAAATCAACAGGTTTCAGATTTTTACACATCAGCAGGATCGGTCAATGGATCCTTAACTGATCGGCATTACCCCATGGGGCGCCTCTTTTGTTGATGTACAGGTGTCGGAACGTGCCGGATCAGAATTCACGGGCCCAGGGATGGGCACGTGGACGCAACGCCAGCGCGAGCCCCAGCAGCAGGGCCGTCATGCCGTACAGCGGCCAGTCGCCAAAGCGCAGGTAGGGGGTGGATCCGTGGGCGGGACGTACCTCGGCGCGCAGCACACCTGCTTCGAACTGCGGGATCTGGCCTATGATGCTGCCGTCAATCTCGGTGACGACAGTGATACCAGTGTTGGTGCCCCGCAGCAGCGGGCGGGCCAGCTCGAGGGCGCGCATGCGGGCGATCTGCAGGTGCTGCCAGGGGCCGATACTGGTGCCGAACCAGGCATCATTGGAAACGGTCAGCAGGAAGTCGGTATCGGGCTGCACATTGCGGCGCACCTCTTCGGGGAAGATGATCTCGTAGCAGATGGCGGCGGCAAACTTGAGCCCCTTGGCAATCAGGTTCGGTTGCTGTTCGTCCCCCCGGCTGAAGGAGGACATGGGCAGGTTGAAGAAGGGGGCTATGGGGCGCAGTAGATCCTCAAACGGCACGAACTCGCCGATGGGCAGCAGGTGGTGCTTGTAGTAGCGGTTCTTGTGCTCATAGTGATACGCCTCCTTGCCGTCAGCGTCCTGCACTCCCATGCCAAGCACAGTATTGAAGAAGCGCTGCTGCTCGAAATCGTAGTGGACTATGCCTGCCAGCAGACCCGTATCGTTCACCTTCATCGCCTTGTCCAGGCTCTCCAGGTAGTTGCCCATCTCTTTCTCGATGGCCGGGATCGCCGATTCCGGCCAGATGATGATGTCGGCATCCTGATTTTCGCGGCTGAGATCCTGATAGGTGCGCACCGTCGGTACCAGGGCCTCCGGATCCCACTTGAGGGACTGGGCGATATTGCCCTGTACCAGAGCTACCTTGACCGGCTCGCCCCGGGTCACCCAGTTGAGCTGCATCAGTCCATGGGCGGCACCGATCAGTGCAACGGGCACCAGCAGCCAGACGGGTTTGCGGTTCTGCCACACCAGCCAGAGAGCGGACGTCGACAGCAGCAGTGCCAGCGTGATTCCCTGCACCCCCAATATGGGGGCAAAGCCCTTGAGCGGTCCGTCGATCTGGCTGTAACCAAACCAGAGCCAGGGGAAGCCTGTCATCACCCAGCCCCGCAACCAGTCAGCTACCAGCCAGAGCGCCGGGAAGGCGAGCAGCCAGCGGCTCCAGTGACGGCCACTGAAGAAGCGGGCAAAGGCCCAGCAGGCCAGGGCCGGATAGAGCGCCAGATAAGCCGAGAGCCCTGCCAGCAATACGAAGGCGACCGGCAGCATGATGCCGCCAAACATGGTCATGCTGACGTGGATCCACCATAGCCCCGGCAGGAACAGGCCCATGGCATAACCAAAACCGCGCCGGGCCGCCTGTTTGGGATTGGCCTTGTCCAGCAGCGCGTAGAGGCCGAGCAGGGAAGGGATGACCAGAGGCCAGTAGTCGAACGGCGAGAAGGCCAGGACGGCGAGCGCGCCGGATGCCATGGCAAACAGACTGGTCAGGAGTTTTGATTTCACGGGCGATGATTTCACGGACTATGCAGGCTCGGATTGGACGATAACAGGTTGATTGGCCGGTATCTTAACCTGTAAATGCGGTTAACGGCGAGCCTCCCGGCTGCCTGGGCCTGTTCAAGCAAAAAGCCGGGCAGGAAATGGGCGACAGGCACGGTTCACTGGGGGAAGGGAGGGTTGTGGGGTCAAGGGGCGGCAGCTTGCCCTGCCACCAAACGGCAAGCGCCCCGACGAGCGGGGCGCTGATGCTTCACGGCAATACAGTTGCGTGAGGCTTATAGGGCGTCAGAGCGACTTATTGCGCTTCAGACTGGGCCGCGACATGGTTGTCGGGGATCTTCACCTGCAACTGCTGCAGGCGGCGCCGGTCGGCGTGCATCACCTTGAACAGGTAACCTTGCAGCTCGATCTCCTCGCCCTTTTTCGGCAGGTGGCTGAAGGCGTGCATCACAAGACCGCCCACAGTATCCACCTCTTCATCGCTGAACTGGGTGCCGAAGAAGTCGTTGAAATCCTCGATCTCGGTGAGGGCACTGACTGCGAAGACCCGCTTGCTGATGCGGCGGATCTCGTCCGGCTCATCTTCGATGTCGTCGAACTCGTCATCGATCTCGCCGACGATGAGCTCCAGTATGTCCTCAATGGTCACGAGACCCGAGACACCGCCGAATTCGTCCACGACGATGGCCATGTGATAGCGCTCTTCGCGAAACTCCTTGAGCAGCCTGTCGACCCGCTTGCTCTCGGGCACTATCACGGTCGGGCGCAGGATTTTTTCCAGCTGCAGCGGCTCGCTGGCATGGTGGCCGCCAAAACCGAACGGCAGCAGATCCTTGGCGAGCAGTATGCCCTCCACATGATCCTTGTCTTCGTTGATCACCGGAAAGCGGGAGTGACCTGACTCTATGATCACGGGCAAGATATCGTCCACCGGCTGGGACTTCTCTATGGTGACCATCTGGGAGCGGGGGATCATGATGTCGCGAACGCGCAACTCGGCTATTTCGAGTACGCCTTCAATCATGTCCTTGGTGTCCTGATCGATGAGATCGCGCTCCTCGGCATCCGCTATCACATCCACCAAATCGTTGCGGTCTCTTGGCTCGCCCTGGAAGAGTTGGCTGAGTTTGTCGAGCCAGGTTTTCTTCGGCGAGCCGGTACTAGGGTGATCGTCAGTCATTTTTTCTCTTGGTTACTCGCTTGAACACATTTGGAATTGTTTTGGGTATGTAAGGATGGCCATCGGCTGTTTCAAGGCGATGACGATCCCGTCCTTTACTCTTCGTCGTTCAGATAAGGATCGGCAAAGCCGAGTTCCTGCATGATGTCACGTTCCAGCTGTTCCATCTCCTCTGCCTCGTCATCCTCGATATGGTCATAACCTAGCAGATGGAGACTGCCATGCACAACCATGTGGGCCCAGTGTGCTTCCAGCGGCTTGTTCTGCTCGGCAGCCTCCTGTTCCACCACCTGGCGGCAGATCACCAGATCGCCGAGCAGCGGCAGCTCCAGACCGGGCGGTGCCTCGAACGGGAAGGAGAGCACATTGGTGGGCTTGTCCTTGCCGCGATAGGTGAGGTTGAGCTCGCGGCTCTCCGCTTCGTCGACGATACGCACCGTCACTTCGGCCTCTTCTTGGAAGCCGAGAATGGTACCGTCCAGCCAACCTTGCAGCTGTGCTTCGCCGGGCAGGCCGTCGGTGTCCGCGCAGGCCAGTTGCAGATCCAGGGTCACACTCATTGGGCACTCTCCTTATGGGATTTGCTGGCCGCCTGCTCGTCTGCCAGTTTGGCATCGAACGCTTCGTACGCCTGCACTATGCGTGCCACCACTGGGTGGCGAACCACGTCTTTGGATTCAAAGAAGTTGAACGACAGGCCATCGACACCTTGCAGCACTTCCAGCGCGTGGCGCAGACCGGATTTGGCGCTACGTGGCAGGTCCACCTGAGTGATATCACCGGTCACTACCGCCTTGGAGTTGAAGCCGATGCGGGTCAGGAACATCTTCATCTGCTCTGTGGTGGTGTTCTGGGCCTCATCCAGGATGATGAAGGCATCATTGAGGGTGCGACCGCGCATATAGGCGAGCGGCGCCACTTCGATGATATTGCGCTCCATCAGCTTCTCGACCCGCTCGAACCCCAGCATCTCGAACAGGGCGTCGTAGAGCGGGCGCAGGTAAGGGTCGACCTTTTGGGAGAGGTCCCCGGGCAGAAAGCCGAGTTTCTCACCCGCTTCCACCGCAGGACGGGTCAGCAGTATGCGACGGATCTCCTGACGCTCCAGCGCATCCACCGCCGCCGCCACTGCCAGATAGGTCTTGCCGGTACCGGCCGGGCCTATGCCGAAACAGATGTCGTGGCTGACGATATTGGCAATGTACTGGGCCTGATTGGGGCTGCGTGGCTTGATGAGGCCGCGTTTGGTTTTGACCGTCACCTCTTTGTCATAGGGGATGCTTGATGCCGGTTCGTCATCTTGCTCCAGCACCCGCGACTCCTGAATGGCCAGATGCACCATGTCGGGGATGATGTCGGTCACCTTGCCGCCCTTGAGGGGCTGGGTTTCCACATAGAGGTGCTTGAGTATGACGGCCGCCGCATCCACCTGGGCCTGTTTGCCCAGCAACTGGAAGTGGTTGTCACGGTAGCTGATCTCGACGCCGAGACGGCGCTCCAGCTGTTTGATGTTGTCATCGAAGGGGCCGCACAGGCTGGCAAGGCGCTGGTTGTCGGCGGGCTCCAGATGCAGATTCAGGGTCGCTATGTGTCGGCTCAAAATATCCTCGTCTTGACGCAGTGCCCATCCGACAAGGCCAGATGGGCACGAAGAGATTAGTGGGGAGTGAAGGCGGCCACGCCGAGGGCATCGGGCACATTGTCGGGACGACGAGCCAGGATCTCGCGGGGCGCAGTGGCGATGCGCAGGTTCATCTCATCCTCACCGCGGATAAAGCGACCGCGCAGTGAGTTGGGACGCACCTCTGTGATCTCCACATCGGCAAAGCCGCCGATCAGGGTGTGCTGCCCTTCGAAGTTGACCACGCGGTTGTTCTCGGTGCGACCACACAGCTGCATGGGGTCGAGCCTGGAGGGCCCTTCCACCAGGATGCGCTGGGTGGAGCCCAGCATGGCACGGCCAATCTGCATCGACTGGTTGTTGATGACATGCTGCAGGCGAGCCAGACGGACCTTCTTCACTTCCATGTCGACGTCGTCTGGCATATCGGCGGCCGGCGTGCCGGGACGCGGGCTATAGATGAAGCTGAAGCTCATGTCGAAGTTGATCTCTTCGATCAGCTTCATGGTGGCCTCGAAATCCTCGTCCGTCTCGTTCGGGAAGCCGACGATAAAGTCGGAACTGATGGTGATGTCGGGACGGGCGGCGCGCAGGCGACGGATCTTGGACTTGTACTCCAGCACGGTATGCGGGCGCTTCATCATGGTCAGGATGCGATCCGAACCGCTCTGCACCGGCAGGTGCAGGAAGCTGACCACTTCCGGCGTGTCCTTGTAGACCTCGATGATGTCGTCGGTGAACTCGATGGGATGGCTGGTGGTGTAGCGAATGCGGTCTATGCCGTCGATGGCGGCCACCAGGCGCAGCAGCTCGGCAAAGGAGCAGATGCTGCCATCAAAGGTCGGGCCCCGATAGGCGTTGACGTTCTGGCCCAGCAGGTTCACCTCGCGCACGCCCTGTTCGGCGAGCTGGGCGATTTCGTAGAGCACGTCATCCATCGGCCGGCTCACCTCCTCGCCGCGGGTGTAGGGCACCACGCAGAAGGAGCAGTATTTGGAGCAGCCTTCCATGATGGAGACAAAGGCGGTGGCGCCTTCGGCGCGGGGTTCAGGCAGACTGTCGAATTTTTCGATCTCGGGGAAGGCGATGTCCACCTGGGCACCACGGCCCTCCTGGACCTGCTTGATCATGGCGGGCAGGCGATGCAGGGTCTGCGGACCGAAGACGATATCCACATAGGGGGCGCGACTGCGGATGTTCTCCCCTTCCTGAGAGGCCACGCAGCCACCCACGCCGATCACCAGACCGGGTTTGTTTGCTTTGAGCTTTTTCCAGCGGCCCAGCTGGTGGAACACCTTCTCCTGTGCTTTTTCGCGAATGGAGCAGGTATTCAGCAGCAAGACATCTGCCTCTTCGGGCTCTTCGGTCAGCGTGTAGCCATTGCTGGCATCTAACAGGTCGGCCATCTTGGACGAGTCATACTCGTTCATCTGGCAACCCCAGGTTTTAATGTGAAGTTTCTTGCTCATTGCTTCTCTTGACTTGTGTTGAAATCGGCATGGTCAAAGGACCGGGCATTTTACTCCGCAATCTGGATACTGCCTAGCTAATATCCAGCCCGCCATGGGGGGCTTTGCCTCGGAGCATGTCCGTATGGGTATGGGCTTTCTCCTTGATTTGGCGCAGCAATTCGCAATTTGTCTCACTGTTTCTGCCGGTCCCTTGCGGTATCATGTCCCCATTCGGTCCGGCCCCGCCTACTCTGGTCCGGTGCGTCCCCTTTCAGGAATCAAGTTATGGAACAGTGTGATATCGCCATCGTCGGCGCTGGCATGGTCGGCGCCGCCACCGCCTGTCTGCTGGCGGCACAGGGCCTCTCCATTCGGGTCATAGAGACCCAATTACCCGAGCAATACGCCCCCGAGCAGCCGCTGGATCTGAGGGTTTCCGCCATCAGCCAGGCCTCGGTGGCGATGCTGGATCAAGCCGGCGCCTGGTCGCACCTGCAGCAGATGCGGCTCTGTCCCTACCGCCGGCTGGAGACCTGGGAGCTGGATGGCTTTGTCACCCGTTTCGACGCGGCCGATCTCGGCCTGCCCCAGCTTGGCTACATCATAGAGAACCGGCTGGTGCAGCTGGCCCTGCTCAAGAGGATGGAGGATTTTCCCAACATCCAGACCCACACACCGACAGCGGTGATGAGCCTGCGTCAGAGTGCGGATGAGGCGGTACTGACCCTGGACGACGGCACAGAGCTTTGCGCCCGCTGGGTGCTGGCCTGCGATGGTGCCGAGTCCCAGATGCGCCGGCTGGCTGGCATAGGCGTGTCCCGCTTTGAATATCGCCAGCACTGCATGCTGATCAACATCGACACCGAGTTTGCGCAGGAAGACATCACCTGGCAGCAATTTACCCCGAGTGGCCCGCGCGCCTTTTTGCCTCTACCCGGCCAGCACGGCTCTCTGGTGTGGTATGACAATCCCGCCCGCATTCGCGCCTTGTCGGCCATGAGCAACGAAAAGCTGGGGGAGGAGGTGCGTCGCCACTTTCCGGCCCGGCTCGGCGGCTTCACCGTCACGGCCAAGGGGAGTTTCCCGCTGGTGCGACGCCACGCCAATGACTATCACGCCGATCGGGTGGTGCTGCTCGGCGATGCCGCCCACACCATCAACCCGCTGGCGGGGCAGGGGGTCAACCTTGGCTTCAAGGATGTGGCCTGCTGGACCGGGTTGCTGGCAAAAGCCGGTGCCGACTGGCATCAGCTGGCCCTGGCGGAGCGTTACGAGCGCCGCCGTCGCCCCGACAATCTTTTAATGCAGTCGGGGATGGATCTCTTCTACGGTGTGTTCAGCAATGAGATAGGACCGCTCAAGCTGGCTCGCAATCTGGCCCTCAATCTGGCGGACAAGGCAGGCCCGCTCAAGGAGATGGCGCTACGTTACGCACTGGGGCTGGTATGACCCGCATCGGGTTGAGGGCGTGGCACCGCCTTGGTGATGTACGTTAATTCGCCAGAACCTTTTCGATCCCTTGTCTTTGCTCACTATTTTGAGATTTTCCCCCTGATCCCTCTGTTGAGCTGGCGCCGTTTTAGGGCAACATGGTGTCAGCATTGATGGCCACAAGGATGAGGGCATGCGTTATCAGGGACGGATCGCGAGCTGGAACGAGGCGCGAGGCTTCGGCTTTATTACGCCGGAGCAGGAGGGGGGCGAGCAGCAAGGGAGCGAACTGTTCGTGCACATTTCGGCCCTGCAATCCGATGGCTCGCTGCCCAACGTCGGGGAGCGCGTCTCCTACCAGCTAGGCACTGGCAAGGATGACAAGCCCAGAGCCGTGCAGGTGTTCTTTCCCGACAGACCCTTGTCGCTGGCGGACGGGTTCAATCCACCTTCGGCATCCCCCCGGCTCGGCAGAGAGACCAGCACCCGATCGCCACAACCAGCATCACCCAGACCCGGCTCCCGCCCTCGCCCCGCCTATCGCCACAAGAGCAGCTGGCGTGGCAAATTGATCCCCCTGCTGCTGGTGGTGGGATTGTTCTCCCTCTACTCCCTTTTTTCGACCGACTCTGTGGTCCCCTTGCCGGTTTCCTTCTTCATCGGTGATGAAGGCAGTGCCTCCCGTAGCACGCCACAGACCTCTGCTCTCAGCTATCAGTGTGATGGTCGTGAGTATTGCTCCCAGATGACCTCTTGCGAGGAGGCTACCTGGTTCTTGCGACATTGCCCGAATACCAAGATGGACGGAGAGGGGGATGGGGTGCCCTGTGAACGGCAGTGGTGTGGCCACTGAGGCTGGCCTGCCCGATTGCCGCTGCGAATATCCACCACTCTTTTCAGGCTGATGCAGCATATCGGATAGGGTAATACCGGGCCATGCCCTGTCTGTTCGTTGGCGCCACCTTTGTTGGCAAGGTGACGGATGGCAGCTTTACTTCTAGTGCTGACTCGTTTGTTGCCGTATATGCCGTTTATTATTTTTCAGGATCATGGTCATGGTGGATTACTTTCAGGGCTCGTTGTTTCACTTTTCCGAACGGGCGCAGTACCTGGCAGCCTTGCTGAACTCGCTGGAAGACCAGATCGCCGTGATTGATCGGGCTGGGGTTATCCACTACACCAACCTCGCCTGGAACCGGTTTGCCGAGCAAAACGGCATGCCAAAAGGGTATGACTGGCTGGGTATCAACTACTTGCGGGTGTTCGACAGTGCCGTCGAGCCGTTGGTGCTGATGGCGGCAGAGGGGATCCGCCGGGTGCTCTGTGGCGAACAGGACCATTTCCATCTGGAGTATCCCTGCCACAGCCCGGATATACAGCGCTGGTTCATGATGCGGGTCTCCCCCGTGCTGGGGGTGGATGTCGAGTTTTATACCATCACCCATATCAATATCACTGAGCGCAAGTTGCTGGAGCTGGATGTGACCCACCTTTCCCAGCATGATCCCCTGACAGGTCTTGCCAACCGGCGCCTGTTCAACAGTTTTCTGCATAACGAGTGGCGCCGCAGCATGCGGGAGCGCACGCCCATCTCTTTCATCATGCTCGATCTGGACAACTTCAAGGCGTGCAACGATCACTTCGGCCATCAGGTTGGAGATGATCTCTTGCGGCAGGTAGGTCACCTGCTCAACGCCTTTTGCCAGCGGCCTGCGGATCTGCCAAGCCGGTTCGGGGGCGATGAATTTGCGGTGGTCCTCGGCAATACCGGCAAGGAGGCCGCCTTGAGGATGGGGGAGGCGATTCGCCTCGGGATCAAGGAGTTGAGTATGAATGAGCTGGGCGATGCCCGGCTCAGCGCCAGTATCGGCATTGCTACCCAGCTCCCTGAGCGGGTGCTGATCTCGGAAGATGAGCTGCTGGCCGCTGCCGACATGGCTCTCTACACGGCCAAGAAGGAGGGGAAGAACCGTTGCCACAGCGTGGCTTGCCCCTCATTACCCAACCCTTGAGTGAAGGCCACATTCAACAATGGGACCATGGCGAGGCTTTATCCCTTCGGACTCTGCCGGCTGAGGTGCGGGATGTGCCGCCATGACCAGTTGCAGGAATCGATCGCGAATGGGATCGGCAAACTCGGAATTCCAGACCAGACTGATTTCCCACTCTGACTTTGGCCCGGACAAGGGGTAGAGGGTAACACCCTGGCCCGCGATAAAGCTGACGCTGCGTGGCAGTATGGCGTTGCCGATCCCGGCGGCCACCAACGCGACCAGTGTCTGTATATCCTCTGCTTCCTGGACTATGGCGGTCAGCCGGTTGGCGCCAAGGAAGCTGGCGATCTGCTGGCTCAGCCCAGGACAACGATGGCCGACCATTTGCAGCAGGGGCTGGTTGGCGAGGGCCCACTCAACGTCGAAGGTGGCCGGATCCGGCCCCGTCATCTGGCTGGGAACGGCCAGCACCAGCCGGTCGGTCAGCAATCTGTACTCTTGCAATTGAGGGGCCTGTGGTCTGCGCATGAAGCCCAGTTGCAATTGACCCGACAGCAGACGCTCATGCTGGGTGGCTGAGGTCATGTCCTGCATGTGTACCATCACATCGGGTACCTGCTGCTTGAAGCGAGCGACCAGCGAAGGAGCCAGCGCAAAGCTGGACAGCCCGAAGCCAATCTTGAGCCGTCCGGCAATGCCGCTCGCCAGCGCCAAGGCGTGGCGTTCAAATCCCCTGCCGTGCTCGACCAGTGCGCTGGCCTGGGTGAGCAGCTGGGTGCCGATGGCGGTCAGTTGGGCGCCATGGCGACCCCGGTTGAACAGGGTGCTGCCAAGGGCCAGCTCCAGCCCCTGGATCTGCTTGGTCAGCGCCGGCTGGGTGATAAACAGCCGGCTGGCAGCCTCCCGGTAGTTGGTGGTCTCGGCCAGCATCACGAATGCCTGCAGTTGCCTCAAGTCGAATTTCATTCCGTTTGGTTATCCAATGTAGCGATTAATTGATTATAAATTATCTAACTGCCTTGTTCTAATGGTCTCGTTACGGGCCATTTGCCCGCTCTGACGTGCAACAAGGAGCCATATCATGTCTACCGAACGCTATCTGTTTTTGATCAAGGGAACCCTGGTGATGGCCCAGCCACTGGCTGCGCCGGAGACTGGAGAACTGCTGACCAGCCTGCTGCAACAAGGCTTCGTCGTCGGGCCTTTGCAAGTGTGGGCGAGCAATGCCGAGCAGGCGTTGGCCTGTTATGAGCAGAGTGCCCAGCAGCGGGCCTTCAGCAATGTGTTGGCTGGGGCCTCGTCATGACCTGGCTCACCCTGCGGGCTGCGGCCCTGTTGCTGGACATGGATGGCACCCTGGTTCACTCCACCGACGAGGTGGAAACCGTGTGGCGACTCTGGTGCCGACGTCATCAGCTGGCCCCTGAGCCCGTGCTGGCCATGTGTCACGGCTTGCGCTCGCGGGAGGTGATCCGGGCCCTGGCGCCGCAGCTGGACATGGCGCAGGAGGTCGCCTTGCTCGATGAGCTGGAGATCCATCACACCGGGCGCGGTGAGGCCATCATGGGCAGCCGGGCTCTGCTGACCCGCTTGCCAGCCGAGCGCTGGGCGCTGGTCACCTCTGCCAGCCAGAGGGTTGCCCGCCATCGGCTGGAGAGTGCCGGTTTGCCGCTGCCTACCCTGCTGGTGGCAGCGGAGGACGTGGTTCATGGCAAGCCGGACCCCGAACCCTATCTGCTGGGGGCCGAGCGGCTCGGGGTTGCCCCTGCCGACTGTCTGGTGTTCGAGGATGCACCGGCTGGCATACAGAGCGCCCTGCGAGCCGGTTGCGCCGTGGTGCAGGTCGGAGGCAAGCGGTTGCTGGATCCGGCCGTCATAGCCGTGATCCAGGATTGGCGTCAGGTGAGTGTGGAAGAAGACGAGAAGGGTATGTTGCAGGTTGGCCTGCTGACCTGACGGGCGTCTGGAAACAAGCAGCCCCCGACCAGCGGGGGCTTGAAGCGGATGTGGGGTCCGGGTTATTTGAAGACGCGAAACCGCACTGCATCATCCATGAAGGTCTTGTCGCCAGCCGGTTGCTCGATGCTGCCAAAAGGCATCTGGGCGCGCAGCAGCCAGCTGGCGGGCAGGTCCCACTCCTTGCGTACCGCGTCGTCGATCAGTGGATTGTAGTGTTGCAGGGAGGCGCCAACCTTCTCCTGGGCCAGGGTGGTCCAGACCGCAAACTGGGCGATGCCGGTGGCATGTTCCGACCAGATGGGGAAGTTGTCGGCATACAGCGCAAACTTCTGCTGCAGATCCTTGATGACATCCGTATCCTCGAAAAACAGCACTGTGCCGAACCCTGCGCGGAAGCTGCCATCTACCTTGGTTTCACTCTGGGCATAGGTGTCCGGTGGCACGATTTTCTTCAGCTCGGCCTTGACGATATCCCACAGCTTGTGGTGCTGGGCGCCAAACAGTATGACGGCGCGGGAGCTCTGGGAGTTGAAAGAGGAGGGGCTGTGCTTGATGGCATCCTGGATCAGGGTCGTCAGCTGCTCCGGCGTGTGAGACACCTGGTCGCCCAGGGCATAGATGGTACGACGTACTTTGATCTGTTCGATAAACGGACTGCTCATAACATCTCCTTTGTTTGACAGATAATCGCATTCGGTGGTCGTTGCAAGGCCATCCGGCTCCGATTGTGCAAGCTATAGACTATAACACTCGCTTCCTCCTTAACCGTCAACGCCCAGTGGTCACTGTTTTTACTCTCCGTGGATATTGGTTGGCAGGGAAGAATGAGCCGCCTCACATTCTGGCGTTTTTAATCCATAGGCGGTTCTCCCGCCGATATCTATCGACGATTGCTTCTGCCTTTTCACCACAAGTTCAGTTCACATCTGCTGTTTCAGTGGCAGTGTGATGATCAAGTAGGTGCCCAACCGGGTAGACGAGCTGCCGAGCCTGGCACCGGCGCCGTCTATCGGAGCGGGGGGACGAGTTGGCTGCCCTGCTGCCGTGGGAGCGCCACGAGCGGGAGTCGCGACTGCATCATCTGCTGGCGCGGGTACGCAACCAGCAGTGGCTGGAATCCAGGCACAGGTCACCCTGAGCGCGGGCGGTGCCCACTACCCGGAGGATGGCCTCTTTTTGTTCGAGCGAGCCGACGAATGCCTCTACCAGAGCAAGCGACCGGGTCGGGATCGCTGGCATCTCTTTCCATATCCAGATACTGGCGGTGAGCCTGCATCCCCCGGGGTGACAATATCTGTCTGATCCCTGCATGCCGTTGCCGGGCTGCGACAGCCTGACGCTGGACTAAATACCGTTCACCTTGTGCCGAACTGAGATTTTTTATCTTTATTTTCATGGTGTTAATTTTTGATTTTTCTTCCTGACGTCTTGCCGGGATTCCTTTGGATTAAATGTCAGGCTGTTTGCGCCACTGGCGCGGCGGGTGGCCATTTGTATAGTGCAGGGGAAATTAATCAGGTTTGACAGGAGTACCCCATGGAGATGAAAAAGCGCGGCATGAGTGCCCTGGCCCTGTTGGGCTCCCTGCTGCTGATGAGCGGCGCTGTGCAGGCCTCGGAAACCCTCAACACCATACTCGGTGGCGGTGCAGGCGGTGTGGCGGGCACCATGATTGGCAAAGAGCTTGGGGGCGATACCGGAGCCCTGGTCGGTGCGGCACTCGGCGGTGCGGCCGGTGGCGCCGCCACTGCCAATAAGGGAAACAAGAATGAGGCTGCCCTGGGTGGCGCCGTCGGTGCACTGGGTGGCGCGGCCATCGGTAAGAGCGTCGGCGGCAGCACAGGCCAGCTGATCGGGGCCGGTGTCGGGGGGGCCAGCGGCTCGGCCATCGGTGCCAAGACGGGGGATGGTCACAAAAGCAATAACAACCGCTACGACGACGATCATCACTACAAGAAACATAAGAAGCACAAAAAGCACAAGAAACACAGATGGCACGACGATGACTGATGTCAGCCTTGCTGCGTGCTGGCGACAACTAGAAAGAGGGGCCAACAGGCCCCTCTTTGCATGATATGACTCAGACCAGCCGGTGCTGGCGTCGTCCCTCGGCGAAGGCGTTGATATTGTCGATCAGCTGATCCGCGAGGCGCTGCATCGACTCCTCGCTGGCCCAGGCCACATGGGGCGTCAGGATGAAATTGGGGTATTGCAAAGCCTGCATCAGCGGATGATCCGAGGGCGGCGGCTCGACGCTCGCCACGTCGAAACCGGCGCCGCCGAGGCGACCGTTGGCCAGCGCCTTGAGCAGTGCCGCTTCATCCACCAGGCCGCCACGGCCCACGTTGATGAGCAAGGCGCCCGGTTTCATCAAGGCCAGCTCCCGTTCGCCGATCAGGTGGCGGGTGTAGGGGGTGAGCGGGCAGTGCAGGCTGACCACATCCGAGCTTTGCAGCAGCGCATCCAGCGGCAGCCGATCTTCGTCGTGGCTGGCGCCTGTCTGGCTCTGGGCGTAACGCACTATCATGCCCATCCTCTGCGCCCGTTCGCCGAGCCCCTGACCCAGGGTACCTTTGCCTATGATGCCGAGCTGCTTGCCGTGCAGATCCATGATGTTGTGGTCGAAGAAGCAGAACTGGCCGCTCTGCTGCCAGCGCCCCTCCAGCAGGGACTGGCGCCAGGCAAACAGGTTGCGCGACAGGGCCAGCATCAGTGCCATGGCGTGCTCCGGCACAGAGGGGCCCGAGTAGTTGCGGATGTTGCACACCCCGACGTTGGCTGCCCGGCACGCCTCCAGATCCACGTTGTCGCTGCCGGTGGCCGCCAGGGCGATCAGCTTGAGATCCGGCAGTTGTGCCAGCTCAGGGGCGCCGATGCGTACCTTGTTGATGATGGCGATGCTGGCATTCCTGAGCCGTTCCACCACCTGCTCGGGGGCCGTGCTTGGATGGCTCTGCCAGTGATGGGGAAATTCGGGCCTGTGCAGTGTGATGCCCGCATCCAGGGTATCGCTATCGAGAAAAACTATCTGCTGCATGACGCCTCCTGCCATTGGAGCCGTCATGATGCCAAACATGGGCGCCAGGGAGCCAGTCCGAACGCCGTCAATGGTGAATCAATGGCGCTGTCTGTGACGCTGGCGGCATTTTGGGGGCAGGTCGAGGTCAGAGCCAGCCGAGGTGGGTGAGCCAACCCTGAATGCGGGTCGGTGTTTCATCCAGCTCCATCAAGGCGTAGGGGCGGTAGTTGAGCTTGTGGCTGCGGCGGCTCTCGCTGCGACGAGCTTCGGCGGCCAGCAGTGGCCAGCGCCCGCCCTCTTCCTGATAGAGATCCAGGGTCGGCATGGTGGCCTGGGCTACCTGCTTGGCCAGGGTCTGGTTACTTTGCACATTCGGGAAGAAGCCATCGAGCAGCACCAGAGCATCGGGGGCGGGCACTTGCTCGCTGGCGATGAGATTGGTGGCCCAAGCGGCGCTGGTGCCCTGGGCCAGTATCAGCTTGAAGCCCCCTTCTTGCAGTTTGGCATCCCCCAGCTTGATGATGCGGGCGGCAAACTGCTTGCGAAAGTCGTCGATGGCCTGCTGTTTCTTCTCGGCGGCGGGGTCCAGCTCCGCCTGTTGGGGAGAGGGAAGCAGCAGCAGGGTATCGAAGCCGAGCCGGCCGAGGGCCCGTGTCAGTTGCCACAGCTGGCCGCTGCGCTGCCAGTCCGGCAGCAGGATCGCCAGCCCCACATAACTGTCGCTGTCGTGCTTGGCGAACAGCACTGTCTGCTTGTCGATCTGGGTGCTATCGGGCAGCCCTTGCCAGTCGCTGTTCTGCCAGTAGTCGAGGGGGGCGGGTGGCGTGACTTCGCTGGCCTGCGAAGCACCGCTTGCCAGCAGGGTCAGTAACAGCAGTGATAAGGATAATCTAGCCATAGTGCGCTCCCCGGTTAACTGGGTTAGCGGCGGCGGGCCGGTTTTCTGAAGTGCGGCCAGGGGATCAATAAAAAAGCGAGCCAATGGCTCGCTTTTTTGCATTCAATTCAAGGGGTCGATCAGGAGAGACGACGCTTGAACTCGCCGGTGCGGCTGTCGATTTCGATCTTGTCGCCGATCTCTACGAAGGCGGCAACCGCCAGCTCGTAGCCAGTGCCCTTCAGGCGGGCAGGCTTGGTCACTTTACCTGAGGTGTCGCCACGGGCGGCCGGCTCAGTGTACTCAACTTCGCGAACTATGGTGGTCGGCAGTTCTACGGAGATGGCTTTCTCGTTGTAGAAAGTCACTTCGCAGATGTCTTCCATGCCGTCTACCAGGTAGTTCAGCACGTCACCCAGGTTGTCTTTCTCGACGTCGTACTGGTTGTACTCGGTATCCATGAAGACATACAGGGGATCGGAGAAGTAGGAGTAGGTGCACTCTTTACGCTCCAGCTGAACCACGTCCAGCTTGTCGTCGGCCTTGAATACAGTCTCGGTCGCGCTACCGTTGAGCAGACCCTTCAGTTTCATCTTGACCACGGCGGAGTTACGGCCGGATTTGTTGAACTCAGCCTTCTGGACCACCATCGGCTCGGTGCCGATCATGACTACGTTACCAGCGCGGATTTCCTGTGCGGTTTTCATGTAAAAAATTCCTGTTCGTGAAACGGACGGATAAAAACTGCCAGATTATATACGGCTTTCTAAAAATTTCACCAACCGCGTGACGAGATCCCCGTCCTCGAGCAGCTTCTGTGACCAGCTTCGCGCATCTTGCTGCCAAATAGCACTATATCGGGGCCATTGGGCCCAAAGTTTGCTGGTATCTTCCCCCAGGTTGAGGGCGTGGTTGAAAGCCCGCAACCATTGGGCTGCCTCCGGGGGAAAGTCCGCCAGGTAGTGATCGAGAAAACCGTCCAGCTTGATCATATGGGCCTGCTCTTCCTGCGGGTAGATGTGCCACAGGAAGGGGCGGGCGGCCCACTGTGCCCGCACGAAGGAGTCCTCGCCGCGTACCAGATTGAGATCACAGCTCCAAAGCAGCCGGTCGTAGCCTGCCTGATCCGTCATGGGCAGCAGCTTGATGGTGAGGCTGCCCGCGTGCAGCAGATCCCCCGCCTTGGCGGTGGCGATGGCGCTCGCAAGGCCGGCGCCGCGCAGCACGTCATTGAGCGAGCGCCCCAGCGGCAATAGCAAAGTGACGGGGGTTGGGCTCTGGCACCAGCCCTCTATCAGGCTCACAAGCGCTTCGCTCTCGTAGGTAAAGAGGCTGACTCTCAGCTCATTGTCCCTTTTGGGCGGCAATCCCAGGCTGGCCCAGTAGGCGGCAAGGCCAGTCTCATCCTGTTGCCACTGGTCACGTTCGGCGATGAGCCCCGGTTCGCACAAGAGGCCGCCGGTGCTGGGGGTGAAGCCCGGGAAGAAGAAGTATTTGTTGAGGCTCAGGTCGCCGACCCGCTGGGGCGACGCAAGGCCGTGGCAATCTTCGACCCAGGGTTCGGCCGAGAGGTACTCCAGATTGATCCAGCAGGGGGTTGGCTGCTGCTGCGCCATACGTTGGGTAAAGGCAGCGGGCAGTTCGCAGGCAAACGCCTCTATGACCACCTTTGCCGGTATCACATCCGCCGGCAGCGCGTCGTGCCAGTGCTGGATATAGATGCCCTGTTGCCACTGACCGTCCAGCGCGGGATCGAGCCCCGGACAGATGCGGGCGAAGCTGGCCAGATCGTCCACCCAGAGCCTGACGCTACCCTGGTCTTGCTGTTTCAGCTGACGAGCGAGCCGCCAGGTGACGCCTATGTCGCCGAAGTTGTCCACGACGCAGCAGAAAATATCCCAGTCGAATGGCGGTAGTTTGAGTGGCGAAGAGGTTGTCATGTGAGGGCACCGATGGAAAAGAGATACAAAAAAACCGGTGTGCAGGGTAGCACACCGGTTGGCTGGCTTCTAAGGGACTGCCGTCAGCCTGCCTGGCTCATCGCGTTGCGCTGGCAGACAGCAGGGGCAGGTTCATTCCTTGCCGTAGACGTTGTTTTCTTGTTCGCGCACCCGGATGAAGGTGGTGCGCTTGGTGAGCTCCTTGAGCTGGCTGGCACCCACGTAGGTGCAGGTGGAGCGCACACCGCCCAGGATGTCGCGCACCGTGTTCTCGACCGGGCCGCGGTAGGGCAGCAGCACGGTTTTGCCCTCGGAGGCGCGATAGTCGGCGACGCCACCGGCGTGTTTGTCCATGGCGCTGGAGGAGCTCATGCCGTAGAACTTCATGAAGGGGGTGCCATCCACGTCCACCACTTCGCCGCCGCACTCCTCGTGGGCTGCCAGCATGCCGCCCAGCATCACGAAGTCGGCGCCGCCGCCGAAGGCTTTGGCCACGTCACCCGGGCAGGTGCAGCCGCCGTCACCGACAATCTGGCCGCCCAGACCGTGGGCCGCATCGGCACACTCTATGATGGCGGAGAGCTGGGGGTAGCCGACCCCTGTCTTGACCCGGGTGGTACAGACCGAGCCCGGGCCTATGCCGACCTTGACGATGTCGGCGCCGGAGAGGATCAGCTCCTCGACCATCTCGCCGGTGACCACATTGCCCGCCAGGATGACATGGTTCGGGCAGGCTTCACGGATCTTGCGCAGGAACTCGACGAAGTGCTGGGAGTAGCCGTTGGCCACGTCCACGCAGATGAAACGCAGGGCGGTTGACATGGCCAGGATCTGGCGGGTCTTGGTGAAATCGTCTTCGGAGGTGCCGGTCGATACCATGACATGGCCGAGCAGTGCCGGATCCGTGCTGTTGACGAAGGCTTGCCACTGCTCAAGGCTGTAGTGCTTGTGTACCGCTGTCATCATCTCGAAGCCTGCCAGTGTCCTGGCCATGGCGAAGCTGCCGACGGTATCCATGTTGGCGGCGATGACGGGAACGCCCTGCCATTGGGTCTGGGTGTGCTTGAAGGTGAACTGACGGGTCAGGCTGACTTGGGAACGGCTCTTGAGGGTAGAGCGCTTGGGGCGGAACAGGACATCCTTGAAACCGAGCTTCAAGTCTTCTTCGATACGCATTACGAATTCCTTATTGAGCCTTGTTGAAAGTCACTTTTGCAGTGGTCAATTTTCGGCAGGCGCAAAAAAACCGGCGGTTTTCAGGGCCTCCGGTTTACAACAGTGTAGGCAAAAATCCCGCCAGAACAAGACTGATAATTCACACATCATTGTGGTAGCCTTTGGCGTCACAACCTGAGCACAGCCTCAGGTGTCATCCAGCACCACTTTTTCTCCCAACGCTTTCGTCAGTTAACGCCTCAAAAGAATCCCTTTATGGCCTGAGGCCGTGATCCTGACGCGGGCAGCTCGAGCGCCGTGCTCACCGGCATGACGCCGTGTTTCGTCAGTTGACAGCAGGCGTTTCCATCCCCACTCTTGGCCTCTCGGGCCCTTGTCGGCCCAGATCTGACGAGGATTGAAAATGCTTGTACTGCGAACCATGACCTTGCTGTTGGCTTGCCTCTCCCTGCCGGGAATGGCATGGGCGGCAGCGTCCCCTGCCGTGTATGGCTGGATTGAGAAGGGACTGATCATGCCAGGCGGTGTGGCGGTGAAGATGAAACTCGATACAGGCGCTCTGACCTCTTCAATGGATGCGCGGGATCTGCACCACTTCAAGCGCGATGGCAAATCCTGGGTGCGCTTTACCCTGCAACTGACCGATGCCAACACCGACAAGCCGGTGAGCCAGACGTTGGAGCGTCCGGTGGAGCGCATGGTCAAGGTGCGCGGTGCCGGTGGCATGGAGCAGCGGCCGACCGTGACCATGTCCATCTGTCTGGGGGACAAGGTATACAAGGAGTGGTTCACCCTGCGGGATCGCAGCAAGATGATCTATCCGGTGCTGATTGGCCGTCGTTTGCTGGCGGAGCTGGGTGCCGTGGATTCGAGCCAAACCTTTACGGTGAAGCCCGCTTGCCGTTGAAGGTCAGTGTGAATGTCATGAACAAGGAAGTGGAGGCCCCGGCCTCCACTTTTTATTGATGCGCCTTGCCGGCTTTATGCCAAGGCGCGCAGGGGTGGCGCAGGCAGCCGCACGCTGACTTCCAGTCCCCCCTCTGGCCGGTTGTGGATGTCCAGATCTGCGCCGTGCAACTGGGCGATGCGCGAGACGATGGCCATGCCGAGCCCGACCCCGTCACCTTGTTGGGGATTGACCCGAAAGAAGCGCTCACACAGGCGCGACAGAGCCGCAGTGGGAATGCCGGGGCCTGTATCGCGGATATCGACCCTGACCCGATTGCCCTCCTGCTGCACCTCGACCGCGATCTCGCCCTGGACCGGGGTGTAACGCAGCGCGTTGTCGATGAGGTTGCTGAACATCAGATCCAGCAGTGTGCTTTGACCCATTACAGTCAAGTGCTCGGCCCCCTCCAGTGACAGCTGCTGGCCCTTTTTAAGGGCGATGGGCGCCAGCGTGGCCAGTGTGCCTTGCAGCAAATTCCCCAGGTCAAGTTCGGTCAGCTCCAATCCTTGCTGGCTGTCGATGCGCGCCTGGGTCAGCAACTGGCGGATCAAGCGATCGCTGCGATCGAGCGCCAGCAACATCTTGTGCAGTGACTGCTGACGGCTGACGTCATCATCGGCGGCCAGCGCATTCTCGCTGTGGATGCGCAGTACCGCCAGCGGCGTGCGCAGCTCGTGGGCCGCTTCGTTGGTAAATTGCTTCTCCCGCTCTATGGTGTCGGCCAGAGCGTGCATCAGGCGGTTGATCTCATCGGTGAGCGGGGTCAGCTCCTGGGCGCGGATCTTCAGATTGAGCGGGCTCAAGTTGGCAGGATGACGTTCGCCTATGGCCTGTGCCAGAAGTCGCAGCGGCGCCAGGCCACGGGAGATGAGCCACCATAGCAGACCGAGCAGGAAGGGCAGCGTGATGAGCAGCGGCAACATGGCAAGGGTTGCCATCTTGCTGGCCAGTTCACTGCGCTCGTCATCCCGCTCCGCCACGACGAGCCAGGTATGCTCGTTCTGGTTGTAGAGAGTGAAGGTGCGCCATTGATGCCGGTCTTTTTCTACCGTGTTGAAGCCGGGGGCCAGCTCGACCAAGGGCTGGTTCGGGGCGCTCGGGGAGCGCAGCAGTATGCCGCCTTGCTCATTGAGCAGCTGAAAGTAGAGATTGCGCTCGAACTCGTGCCCAAGGGGGGTCAGCTCCCTGTCCTCTCCTCGCAGATTGAAGCTGGTGTCCTTTTGCCACTGGTCCGGGTTGTGCTGTTCCCACTCTTCATAGACGGTGCCGTTGGCGGGCAGGGCGCTGTGCTGATCCAGATAGCGGCTGAGCAGCTGGTTGGTGATGCGGGAGGATTGAGCGAGACGAGCATCGAACAGCTCCTCCATCTCGTGGCTCGCCTCCAGATAACCGATAAGGGCGCTGATGGCCAGGCTGGTACTGACCAGCGCCAATATGCCGGAGAGCAGAAAGCGGCGGATGGAGCGGGGGTGATTCATGCAAAGGGCTCCCTGTGCTGTGGCTGCTCAGAGTCGGGGGATATGTTGCCGCTGCCGCGAGCTGAACCAGGGTGACTCATGCAAGGTGACCTTTGTGCTGTGACTGTTCAAGCTGGGGGACTATGTAACCGACACCACGGATATTGCGGATGAGGTCGCTGTAGAACTTCTTGCGCAGATGGTGGATATGCACCTCCACCGCATTGCTCTCGGCGCCTTCATCCCAGCCATACAGGCTCTGCTGCAATTGATCCTTGCTCAGTACCCGGCCGCTCTGGGTAACGAGCTCCTGCAACAGTTTGTATTCGTGGGGGGTGAGCTTGACCGGTTCGCCCCTATAGGTGACCTGTTGTGACTCCGGGTGGATGAGGATGTCGCCATATTCGAGCACCGCCTGGGCTTGCCCCTTGCTGCGCCGCACCAGGGCGCGCAGGCGGGCATTGAGCTCCTGCAGGGCGAAGGGCTTGACCATGTAATCGTCGGATCCCGCATCCAGCCCCAGCACCCTGTCGTCCAGGGCATCGCGGGCCGTGAGGATCAGTACCGGCAGCACCTGGCCTTCCCGGCGCAACTTGCGCAGCAAGCTGATGCCGTCGATGTCCGGCAGATTGAGATCCAGAATGAGGGCAGCGAACTCCTCACTCTTGAGCACAGACAGGGCGGGCAGCCCCTGCTGCAGCCAGTCCACCGTGTAGCCACTGCTGCGCAGGGCATCCACCATGCCATCGCCCAGCATCACATCATCTTCTACCAGCAGGATCCGCATTGTGTTCCCCCTTGCTACCTGGTTCATGGTTTACGCCAGTGACATAAACGACGCTGCCCACCAGTATGCAAGCGGGCGGGCAGAGTTTACATCACTGATTTATCAGGGTGATTTATAGCTTGGCGAGCCGGTCGCGAATTTCGAGGCGACGGCCCTGATCTGCCAGCTCGCGGCCGGGGCGGTCCGGTGCAGCTAGCGCCTTGTCCAGATAGGTTTTCGCTTCGACTTTGCGACCCTGATCCAGCAGGAAGTCGCCATAGAAGAAGTTGGGATCTATGCCGGCGGGGTTGAGTGCCAGCGCCTGCTTGAGCAGCTCCTCTGCCTTTTCATCATCGCCAAATCCCACCGGCCAGCCCGGTACCTGGTAGTAGAGTGAGCCCAGACTGGTGTAGGCAGAGCCTTCCAGCGCCTTGGGATCCTGCTTGAGGGCGATCTCCAGTTTGGCCTTGGCCTCTTTCACCAGACCCAGGGCATCAAGCCCACCCTTGGCGCCGGCCCAGGTGCTCTTGACGATGGCCGACCAGATCAGCAGGTCGGTCCGAAAGGCCTCTTTGGCGCTGGCCTGATCGGCCTGGCTGCTCAGGGTTTCAAGGCAGCTCTCCTTGGCCTTGCCGGTTTGCTGGTACTGGCAGACGGCCCACTGTTGCTGGATCGGAATAAGCGCATCATCCGCAGCCGCGACACAGCTTGAACCCAGCAGGAGGGCGATGGCACAGGAGGTGGCAGAGTTAAGGGAAAAGGTCATATCAAGGTTCCTTTTTGGTCGGGATCGGGCGGGACAATGCCGCTTGCGCTGGTGTCTGCCGTCCTTGGTGGAAGGTGGCGGGCGTAGCGTTCAATGATGGGCAGTTGTTTGGCCAGCGCCCGATCGACGATGCCGGGCAGCAAGGCATTGAGCCGTACGAACAGTTTTTCGGGCCAGCCGAGCCAACTGCGGCGGGTCTCGTTGCACAGGGCGATGACGGCGGCTTCGGCAACTTCCTGCGGGCTGTCGGTCTGGGTACCGAGCTCGGCATTCATCTCGTATGCTGCCTCTGAGTTGAGACGGGTACGGGTCGCACGGGGAGCGAAGTGCAGCACCTTGATACCG
This sequence comes from Aeromonas sp. 5HA1, assembly GCF_029237245.1. NCBI lineage: Bacteria > Pseudomonadati > Pseudomonadota > Gammaproteobacteria > Aeromonadales > Aeromonadaceae > Aeromonas > Aeromonas sp. 5HA1. The sequence continues at coordinate 23,935 of NZ_JAACFW010000018.1, forward strand.
GAGCCTTCCAGTTCCCGCCCCAGCGCTTCGCTAAAGCCGCGCAGGGCGAACTTGCTGGCACAGTAGACGCTGTAACCCGGATACCCTATGGCACCAAAACTGGAGCCGATATTCATGATGATGGCGGGTTTGCGCAAATGGGGCAGCAGGGTGCGGGTAAGCTGAATAGGGGCCTCTATATTGAGCAGCAGCTGACGCTCCACCTGCTCGGCGCTTTGATCTTCCAGCCAGGCAAACTGGTTGCAGCCAGCGTTATTGATCAGCACATCCAACCCCTCTTCCAATGCAGGGTGTTGCAGCAAACGGGCCCGTTCCTGGTGGGAGCCCAGATCGGCGACCACTGTCTGGTGGCGTTCCGGATGGGGCAGCTCCTTGCAGAGGCGATCCAGCACGCTGGCTCGGCGACCGTGCAGCAACAGGTGTGCCCCCTGCGCCGCCAGCTCCTGGGCCAGCGCTTCGCCTATCCCGCCGCTTGCGCCCGTGAGCAGCACTCGCTTTCCTTGCAGTTTCATAGGGTTGGGGTTCCTGTTCCTTGATTGAGCCTGCCGTGGGTGAGCGACATGTTTTTCTCCCTTTGCCGTCTCATTGCGGGTTGTCTGTCAGCTGATAGAGCATGTCGGCATAGAGGCGATAAACCACCTTGGCCGAGTGGATGATGGCGGCCTGATCGGCGGGATCTTCCACCCGGTTCATCAGGGACTCGAAGAACTTGAGATGCTCCTGATCCAGGGTGCCGTGGGAACTCAGGTAGCTCATGGCCTGGGGGGGCAGACCGAGGCCAGCCTTCAACTGGTCGGCCACGGTCAGGGCGATGGCGACACTGGTGCCTTCCAGCACCTGCACCATGCCGAAGAATCCCATGGGGTTGCCGCGCTGGATCTGGTCATAGAGAAAAGCCACCATCAGCTCGATGGGCAGACCGGGCTGGCCATGGCGCACCGCCTCGGCATCCCCGCCACAGGCGCGGATATCGTTCAGGATCCACTCCTGATGGCCGTACTCCTCATCAATATATTCGGCAATGGCGCCCCGTACCCATTCGTACTCCTGACCCAGCTTGCCGCCTGTGGCCATCAGCAGAGGTACCGTATGGCGCACGTGATAGAAGGCTTGAGACAGAAAATCAACATAGGTGCCGCGGGAGATATCTCCCTTGCGGCACGCCTCTATGATGGGGGCATTGAACAGATGTTCCCGTGCCGATGCAGTAGCGTGTTGCAGCGTGTGATAGAAGCTCATGAGGTCTCTCCGGTAAGGCATTGGCTGATTTGACGGGAAAAGTGGTGATAGATCCGCTCGCGGCGGGGGCGACCGTTGGCAGTCAGCAGATCGGGATGCTGATCCAGTGTCACCGGCAGCCAGTGATGGATGCGGGCATAGTCGGGCAGGCGCTGGTTGAGCTGCTCAACCTGTTGCGCCAGCTGGGCGTCGGCCCCGGGTCGTGACTGGATCAGGGCGACGTTGGCCGGCTGGCCGTCACCGAAGATCACGATGCGGGCAATGGCCGGACATAGCTGGGCTTCGGCCTCGACCCATTCGGGGGAGAAGTTGCGGCCAAAGGCGGTGATCTGCACGTTCTTCTTGCGCCCCGTGATGTGCAGGTAACCCGCCTCATCGAGATGACCCAGATCGCCGGTGGCGATCTGCACGGTAGAAGGGTCATCGGTGGCAAGCCGGGCGGGTTGTTGTTCGTCTGACCCCAAATAACCCAGCATGGCAGCGCCCTCCACCAGGATCTCGCCATCAGCGGCGATCTTGACCCGGCAGTGAGGCAGGGGCTGACCCACGCTGCCGAGGCTGTGGCCATCAGGCCCATTGAGTGCGACGACGGAGCCGCATTCCGACAGGCCATAGCCTTCAAATACCGGCAGCCCCAGCTTGCGGGCGCGGCTGATAAGCTCGGGGGCGACCTTGCCGCCGCCCACGGCGACGAAGCGCAGGCTGGTGAGGCGTTCGGCCAGTGCCACATCGGCACTGCACAGGGCGAGCAGCAGGCGCAGCAACTCGGGCACCAGCACCAGGCTGTGGGTTGGCCAGCGCAGCAGGGCCTGGGTCAGGGTGGCCGGATCCAGTTTGCTGGAGCCGGAAAATCCCAGTTCACCCAGCGAGGGAATACGGCTGCAGGCACCGGTGAGCAACGGCACGTAGAGGCCGGTCAGGTTCTCCAGCAGTGTGGTCAGCGGCAACAGGGTCAGGTGTTTCTCTACCTGCGCCGGGGCGACTCGCCGGGCCAGTGAATCACAGACCGCCATCATATGTTCAAGGGAGAGACAGACCCCCTTGGGTTGCCCCGTGCTGCCGGAGGTGTAGGTTATCTTGGCGGTACCGGCGGGCAGGGTGGGCACCCGTACCGGCTGGATGCGCCACAATGGCAATTCACCCACTGAGAGGAGCAGTGGCGCACTTGCCTGCCAGCCCTGGTGATGAGGGCCGATCAGGGCATCTGCGCCGCTGCTCTCCAGTAGCCACTCCTGCTGCTCCGGGCTGAAAAAGTGCGGCACAGGAATGACGACTATGCCTGCCTTTGCGCAGGCGAGATCGACCAGCGCCCAGGGCAGGCCGTTATCCAGTTGCAGTGCCAGCCGGGCAATGCCTGCCTGTTGCAGGCGCTCGGCCAGGGCGGAGATCTGCAGCCACAACTGTTCGTAGCTGATCCTATGATTGCTGCCGCTCAGCGCCGTGCTGTACGGATCACTGTGGGCGAAGTGGGCTATCCGGTCGAACAGTATCATAAGGCGCTCCGCTGCGGGCAGTTGAACAGGGATGGCATGGGGGCTAGCAAGGAGAGCAGCAAGCTGCCTTGGGCCAGGGCTTGCCGCCCCTGATTGAGGTCACCCACCATCACCTTGGGCTGGCAGTGGTAGTAGGCGCCCCAGGCATTGGCATCCTCTCCGACCTGGTCGGCCCTGGCGGGGGCCAGCTCGATCAGGCTGAGACTGAGGCGATGAAAGCTGTTGCGCAGTTTGGCTGTGCTGGTGAAGACAACGTGATCGAGGGCGTTGTCGCACAGCAAACGACACAGCGCCGCAAACATCAGGTGGGCATTGCCCGGTTCGCTGCAGGCCAGATTGCCGACCTCGACGATGCGATCCCGCCGGGCACGCACACCCAGCCGGGTCTCGATGGCTGCCTCTATGGGCTGATCCAGATACTGTTCCAGATAGAGGCGCTCCTCGCTGGCCTGCTTGAGGCCACAGGCGCCGACCAGCAAGCCATCGGCCCGGTAGAGACCCAGCAAGCAGGGCAGGAAGTGGGGGATACGGGCATCGAATTCGTGGCTGTAGGCGGCCTGAATATAAGCCTGCAAGGCCATGACCTGTTCCGGTGTGTCGGCCAGGATCAGCCGGTAGGGGGCTTGAATGTCTGTGGTCATGGATGGCTCCTTCTTGTCTGTTAGGGTCAGACTAAAGGGGCAAACTTAAGAAACACTTAAGAGTGGGAAGAACAGCCTCATTTTTACCCAAAGGAACAGAAAACAGCCGCAACTAGCGGGGCTGCAGGCGGTTATTCCATGGGACAAAACCCCTTGTCAGCGGCCGCCCGGGCAGGCAAGCTGGCGCCCATTTCGAGCCCATCCCGGATTGGGCCTGTCACTCTCGTGAGGAAATCCCATGTGCCCGTCTCCTTGCCCGCTGTGCGGTGCAGTCGATTCCTATGCGCTGCCGGTGGCCGGCAAGCATTACCATCGTTGCCGGTCTTGCGAGCTGGTCTGGCTGGATGGCGCCGATCATCTGGGGCCGTCAGCGGAGAAGGCAGTCTATGACGGACACGACAATCAGGTGGACGATCCCCGCTACCGCCATTTTCTGATGCGCGCCTTCGGCGAGGTGCTGAGCCGGGTGCCGCCACCGGCCAGCGGTCTCGATTTTGGCTGTGGCCCCGGGCCTGCGCTCATCGCCATGGGGCAGGAGGCGGGCTACCAGATGGCGGGCTATGACAAGTTCTATGCCGACCTTCCCGACTTGCTCACCCGCCAGTATGACTTCATCACCAGCACTGAGGTGATCGAGCATATCGCCGACCCGTGCGCAGCACTGGACGTGCTCTGGGGCTGCCTCAAGCCCGGCGGCATCCTGGTGCTGCAGACCCAGCGGGTGCTGGACGACGACCGTTTCAAAACCTGGCGCTATCGCCATGACCCGACTCACATCGTCTTTTTTGCCGAGCCCTCGTTTCGCGCTCTGGCCATTCGCTGGCAGGCCGACGTCCTGTTTCCCCATGGGGATGTGGTCGTCTTCACCAAACCCTAAACCCTGAGCAGGGCGTTTTCATTTGGTCATGAGTTGGGCATGCTGGTGGTCTTAAACCCCGGAACGGATGCCCCTATTTCCATGTCGATCCCTCATTTGTCACTGCAAGATGCCCGCCACCTGCAGCTCGCAGCCCAGGGGCTGCTGACCCCGCGTCGTGCCAAGGCCAAGCCTGCGGATCTGCTGGCGACCATTCGGCGTATGGCACTGCTGCAGATAGATACCATTTCAGTGGTAGCGCGCAGCCCCTATCTGGTGCTGTTCAGCCGACTGGGGCAGTACGATCCTCGCTGGCTCGAACAACTGTTGGCCGAGGGGGACATCTTCGAGTATTGGGCCCATGAGGCCTGTTTCATTCCCCGCGAGGATTACCGCCTGCTGCGTCATCGCATGCTGGATCCTGCCGCCATGGGCTGGAAGTTTTCGGCCAACTGGCTAGCCACCCATCAGCAGGAGATAGGCCAGATTATCGAGCGTATTCGCCAGCATGGCCCGGTGCGGGCCGCCGACTTTGAGCGCAAGGGGGAGAAGGGCAACGGCTGGTGGGACTGGAAGCCGGAGAAACGCCATCTTGAGGTGCTCTTTACCGCAGGCCAGCTGATGGTGCGCGAGCGGCGCAATTTCCAGCGAGTCTATGATCTCGCCGAGCGGGTCATGCCTGGCTGGTGTGACGAGCGGGATTTGCCGAGCCAGGAACAGGTCCGGCGGGAAATGGTGCAGGCAAGTTGCCGCGCCCTTGGGCTGGTCAAGACCGGCTGGGTCGCCGACTACTATCGGCTGCGCCGCGGTAAATACGATGCCCTGCTCCATCAGCTGGCGGACGAGGGGGAGCTGTTGCCGGTACGGGTGGAAGGGTGGCAGCACGGCGCCTTTGTTCATGCATCCCTCGCCGATGAGTTGGCCATGGCCCTGGCCGGCACCCTCAAGGCGACCCACACCACGGTACTGTCGCCGTTTGATCCCCTGGTCTGGGATCGCAAGCGGGTCAGCGAGCTGTTCAACTTTGACTATCGCATCGAGTGCTATACCCCGGCGCCAAAGCGCCAGTATGGCTACTTCGTGTTGCCGCTGCTGCACCGTGGCAAGCTGGTGGGGCGCATGGATGCTAAGGCCCATCGCAAGGAGGGGGTGTTCGAGGTCAAGAGCCTCTATCTGGAGCAGGGAGTCAGGGTGACCGCCAGCCTGGCGCAGGATCTGGAGAAGGCACTGCAAAAGCTGGCGCAGTGGCATCAGACACCGCTGCTTCGCCTCGGCGCCATGCCGGCGCCCCTGCAGGCCCTGTGGCCAACGCAGCGCACCTAGCCCGGCCGCTGCATATCAGCCAAACAAAAACCGGGCGCTGGGCCCGGTTTTATCATCTGTTGCTGGCAACTTAAGGATTACTGGAATACCAGCACCATCAGCAGACCGACTGTGATGGCAGACACCAGGAAGGCGAAGCCATAGAACACATAGTGGTGCAGCTTGGTGGTGTGGATCCCCAGATCATGCAGACCGTGGTAGATACGGTGCATGCCGTGCCAGATCGGCAGGGCGATGATCACCAGCAGTATGCAGGCACCCCACCAGGAGCTGGCGAATGCGTGGACACGATCAAAGCTCATGGTCTCCACGTCCATGATGCCCATGGGCACCAGCAGACCTGTGATGAGGACAATCACCGGCAGCAGCATGGCAACCACCATGCCACCGGCACCAAACAATCCCCAGTAGATGGGCTCGTCAGAACGTCTCATTATTAATCTCCTCAAGCCACGATGATCAGGATCAGCAGGGATACCACCGCCAGCGCCACATACTGGGCGATAACGATCGGCTTCTCCGGCACCAGGTCTTCACCACGGAAGATGCGCATGGCCTTGGGCGCCAGGGCGAACCAGGTCTTGGCGTGGAACAGGCAGGCCGCCAGCGCGATGACGTGGAACAGGATGGCGATCGGGCTTTGCAGGGATTCCAGCCAGCCGTTGAACGCTTCCTGACCCTGAACCAGTCGCAGCAGACCCCACATCAGCACGACGGCATAGATGGAGACGAAGATACTGGTGCCTTCACGGATCATGTAACCGGTGTAGAAGGCATTCTTCAGCCACCAGTCTTTCTTCATTTCGCGGACGTAAGGCTTACGTTTGCTATTGGTGTTGTTCATGGTCTCATTCCTGATCTCAATCTGGCTTGAACATGGCGATCATGTAGTCCTTGGCACTCTCGACCTTGCCAAGCTGAATGGCTGCAGCCGGATCCACGCCCTTGGGGCAGACATCGGAGCAATAACCCACGAAAGTACAACCCCAGACGCCTTCGTCCTGGCTGATGATCTTCATCCGCTCTTTGGACGCGCTGTCACGGTTGTCGACGTTGTAGCGATAGGCCAGCGCCAGCGCCGCAGGACCGGTGAACTTCTTGTTGATGCCATACTGCGGGCAGGCGGCGTAGCACAGGCCACAGTTGATGCACATGGAGAACTGGTGATATTTCGCCATGTCGGCCGGGGTCTGGGTGTACTCGCCATCACACAGGCTGCGCGGTTCGCTCGGGATGATGTAGGGCTTGATGCTCTCCAGCTTCTCGATGAAATCGGACATGTCGACCACCAGATCGCGCTCGATCGGGAAGTTGTTGAGCGGCTCGATTTTCATCTTGCCCGGCAGATAATCGCGCAGGAAGGTCTTGCAACCCAGCTTGGGAATACCGTTGACCATCATGCCGCAGGAGCCGCAGATCGCCATCCGGCAGGACCAGCGGAAGCTCAGGGTGGAGTCGAGCTGATCCTTGATGTATTGCAGTGCATCCAGCAGGGACATCTCTTTCAGGTAAGGCACCTGAAAGGTCTGCATCCAGGGCTCGTTGTCCTGCTCCGGGCGATAACGCAGGATTTCAATTTCGATCATCTCAGCCATTCTTCTTAGCCTCGTCTTGTTTCTCACCCTCGGAACCGTACACACGCTTGGCCGGTTGGGATTTAGTGATCTTCACATCGGAGTAATCGATGGTCGGGGCGCCTTCCTGGTTGTAGAAGGAGAGGGTGTGCTTGAGGAAGTTCACGTCATCACGCTCTTCATAACCGTCCAGACGCTGGTGGGAACCGCGGGACTCTTTCCGGTTGAGAGCGGAGTGCGCCATGGCTTCGGCCACGTCCAGCATGTAGCCCAGTTCGATGGCGTACAGCAGATCCGTGTTGAAGACAGAGGACTTGTCGTTGATCTTGACCTTTTTGTAGCGTGCCTTCAGCTCGTTGATCTTGTCGATGGTGCCTTGCATCAGCTCTTCGGTACGGTAGATACCGACACCGGCTTCCATGGACATGCCCAATTCGTTGCGGATATCGGCCGGGTTTTCGGTCCCGTCTATGTCCATCAGCGAGAGGTGCTGCTTGATCAGTTGCTCGGCCTTGGCGGCCAGCGCTTGCGTGTCGCCGTGGGCTTGGGTCTTGGCGAATTCGCCGGCGTGCTCACCCGCCACCTTGCCGAACACCACTATCTCGGACAGGGAGTTGGAGCCCAGGCGGTTGGCGCCGTGCAGACCGACGGAGGCACACTCGCCCAGGGCGTACAGACCCGGCATGCGGGTAGCGCACTGACCGTTGGTCTCGATACCCCCCATGGTGTAGTGGGCAGTCGGACGTACCGGGATCGGCTCCTTGACCGGATCCACACCCACGTAGGCCTTGGCCAGCTCGCAGATGAAGGGCAGACGCTCTTTCAGATACTTCTCGCCGAGGTGGCGCAGGTCTAGGTGAACCACGTCGCCCATCGGGCCCTGGATCACGCGGCCTTTCTGCTGCTCTTGCCAGAATGCCTGGGAGAGACGGTCACGTGGACCCAGCTCCATGTGCTTGTTCTTCGGCTGGCCGACCGGGGTTTCCGGGCCCAGACCATAGTCTTGCAGATAGCGGTAGCCATCCTTGTTGACCAAAATGCCACCTTCACCGCGACAACCTTCGGTCATCAGTATGCCGGTGCCAGGCAGGCCGGTCGGGTGATATTGAACGAACTCCATGTCGCGCAATGGCACCCCATGGCGGTAGGCCAGGGCCATGCCGTCACCGGTGACTATGCCACCGTTGGTGTTGTAGCGGTAAACACGACCGGCGCCACCTGTAGCCAGAATGACAGACTTGGCCTGGATGAAGCGGGAGATGCCGTTCTGGATATCGAAGGTCAGGACGCCCTGCACGCGGCCATCTTCCACGATCAAGTCCATGCAGAAGTGCTCATCGAAGCGCTTGATGGTTGGATACTTGATGGAGGTCTGGAACAGGGTGTGCAGAATGTGGAAACCGGATTTGTCAGCCGCGAACCAGGTGCGGGGGATCTTCATCCCGCCGAAGCGACGTACGTTGGCTTTGCCGTCCGGCTTGCGGCTCCAGGGGCAACCCCAGTGCTCAAGTTGAACCATCTCTTTGGTGGCATTGTTGACGAAGTAGTCGACCACGTCTTGCTCACACAACCAGTCGCCACCGGATACGGTGTCGTTGAAGTGGTTTTCGAGGGAGTCATCATCACGGACAACACCGGCGGCACCGCCCTCTGCGGCCACTGTGTGGCTGCGCATCGGGTAGACCTTGGAGATCAGGGCGATCTCCAGCTCCGGGTGGGCTTCTGCTATGGCGATTGCGGCACGCAGGCCACCACCACCGGCACCGATGATGGCGACATCGGTCTTGATAATATCCACATCTGCCTCCTTAGGGATAGATTTGCTGGGCACGATTTTGCTCTATTAAAAAAATTCAGGCTTGATGCAAGTCAAACTGGTTTGTTTTAGTGCTTGGCAATGGTGAGTTTTATTAAAATCACCCCATTCCTTGGATGAAAACGCCGTAATTATCGCCATCCTTCAGTTATCGGTATCAGCCGCTGTCATTGCTATGGTTATTTTAAGCTCAGGATTATACGTAGTTTTCTTTCAAAAAAATGAGAAACACCTCTCTTTTTAGGTATTACCCATAAAGTTTTTAAGTTTTTTATCAAAAATATTTAATAAGAATTATTCACTGATTCGTGTTGGGTTATTTAAGTTAAAAAAACTAATCCAAATGCGGGGTGGGATTTGTTGTTTCATGACGGGGAACTGTGCCGGATGAGCATTTATTTCCTCATAGTCCGGACGGTTCATATGGTAATAACTATTGAAACAAAAGCATTTTTTCATAAAAAAAGGGGCCTGCATGGCCCCTTTGGTTTGTGCTGATCAGATGCGGAACATGCCGACCTGATTGCTCAGTTCACCTGAAATATTTTTAAGTTGCTCAGAGAGGTTGCGTGAGCTGTCGGCATCGACTGCCAGCTCGTCGGAGACATCCTTGACCGCCTGGATGTTGCGACTGACTTCGTCGGTGACGGCACGCTGCTCCTCGGCGGCACTGGATATCTGGGTCGCCATGTCGGAGATCTGGTTGATGGAGGTGGTGATTTGCTCCAGTGCCTGAGTGGCATCGTTCGCATCTTCCACGCTGTTCTGGGCCAGCAACTGGCCTTCGTGCATGGTGCTGACAGCGCCCTGAGTATTACGCTGCAGCGTCTCAATCATGCTGCGGATCTCGACGGTGGAGCTGTGAGTACGTTGTGACAGCACCCGCACCTCGTCGGCGACTACGGCAAAGCCACGACCCTGCTCACCCGCCCGTGCAGCCTCGATGGCGGCGTTGAGCGCCAGCAGGTTGGTCTGCTCGGCGATCCCCTGGATGGTCGAAAGGATGGTGTTGATCTCCTGGGCGTTCTTCTCCAGTTCCTGAATGATGCCGGAGGCCTGTTTGACCTGAGTGGCGAGATCCGTGATGGAACGCTGGTTGCGGGCGATGACTTGCTTGCCATGCTCACAACTGCTGGAGGAGCTGCGGGCCGCATCGGCGGTCTGTTCGGCGTTGTTGGCCACTTCCACCGCAGTAGCTGACATTTCGTGCACTGCCGTGGCGATCTGGGAGATCTCGTTTTGCTGACGTGCCAGACCCTGACTCGATTTCTCGGCCATGTTGTGGGAGGACTTGGCCTGGTGGTTAAGCTGACCGGAGGAGTTGGAAATATCCTGCACCATCACGTGGATGCGATCGATGAAGGTGTTGACGTGCTTGGCTACAGCACCCACCTCATCTTCTCGCTCAATCTTGATGCGGCGGGTCAGGTCACCGTTGCCACGGGAGAGGTCGGCAATGGCTTCCCCCAGGGTTTTCAGCGGAGCCAGTGAACCGTTGATGGCCACATAGGAGAAACCGGCCACGATGAGAATGGTCAGCAAGCCTTGCAGCAGGGCGGAGGTGACCATGCGGGAGACGGACTGATAGGCAACGGCTTCGTCCACCATCATGCCGTAATACCAGTTGGTATTCGGGATCGCGTTGAAGTCATAGACCTCTTTCTTGCCGCTGATCACCAGCTCATTGATCATGCCATCGTGAGCCACCTGGTTGATGTAAGCCGCTGTCAACTCAGGTGCCAGACTGGTGGCGGGCTTCAGACTCAAGGAGGCATCGGGATGGGCGATGATGGTGCCATTGCTGTCTACCAGAATGGCGTAGGTGCCTTCTGTGGTGACCGCCAGAATGTCAGAAACCAGCGAGCTGATGGAGAGGTCTCCGGCGATGACCCCCTGGGTATTGCCACGCTGGAAGGGTTCGGCAATGGTCACGATCAACTGGCCAGTGGTGACGTCTGCATAGGGTGAGGTGATGGCCAGTTTGCCCGCAGCCATTGCATCCTTGTACCAGGGGCGTTGGCGGGGATCGTAACCGGCCGGCAGATCGGTCGGTTTACTCTGGATCATGCGCCCATCAGTGGTGCCGGCATAAACCAGATCAAAGCCACCCGCGTTCATGGATTGAGCCAGATGGCTGATCGGCTCATCTTCTTTGGCGAAGGCCTCCTTGGTGGAGGTGACCATGTTGATCCTGGCATCGAGCCAGCGGGAGATCCCCTTGACGTTGGCCACCGAGCTTTCGTCAATGATATTCCATACCAGCCGTTGGGTTTCGCTGCGCAGTTGGGAGGTGTTGTACCAGACTTGCAGGCCTGTGATGACCAGGATAATGACCCCGATGGCGAGGACAAGTTTGTTCTTGATGGATAAGTTCATGTGTACATCCTTGTGAGCGTCAGTCTGCGATGTGAGGTGTTATTGTTATGAGCCAACTCTTATCGGCCAAAGTTGAACTTTTTGTATCCCGGTGCGCACTTAAATTTATAGCCTAAATCAGCGCTTAGGGATCTCCTGCCGAAGTAATGAGTCCCCTTGCTTCGGGGGCAGGAAGCGATCCGGCCGGTTGGTAAATATGCCGTCAACCCCCATGGCCGCCAGTGCGGTCAGATCGTCACCATGATCGACCGTATAGACCAGCACTTTCAATCCGCGGTTGTGGGCATCCTGCACCAGTGCCTCATCAACGAAGTCCACATCACAGTTGAGAGACCAGGCGCCGAGCTCGGCAGCAAAGCGCGCCAGGGTGAGTGGTAGGGTAGCGGTCAGCGCCCCAAGCCGGATCTCGGGTCGCAAGGCAGCGAAACGGGCCAGTTCCGGGTGGTGGAAGGAGGAGACGACCCACTTAGCCGGTGTGAAACCCAGTTCGGCTTCGGCGCGCCGGGTCAGCAAGGCCACCTCGCTGGCAGTGTGCGCCCCTTTCAGCTCTATGTGCAGCTCGGCGCGACCGGCAATGGTTGTCATCACCTGCCACAAGGTTGGGATTGACTCCCCTTGTCCGGCATCCAGACTGGCCAGATAGGCGCAAGATTGGGCTGTCAGCACGCCACTTCCGTCAGTACAGCGCTCGAGCCGCCGGTCGTGGAATATCCACAGCTCGCCATCGGCCTGCTGCACGTCTATCTCGATGGCTTGGGCCCCCAGTTCCAGCGCCAGCTGGATGGCCTTGAGGGTATTTTCCGGCGCCAGGCCACTGGCCCCTCGATGGGCGATGATCTGCATCATATAACTCCTTTTATGTCCCGATCAGGCGCGGCTAAGTCGAATATCGATCTGCTGGTGCGGCAGTCCCATACCTTGTTGCTGCAGTTTCTCCAGCACCAGCGAGTGCACCTCGTGGGTGATGGGCATGCGGTGATCCATGCTGTTCACATAGAGGCGCATCTCGTAGATCAGCGCCGAATCGGTGAACTCGATCAGGAATACTTCGGGGGTGGGGGTCTCCAGCACCAGAGTGGAGGCCTTGATCGAATCTTCCAGAATGGTCTGTATCCGTTTGGGATCCTGAGTCAGGCCGATGCGGATGCGCAGTTTGACCCGGGTGATGGAATCAGAGAGCGACCAGTTGATGAACTGCTCCGTGATGAAGGCCTTGTTGGGAACAATGATCTCCTTGCGATCCCAGTCCACTATGGTGGTGGCGCGGGTTTTGATCTTGGTCACTGTGCCGGTCAGCTCGCGGATGGTGACAGTGTCGCCGAGCCGGATCGGCTTCTCGAACAGTATGATGAGGCCGGAGACGAAGTTGGCGAAGATCTCCTGCAGGCCGAAACCCAGGCCGACGGAGAGGGCTGCCACCATCCACTGCGCCTTGGACCAGTCGATACCAAGAATGGAGAAGCCGCTGAGCGCCCCCACTACCAGCACTATGTACTTGGTGACAGTGGTGATGGCAAACCCTGTGCCCGGGGACAGGCTCAGGTGCTGGAGCAGGGTCAGCTCCATCAGGCCCGGCAGGTTGCGGGCAGTGACCACCGTCAGTATGAAGGTGAATGCCGTCAGCATCAGATCCTGCAGTGTGATGGGTGAGAGTTGCTCTATGCCGCCAATCTTGCTGGTGACGTGCCACACTTCGATGCTGCGCAGGAAACTGAACGCCGAGTTTAGCTCGGACCACTGCACCACCAACAGCATGGTGAATCCCAGCATCAGCAGGGTGCGCACCAGCCCCAGCGACTGGGCACTGATGGTGTCCAGATCCAGCTCGGTATCTTCCACCACGTCCGGTATCTCGGAGCTGAGCTCGTCGTTCCCCTCTTCCCGGCCGCGTTGGGCGAGTATCTCGGCCCGTTTGCTTTTGGCCCGATCGAAGGCAAGACGGCGGCGCTGGATCAGCATCCAGCGGTGGGCCAGATAGTAGATGAGCAGGCAGCCGAGTCCCATCAGCAGGCTGAGCTCCAGCTGACGCAGCAGGATGCGGGAGGTGTAGAAGTAGCCGAGCAGGGAGCCGATCACCGCCAGCAGGGGGGCCAGCATCAGGCTGTTCCAGATGAAGTGGTGCAGCAGATGGGGCTTGCTCATGTCGGCCTGACCCCAGGTCAGCGGCAGTCGCTCCCGGTTGAGGCGGGCAAAGAACAGCAGCAACCAGAGGGCGCCAACGATGAACGCCATCCGGCCGAGGGAGTCATAGAAAGCGTGTTCCTGATAGCTGTTGGCCATGCCCTGCACGAAAAAGCTGGGGATGATCACCAGCAGCAGGGTGCGAAACTGGCTCCACACCTTCTGCACCCACTCTTTCTGCCAGCGAAAATGCAGGATCAGTATCCCTTTTTCCAGCGTCAGGTGGCGCGCCATCAAGAGTGCCAGCAGCAGGAACCAGATTTCACTCAGACCCCGGGCGACCGCCACCGCGAAAGGGTATTGCCAGGCACCGTCGAGCAGGCCATGCACCATCAGCACCATGGCGGGCAGAGGCAGGGAAGCGAGCAAAGAGCGCACCAGCAGGCGGCTGGTGAGGCTGAACTTGTCCTGGGTCACCTTGCCGATGCGCGGTGCTATGTGCTGACTGTAATGCGTCAGGTGGCGGGCGAGCTTGAACCAGCACCAGGCCAGCACCAGTATGCCGATACCGGCCAGGGTGAGGGTGATGGGATTGTTCTCGGCGATGGCTTGCGGCAGTTGCAGCCAGTTGGTCGGGTTGAAGGCAAGGCCGAGGGCCGCCGGAATGCCGAGCAGCACGGTCGGGGTGAGCGGACGCACATCCGGCATCCAGAACAGGTGGCTGGCGCTGAGGTCGCGGATCTCGTCGATCTTGCTGTTCTGGCGGCTGTAGAGCAGCTTGAGGCGGGTCTGCTCCTGGATCAGGCTGTCGGACGCGTCATTGAGACGGGTCAGCAGTTGCCGTCTGGCCTTGAGCAGATTGTCGAGCACCGCCTGCTGGGAGCGATCGAGCGCCACCTCGTCGGTGGCCATCAGCCGCTCGCGCATCTGGCGCGGATCCTTGAGGGCATCCTGCTCGGTTTCGTACTGGTATTTGGCCATGCGGGCGTTGACGATGGCGGACTCCAGCTTGTCGAGCGGGAAGTAGGCGGGCAGGTCGGAGAGCTTGCTGCGCAGGTTCTCGCCGTAGGCGTTGCTGATCTGCAGCCACTCCAATTGCTCCCGCACCGAATTGACCAGATCGTTCAGGGCCGACAGGTTCTTGTCGATGGCCCTTTGATCGTCCTGCACCCGCTCTATCTGATCTTCCAGCGCACCCAGCTGGATGGAGAGGGCCTGGTTCTGCTGTTGCTGCTCCAGCAGCAGCGGCATGTCGGAGGTGAGCTGCTTGCGCAGCCGCTCGCTTTCGGCCAGCGCCTGCTCCGTCTTGTCGCGGCGCAGCTGGTTCTGCTGGTTGAGCAGGCTGGCCTGCCACTCGTCTTCATCCGTGATGGCCAGATTGAGCTCCTGCAACTTCAGCTTGCCGAGATCGTTGCGCTGCTGGGCGGAGAGCTGCTCCAGCTCCAGCATCTGGATCCGGTCGGCGAGACTCTGCTCCTTGAGGCGGGTGGCCAGCCGCTGGGCATCCTGCTGGCGATCCGACTCGCTGCTGAAGCTGAGCCGGTCGAGCAGGGTACGGGTCTGCTGCAACTGCTTGCGCAGCTCGTCGACCCTCAGGTGGTACTCCTGGCCCGTGCTCTCCAACTGGTTGAGGCTGTCCATCACCGCCTGACGCTCCTTGCGCAGGTTGAGTTGACGGTTGCTGCTCAGGCCGATGGCCTGGCGCAGGGCTTCTTCTTTCAGGGAGGAGAGGGACGGGCGGGACTGGGGCTGGTAGTTGTGCAGGCTCTCCTTGAGGCGGGCCGACTCCTTGGGGTAATCAATCAGGATCTGCTGATAAGCCTTGCCCTGCTCACGATAGCGCTGGGCTTCCCGGGCAAACTGCAGCGCCTGTTGATAACTCTCCCGCAATTTCTGGTTTTCCGGGGTGTCCGTCTTGGGGACGCTCTGCAGCAACTCCTCTACCTGGGTGATGGCGTCATCGGCCTGGACGAGCAGGGGGAAGAGAGAGAGGGAGAGCAGCAGCAGAGAGAGCAGGCGTTGCAACATGGCGCACGTTTCCGTTCATGAGAGGTCGCCCTAGCCTAAAGCAGGGGCTGGAGCGGGTAAAGTTTTCCATATTAATGATTTGTAACATAAATAACGGGCGATCCTGGCCTTGTTTGGCTATGATTCTGGCCGTTTCTCCCTCCTTTGAGCATCTTATGTCTGCAGTCGATCTGGGCACGGCCCCACTCTCTCGCCTGTTTTTGCGCTACGTCACGCCGACCGTGGCCGCCATGCTGGTCACAGGCATCTATGTCACCATAGACGGCATCTTCGTCGGCCATATCCTGGGTCAGGACGGACTGGCGGGCATGATGCTGGCGTATCCCATCTGCGCCGTGCTCTATGCGGTGGGGGCGCTGATCGGCATGGGCTCCTCGTCGCTCGCCTCCTTCTACCTCGGCAAGGGGGAGCAGGCAACCGCACGTCACATCGTCGGCAATGCGCTGGTGATGGTGCTGATGGCCTCGGCCGTGCTCACCTTTATCGGTATTCGCTATGGTGAGGACATGCTCTCCTGGATGGGAGCCGAGGGGGAGATCTTCAACGCCGGCATGGCCTATCTGCGCTGGTATGCCTTGCTCGGGGTATTTGCCGTGCTCTCCATGGCATTTACCGCCTTGCTGCGCAACGACGGGCGACCGGGTCTCACCACCTGGATCCTGGTCGGCGGTGGCGTGCTCAACGTGCTGCTCGACTATTTGCTGATGGCAGTCATTCCCTGGGCACTGGCGGGGGCGGCCATTGCGACCATGCTATCTCAAGCCGTGACCGGCGGACTCTGTCTGTGGCACTTTTTCACCCCTCGCAGCCAGTTGCGTATTCGTTGGGATACCCTGACGCCGAACTGGCGGCTGATGAGAGAGACACTGCGCCTCGGGATATCGAGCTTTCTGATGTACCTCTACCTGTCGGTGGTGCTGGCGATGCACAACAAGGCGCTGCTGGCGGTGGGCACCTCGCTGCACGTGGCAGCCTATGGCGTCATCAGCTATAGCGAAGCCTTCTTCTATCTCATCTTCGAGGGGATCGCCATGGGCATACAGCCCATCGCCAGCTTCAACGCGGGGGCGGGCAACTGGCAACGGGTATTGCGGGTGCGCAACCTGGCGCTGGGGGTCACCCTGTTGGTGGCGCTGTGCGGCATGATCCCGCTCTATCTGTGGCCTGAGGGGGTCGTCTACCTGTTTGCCGGCGACAATGCAGCCCTCTTGCCGGTGGCGAGCCTCGGCATCTGGCTCTACTTCTGGGGCCTGCCGATGGAGGGCTTGCTGCTGGTGGGGGCAACCTACTTCCAGGCCATCAACCGGGCGCGCATCGCCTCCCTGCTCACCGGCGGCAAGCTGGTGCTGATCGGCGGCTTCCTGTGGGGCTTCTCCTCCCTGTGGGGGGTATCAGGTGTCTGGCTGGCGTTGCCGACTTGCAGCACTGTGCTGGTGCTGGTGATGTGGCGCGCCATGCGCAAAGAAGCGGGATTGCACGTCCCCGCCCATTGAGCTATGTCCCCAAAACAGAAAAGGCAGCCTTGGCTGCCTTTTCTGTTTTATCCGTTCTGTTCATCACGGCTGATGCACTGGATTGGCTGTCTCGAGTCAGGGCTTGAAGGCCCCGATAAAGATGGCGGGATCGACCCTGGCATCGTTGAGGCTGACGTTCCAGTGCATATGGGGGCCGGTGGCACGGCCGGTTGCGCCGACTCGACCGACTATGCCGCCGCGGGGCAGGCTCTGGCCGAGCTTCACATCGATCTTAGACATGTGGCAGAACATGCTGATGAGCCCCTGACCGTGGTCGACGAACACTGTGTTGCCGTTGAAGAAGTAGTTGCCAATCAGGATCACCTTGCCAGCAGCCGGTGCCTTGATGGGGGTGCCGGCACCGACCGCGAAGTCGAGTCCTGAGTGGGGGTTGCGCTCCTCGCCATTGAAGAAGCGGCGCAGACCAAACGGGCTGGAGAGGGGCCCCTTGACCGGTTTGTCGAATAGCAAATTGCTGGGCTGGGTGGGGCTGAAGGTCTGATAGGCCCGGGTCTGCTCGGCCAGTTCGCGGTTGATGCGCACCATGTCTTCGGCCAGCGGATTGACCTGGCGGCTGTTCTTGAGCTTGATGTGCTGCTCGCGATAGTGCTTGGGCGTGACTGTGAAGCTGAGGGGGCGGCCATCATTGACCGTCAGCTGCTGGGTTCCCTGCGGGGTTTTGAGGGGAATGCCGACGATGGCAATCCAGCGTTGGCCATCCTCTCGCACTACCAGCACAGGCTTGTCCTGATAGCGGACTGTGGGGGCCTGCAGCCCATTCCCGAGCGGTACCACGGCCACACCGCCGGGCACAGGGTGGTTGAGCAGACGGCTGATAAATCCCTCGGCGAGGGCGGACTGGCTGGCCAATAGCAACAACAGACAACAAACGACTCTCATGACAGATCCACGCTATGGGTTGGGTCAAACGAACAAGGTTAAGGGCATCAGGAGGCTGGCTGGAAGTGCTGGTAGATGGCTTCCATCTGGACCGAGACCTCCTGGCGCACCAGATCCAGCTCCAGCATCTCTTGCAGCACTTTCAGCTGGCTCGGGTTCAGGAAGGTACGGCTGCTCTCCAGCACGCGTTGGGTATAGGCCTTCTGGTTTTCCAGATAGGTACTGGCATCGCCACTCTCCTGCTGGGACAGTTGCTGGTTGGCATCACTGAGCAGACGCGTCAGGGATTGGCGCTGGGTCGGGGCCAGCAGCTCGCCGCGTTCCGCCAGCCGGCCCTGGATCTCCAGCAGCCGATTGATGTCACCCGAGTAGAGATCCTGCTCCAGCCGGGTGCGGGTATCCTCACCCAGCAGGTTGCTGATATTGCTCCAGATCCGCTGGCTCTCCTGCTCATAGGCATCGGGGTGATCGAAGCCGAGGCGGTAGAGCTCGCGCAACAGCTCCTGTACCTGACCGCGCACATCTTCCACTACGTCCAGCCGGTCGAATACCGTGGTGAGATGGCGGCCCTGCTCTGCATCGTAGAGGCGCTCGATCAGCACAGAGCCGTCGCTGGACTGGCTCCACTGGCTGATGGCGGCCTCCAGCTCCGGATTGGGGGGAATGGCTTCCTGAGCGGTGGCCGGCTCCCCCTGAGCGCTTTTGCCCGGCAGCTTGGCCATCAGGTTCTGGCCCGTGCTCTGGCTGGCGTTCGGGTTTGCAGCCCCATCGCACTGCGCTGTCCGGGGGGCTGCATCGGGCTCGGGTTGGGAATGGCCTGCGGTGGCAGGCTGGGCCTGCCATTGCCAGAGGTTGAGCAGCAGTGAGGCCAGCAGGATCAGTGCCAGATGAAGTTTACGCATCTTGGATTCTCTTGAATAAGTGAATGCCCCTGGTGCGGGGGTCTCTTATGATAACTGTAACGCCTGATACAAGCAGCCATGACATGCGAAGTGCTCGCCTATGGTCACCGCCATTGAGTCAGTCGGCCCATGGCTCTAGAATCGGCAGCCAGCCCTTTATCATCTGAGGAAACGTTATGAATGGATTGTCCCCCCTGCGAGCCGAACCCGCCCGTCACCCCATCGGGCGTGGCTGGGTCTGGGTGCGATCCGGTTTCGATATTTTCAACAAGGGCATGGGTATCAGCGTCGCCATGGTCCTGATCTGGTTCGCGGTCGGTCTGCTGCTGGATCGCCTGCCTGCGGGCGGCCTCATCTCCCAGTTGCTTTATATGGTGTGGGGTGCTGGCTGGGTGGTCGTGGCCCATCGGGGCTATGAGGGAAATGAGCTCAAATTTGCCGACTTCTTCGCCGGGTTTCGCAACAAGCTGACTCCGCTGATGCTGGGGGGCCTGCTGGTGCTGGCCCTCTTCACCCTGATCGGCCTCATTTGCCTGGGGCTGCTCTCCATGTGGGGGCTGACCTCCCTGCTGACCCAGGATCCCGAATCCATGGTGGTGAGCGTGGCTCAGGCGCAAGGGCTCTTGTTCTGTCTGTTGCTGGGACTGGCGCTGCTGATCCCTGTATTGATGGCCATCACCTTCGCACCCGCCCTCATCTATTTCCACGATATGGGCATATTGCAGGCAGCCAGATTGAGTTTCAGGGGCTGTCTCACCAACATGTGGCCTTTCCTCTGGTGGGGCCTGATCACGGCTGGTCTGATGCTGTTTGGCGCAGCCCTGATGTTGATTGGCCTGCTGGTGGTGATACCGGCCCTCAACTACTCCATCTATGTGGCATATCGGGACATCTATCTGGATGTGGCTCAGGAGGCTCAGTCCGAGGCGCCATTGACCGGTTTTGAAGCCTGATCCGGCTACAATTGACCGGGATATACAGTGACAAGGGGCCTGCGGGCCCCTTTTGCATGACGTCGCTTTACTCCTGCCACATGGGGTCGGCCCCCATTCTGACCACCAAAAAATCGAGGAAGCTGCGTAGCAGGGGAGACATCTGTTTGCGGGTACCATACACGCCGTAGACGCCGAGCCGCTTGGGTTGCCACTGGCTCAGCAGGGGCACCAGAGCACCGCTTTCCAGATAAGGTTGCGCCGAGTAACGGGGCTGCATGCTGATGCCTGCCCCGCCCAGGGTGGCCTCCAGCAGCAGGTTGGAGATGTTGGCGCTGAGATTGCCGCTGACTGGCACAGATTCCGGTCCGGCCGGCCCCTGAAACTCCCACAGGCTCTTGCCAAAATAGGTGTAGGTGAGGCAGTTGTGCAGGGCGAGATCCTGCACTTTCTGTGGAGTCGGGTGCCTTGCCAGATAAGCCGGGCTGGCACAGACCACTGAGTGGCAGGTGCCGAGCCGGCGGGCCACCAGGTTGGGATCCAGATCATTGGTGATGCGAATGGCCAAGTCGATCCGCTCCTCCACCAGATTGACGGTGCGGTCCAGCAGCAGTATATCGATGGCGGTACCCGCATACTGGGCCAGGTAGTCATTGGCAGCCCCCACCAGCAGGGCCTCCGATAGGGAGTAGCTGCTGGTGATACGCAGTTGTCCCTTGGGAGCCTCATCGCCCCGGATGGCGATCTGCTCCATCTCTTCCCCCAGCGCCAGCATGGCTCTGGCCCGGTTCAGTGCCTCTTCCCCCGGGCCGGTCAGGCTCAGTCTGCGTGTGGTGCGATGCAGCAGACGAGCCCCCATCCACTGTTCCAGCTCCGCCAGATAGCGCGTCACCATGGCGCGCGACATTTCCAGCTTCTCCCCGGCGCCACTCAGGCTGCCCTGTTCGACTACGCTGACAAAGACCCGTAATGCGGTCAGTCGATCCATGTGCAGGTCCTCTATATGTTCGATTAATGCAACAGTGATGCGCTTATTATGCTGTATTTGTACCGTTAATGATCCAATAAACTGTGTCTATCTGATGAACCACCCGATGACTTGATAAGGAATACCCGATGAACAATACCCTGATCCGCAATCTGACCCTGGCTACCACCCTGTTGAGTGGCGCTGTCCTGGCGGGCCCCCTGACCGTGACTGTCTACAACCCGGGCGAGAAGGCGATCTTCCCGGTCTCTTCCTCCCTGGTGGCTGGCGACAAAGAGGCCATTCTGATTGACGCCCAGTTTGATGTGAAGAACGGTCAGGCCCTGGTCGACATGATCAAGAAAAGCGGCAAGCAGTTGACTACCGTTTATATCAGCGCGGGTGACCCCGATTTCTACTTCGGTCTGGAGCCCATCCTGGCTGCATTCCCTGGCGTCAAAGTGCTGGCAGACCAGCATGTGATCGACCACATCAACAAGACCAAAGATGACAAGCTGACCTATTGGGGACCCATACTGGGCGAAGGTTCACCCAAGAGCCTGACAGTACCTCAGGTACTGACGGCCAACCACCTGACCCTGGAAGGGGAAAAGATTGAAATCAAAGAGATGAACACCCCGACCGCTTACCTCTGGGCGCCGTCCATCAAGACCGCATTCGGTGGTGTACCGGTTTATCACGGTGTTCACGTGTGGATGGCGGACAGCCAGACCAAGGAAGCCCGTGCTCACTGGGTGAAGACCCTCAACGAATTGCAGGCGATGAAGCCCGAGCGCGTCGTACCGGGCCACTTCCTGGGCACTGAGCCCAAGGGAACCGAAGCCGTGACCTTTACCCGTGACTACGTACAGCGTTTCGAGCAGGAGCTGGCCACATCCAAGAATTCTGGCGAGTTGATTGAAAGCATGAAGAAAGCCTTCCCGTCCCTGCCGGTCGATGACGGCCTGGCCATCGGCGCCAAGGTCAACACCGGCGAAATGAAGTGGTAAGCCACTGAGCCTGCTTTCCCTGTGTTTTTTGCCGGGCCCTGGGGCCCGGTTTTTTTTAGCCAGACAATCGAGAGTGAATCACATGAAAGAGACAAGCCTGCATTACGTATATGACCCCCTCTGCGGCTGGTGCTATGGCGCAGCCCCCTTGCTGCAAGCGGCTGCCGGGATAGCGGGCCTTCGCATTGAACTCCATGCCGGCGGCCTCTGGCTTGGCGAGCGTCGCCAGCCCATGGGCCTGGCACTGCGCGATTACGTTCGCCCTCATGACGAGCGGATCCAGGCCCTTACCGGCCAGCCCTTCGGCGAGCGCTACTTCAACGACTTGCTGCTCAGTGATGGCCTCTTGCTCGATTCAGAACCGCCCATCCGTGCCATCCTGGCGATCACGGCGTTGGGTGGCAATGGCCTGGCCCTGCTTCATCGCATCCAGCAGTCCCATTATCGCGATGGCATCTGGGTCGGTTCCCTCGCGCACCTGAGCAGTCTGGCGGCAGAGCAGGGCATTGACTCAGCTGCATTTGCTGATGCCTATCAGAACGTGGATCTGACCACTCATCTGGCGGACAGCCAGGGCTGGATGCGCCGCCTCGGCGGTCAGGGCTATCCCACTCTGGGTCTGGTGCAGGGTGCCAAAGTGACACCTGTGTCGGCTTCGTCCTTCCTGGGGGAACCGGATGCATTTGCTCGCAAGCTCCGGGAGCTGATGGGACGTTGAATTCCTTACCCTGCTGTTGAGGCGCAGGATGAGCAGGGGGCTTGGTGGCGAGATGTCGCTTTTCATCTACCCGCCCTGCGCCGAGGCCTTGGCTGATATGACGATATATCGATTGACGGATAGTTTGAAAATCATCCGCTTGCACTCATCACGCTATGCTTTATGGGAAGTTGCTCGGGAGTGTGGCTCCACGGGTTTGCGTCCAGCTGCCAAGGATATCAATCATGTTCAAAAATATGTCTATCGGTCAGAAGTTGAGTACAGGGTTTGCGGTGCTGGCGCTGCTTGTGTTTGTGCTGGCTGGCTTCGGGATCTCCCGGCTCTCCTACCTGAACAACAATACCCAGCTCATTACCGATAATCTGGTACCTTCCATTCGGTATGCAAGTCAGATGCAGGTAGCCTTGCTGGATGCACGCAGAGCCCAGTTGGCCATGGTGATCGCCCGTGCCAACAATGACAGCGCCGACATCACAAGACGCAACGACAGCGTCACTGAAGCAAAAGGGCGTTTTGCCAAGGCTGTGGCTGACTATGGGCGCCTGACATTCAATGCGACCGATGAAGAGCAGACATATGCAGCCTTGCAGCCAGCAGGGGAGGCCTATTTCAGTGCCCATGATCAGCTCTATCAGGCTGTGATGCAGAACGACAGTGCCCGCATAGGGGATTATCGGGACGGCTTGACGCGCACAACCCTGGAGCAGGCGACCAAGCTCACCACGACTTTGCATGAGATTAATGATCGGATTGGGCGGACGATGGAGCGAAACGGCGATCAGACATACGAGTCCGCCAAGCAGCTCAGTATGGCCATCGGGCTGGTGACGCTGATCTTTGTGGTGCTGGTGGCCTGGTATCTGACCCAGCAGATCAAGCAACCGGTCAACAAATTGCTGGAGCTGGTGGGCAAGGTCGCAGCGGGGGACCTGGCTGCTCACCTCGACTTGAAGTGGTTCAATAACGACGAGTTGGGCAAGCTGGCCAAGGGGTTTGGCGAGATGCAGGGAAATTTGCGCAATCTGGTCAGCGAGGTGTCTGGCTCTGTGGTGCAACTCAGCTCAGCGGCGGAAGAGATAAGCGCCGTCGCCCGTCAATCCGCCAGCAATATGAACAATCAGCAGCATGAGCTGAACCAGCTGGCCACCGCCATGAACGAGATGCAGGCCACAGTGCAGGAGGTCTCCCGCAATACCAGTGACGCCGCCAGTGCCGCGACTCAGGTAAGCAGCTCCGCCGAGCTGGGAGCCAATACCGTCAACGACTCCATCAAACGCATTGAGCAGGTGGCCGGTGCCATCGAGAGCACGGCAGTGGTGATCCGCCAGCTCGGCGATGACAGCCGCAATATCGGCATGGTGCTGGAGGTCATTCGTGGCATAGCCGAGCAGACCAACCTGCTGGCATTGAACGCCGCCATCGAAGCTGCACGGGCTGGTGAGCAGGGCCGTGGGTTTGCCGTGGTGGCCGATGAAGTGCGCACCCTGGCCAAACGCACTCAGGACTCCACTTCCCAGATCAACACCATCATCGCCGAGCTGCAGCAGCGGGCCGAGCAGGCTGGCACTACCATGCAGCAGAGCCAGGAGATGATGAACTCCACCGTGAGCACAGCCCGGGAGGCGGGACTGTCCATTTCGGAGATCAGCAATTCGGTAGAGAGCATCTCCCACATGAACATCCAGATTGCCACCGCAACCGAAGAGCAGGGGGCGGTGAGCGAAGAGCTCAACCGCAACGTGGTCAACATCAGCCACGCCTCGGAAGAGGTGGCGGCCGGTGCGACCCAGATGGCGCAAGCCTGCAACGACCTCAATCACCTGGCGAACCAGCTGCAGGAGATGGTTCGCCGCTTCCGGGTGTGATCATCGGGAGACACCAATCCATGGAGCGGGTCCGGATCCCATATTCGGGCCCGCTCTGTTTTTAGTCAGGCCTGATTTCCTGCTCTGCCACCATCCCTTGTCCCTCTCGCCGTTCTTGGGCATGCTAATGGCCCATTTGGTTGGCAGGATTCTGGATGTATGAACCTTCGCGATCTCGAGTATTTGGTGGCACTGGAAGAGGAGAAGCACTTTCGCAAGGCGGCGGAGCGCTGCTTCGTCAGCCAGCCGACCCTGAGTGGTCAGCTGCGCAAGCTGGAAGATGAACTGGGGGTGATCCTGATCGAGCGTA
The DNA here is from genome assembly GCF_029237245.1 of Aeromonas sp. 5HA1. Classification (NCBI taxonomy): domain Bacteria; kingdom Pseudomonadati; phylum Pseudomonadota; class Gammaproteobacteria; order Aeromonadales; family Aeromonadaceae; genus Aeromonas; species Aeromonas sp. 5HA1. The sequence continues at coordinate 48,520 of NZ_JAACFW010000018.1, forward strand.
CCTCGCGCAAGGTGCTGTTTACCCCGGCCGGTGATGCCATGGCCCATCAGGCGCGCAAGGTGCTAAAAGAGGTGCGTGAACTCAAGAACATAGGCCAGCACTTTGCCGAGCCCATGTCTGGCGAGATCCATATCGGCTTCATTCCCACCGTTGGTCCCTATCTGTTGCCCCACATCATTCAGGATCTGCGCGAGCATTTTCCCAAGCTGGAGTTCTACCTCTATGAGGAACAGACCCAGTTGCTGCTCAAACGGCTGGAGGAGGGAGAGCTGGATTGCCTCATCCTCGCCGAGCTGGACGGCATGGAAGGGTTTGGCTCCATCCCCCTCTATCAGGAGCCCATGTGGCTGGCGGTGCCGCAGCACCACCCGGAAGCCAAGGCCAGGGCTGTGCCGCTCAGCAATCTCAAGGGCAAAAAACTGCTGATGCTGGCCGATGGTCACTGCTTGCGGGATCAGGCGATGGGATTCTGTTTTGCCGCCGGCATCGGTGAGGATCAACGCTTCAAGGGCACCAGTCTGGAGACGCTGCGCAACATGGTCGCTGCTGGCAGTGGCATGACCCTGGTGCCCAGGCTTGCCGTACCCGCCAATGCCGAGGAGGGCGGCGTCAGCTATCGGCCTGTGGTCGACCCAGTGCCGGGGCGCACCATCTCACTGCTCTATCGTCACTACTCGGTACGCAGGCCCTGCTTCAACGAGCTGGCCTCCCGCATTTCCAGTCTGATGAAGAGCCTGCTCGGCTGACATTGCAGGCGTAGAAAAAGAAAACCGGCGCCTTGGCGCCGGTTTTGTCATCTGGTGTTGCTTAGAAGATATCGTCGGTGGAGACGGGTCCGTCAGTGGGCGAGCCATCGCCGCCATACACCTGATTGCCGTCCGAGCTCTGGGTCGCAAAGCGGGTCGGTTCCGTGCCTTCCTTGAAGAACTCCTCGGTGCTGCCGTCTGCGCGGTTGGTCAGCAGACCGGTTTCACGGTCGATCCGCACCGTGATGATCCCCTCCGGTACCGGCATCTTGCGCTCGGGTACCTGTTTGAGCGCCGTCTTCATGAAGTCGATCCAGATGGGCTGCGCAGCTCCGCCGCCAAACTCGGCCCGGCCCAAACCACGCTGGTGGTTGTCAAAACCGATCCAGGAAGTGGCGACCAGATTCGGGGTATAGCCGGAGAACCAGGCATCACGGGATTCGTTGGTGGTACCCGTCTTGCCGGAGATATCGTGACGCTTGAGATCCCGCGCCGCGCGCCAGCCGGTACCGCGCCAGCCATTGCCACCCCAGATGGCGGTGGTCAGGGTATCTGTGACCAGGAAAGCGCTCTGGGCACTGATGGTCTGCGGCGCCATGTTGTTGGGCACGACAGGATCGATAGGGCACTGGGCCTTCCAGTCAGGAGCTGTATTGGCATAGGCATCGGCACTGTCGAGGCTTGCCGCCGCCAGTACGCCGCAATCACGGCAGGCTGCAGCCGGATTGGCCTGATAAACGGGGACGCCAAAGCTGTCGACTACTTCCGTGATGAAGTAGGGGGTCACCTGGAAGCCGCCATTGGCGAGGACTGAATAGCCACGCACCACTTCCAGCGGGGTGAATTCGGCGGCTCCCAGAGCCAGCGATTCGTTGGCGGAGATGGTATCGCGCGCGAATCCGAAGCGGGTCAGACCGTCGATATAGGTGTCCAGACCGATGGCGCGCATCAGCCGCACCGACATCACGTTCTTGGACTTGGCAAGGCCGAGACGCAGTGAGGTGGGGCCTTCGTAGATGGCCGGGGAGTTCTTGGGCTGCCACATGGGGCCCTTGGAGGGATCCCACTGGTTGATGGGGGCATCGTTGATGAGGGAGGCCAGGGTATAACCCTGCTCAAGCGCTGTGGCATAGAGGAAAGGCTTGATGTTGGAACCTATCTGGCGGCGTGCCTGATCGACCCGGTTGAATTTGGACAGCTCGAAGCTGAAACCGCCGACCAGTCCCTCTATGGCACCATCCTGCGGATTCATGGCCACCAGAGCAGCGTTGACCTCGGGGATCTGGGAGAGCAGCAAGGCTTCGCCCTTCTCTCGGACCCAGATCTGGGCGCCAACTTTCAGCACATCACGGGCGGAACGGGGGGCGTAGCCCTGGCGATCGTCCGTGATGAAGGCGCGAGCCCACTTGATGCCGTTCCAGCCAAGCTCAGCCTGCTTGCCATTTTTCAGCACCAGGGTCGCCCCCTTGTCATCCAGCTTGGTGACCACGGCCGCCATCAGGGGTTCATAAGTAGGTTGCTTGGCCAGATGGGCCATTATCTGCTCGTAATCCCAATCGGCTTCGCCTGATTTCCACAGCAGTGCTGTCACGCCACGGTAGCCGTGACGAGTGTCATAGTCGAACACCCCATCCAGCAAGGCCTGACGGGCGGCGCGCTGGCGCTTGGCACTGACAGTGGTATAGACGTGCAGGCCCATGGTGTAGGCATCTTCACCGAATTGCTGCACCATCTTCTGGCGCACCATCTCCCCGAGATAGGGAGCATTGAGGGTGATCTCGGCACCGTGATAACGGGCCTTGATGGGCATCTTGGACGCCTCGTCATACTGGGCCTGGGTGATCTTGCCGGTTTCCAGCATTCGACCCAGCACCACGTTGCGGCGGGCAAAGGCACGTTCCGGTGAACGGATCGGGTTCAGCATCGACGGTGCCTTGGGCAAGCCGGCTATGATGGCGATCTCGTCCAGGGTCAAATCCTTGACCTCTTTGCCGAAGTAGACCTGAGCGGCTGCACCGACCCCGAAGGCACGGTAACCGAGGGGGATCTTGTTCAGATAGAGCTGCAGAATTTCGTCTTTGGAGAGATTCTGCTCGATGCGCCAGGCCAGAAACACCTCCTTGACCTTGCGCACTATGGTTTTTTCGTTGCTCAGGAAGAAGTTGCGGGCGACCTGCTGGGTGATGGTACTGGCACCCTGGCGAGCCTGGCCGGAAACAGCCCAGACAGTGGCAGCCCGAACGATACCGATCGGGTCGATACCCGGATGCTCATAGAAGCGGGCATCCTCGGTCGCGAGCACGGCATCGATCATGGGTTGGGGAATTTCGTTCAGATGCAGAGGGATGCGACGAATTTCGCCAAATTGGGAGATCAATTCCCCATCCCGGCTGTACACCTTCATCGGGGTGGCCAGCTTGACGTCGCGCAGGGCGGTCACATCCGGCAATTGGGGCTTGATGTAGAAGTAGATACCGATGAGGCTGGCAACACCCAGCACAGCACCCAGTATCATGACAATAAACAGGCGTACGAGCCATTTCAGCATGGAAGAACTACCAATCGTCTTAAAATTAGCCAACGGGCGCAGAGTATAGCCCTTTTGCCTCCGTAAATTCGAGGTTTTCCTGTTCGTAGTCAGGGTCCTCGACAAGAGGCGGGAGGTTAGCATTCTGTGGCTCAATAACCAAGGGGAGGTGGGGGCAGCCAGAAAGCGAGATGCATCACTTTTCGGTACAAACTTTATGACATTGATAGATAGAGCATTTAGGATGAGTTAAGCCATCACCTTGCTGTGAGCTGTCCTACAATCAATCCTAAAACCCAATAACGCATGGATGTGTATATGTTTGGGCTATTTAATAAAGGTTCCTTGCTTCCCTTGGCAGGCATTGATTTTGGGAGCCAGACCATCAAGGCCGTGACCATCACTGGTCGCCCCGGCAAACTGCATCTCGAATCGGTGGCGGAAGTCGTTACCCCCAAGGGCACCCTGGTCGATTACCAGTTGCAGGATATCGAACGGGTCAGCCAGTCTCTCAAGACTCTCAAGCGCCTTATCAATGGCAACAGCCAGTATGCGGCCACTGCCGTTACTGGCTCCAATGTCATTACCAAGGTGATCCAGGTCGATGCTCGCCTCAGCGAAAATGAACTGGAAAATCAGGTACAGCTGGAAGCCGAGCAGATCATCCCTTTCCCCCTCGATGAAGTGAGCCTGGATTTTGAGATCCTGAGCCTGGCCAGTGATCAGGACCGGCAGGAAGTGTTGTTGAGTGCGGCCCGTACCGAAAGCGTGAACGGGCGGGTCAGCGCCCTGGCAGAGGCGGGCATGACCACCAAGGTAGTAGATGTGGGAGCTCATGCCCTTGGGCGCGCCGTCCTCGCCTGCCAGCCCGAGCTGCTTGCCTGGGAAAAACCGGTTGGAGTGATCGATATCGGGGCCAGTGCCATGACGTTTGCGGCCTTGGTCAAAGGCCAGACGATTTATTCCAGACTGCAGAATTTTGGCGGGGATCAATACAGTCAGGCACTCTCCTCTTTTTACAGCATGAGCCTGGAGGAAGCCGAGCAGGCCAAGATCAAAGGCACTCTGCCCGCTGACCATGAGCTGGATGTGCTGTTACCCCATGTCAATGCCCTGTTGCAGCAAGTCAGGCGCAACGTTCAGCTGTTTTGCAGCTCCTCTGGCTATCGGGAGTTGTCAAAGCTTGTCCTGACCGGAGGCGGGAGCCTGCTGCCCGGGCTTGTCAGTCAACTGCAAGATGAACTCAATTGTGAGGTGTTGCATCCGGATCCTTTCAGCTTGTTCGGCAAGCCTAAAGGGGAGGGAGGTGTGGTCCATGGTGCCAAGTACATGACGGCGCTGGGGCTGGCATTGAGGAGCTTCACACCATGTCAAATATAAACCTGCTCCCCTGGCGCGAAGCCCGCGCCCTGCGCCAGAAGAAACAGTTCGGGGTCATGCTCGGGATTTTCCTGGCGATCACCGCCTCTCTCGGCTTTGCCGCCGACTGGCTGGTGAAGCAGCAGATCAGCCATCAGCAGCAACGCAATCAGCGTTTGTTGCAAGAGATGACCATACTCGATGCGCAACTTGGCGAGATCCGCTTGCTCAAGGAGCGACGCAAGGAGCTGATCGATCGCATGCAGTTGATTGAACAGCTGCAGATGCGTCGCAATTTGCCGGTTCGCCTGTTCAATCAGCTGCCTTCGCTGGTGCCCAATGGGGTTTATCTGAATACGCTTGCTTTGCAAAGCAACCGGATCGACGTCAACGGCAAGACTGAAGCCTATGGCAGGGTCGCCAGCATGATGCGGCGCATCGATGGTTCCGGTTGGCTGAGCCAGTCACAGATCAGCACGATTTTTGCGGCAGATGTCGCACCTGTGTCGCTGAGTCAGTTCTCCATGATGTTTCTGGTCGCGACGACAGCCGGCGTCACCGTCGATGTGACTAAGGGGCAACAATGAACCTGCAACAACTCAATGAACTGGATCTCAACAGCATTGCCAGCTGGCCCAAGCTGGCCAAAGGAATTTTCATCCTGTTTTTCTGTACGTTGCTGGGGGGGGCCATCTATTACTACGTGATAGCAAATTCGTTGACCTTGCTGACACAGGAGACAAATAAAGAGGCGGAGCTGAAGGGGCAGTTTGAGAGCAAGGCGATGCTTGCGGCCAATCTGGGCGCATACAAGGCGCAAATGGTGCAGCTTGAACAACTGGTGGATGCCCAGCTCAAGCAGTTACCCAACACCCATGAGGTGGCGGGTTTGCTGGACGATATCAGTTTCATCGCGACCGACAATGGCCTCAAATTGAATCGCATCAATTGGGAGCCAGAGATCAAGCACGAGTTTTCGACCGAACTGCCCATGCGTATCGAAGTAGTGGGCACCTACAATCAGATTGGCAAGTTCACGGCGGACATGGCGGCTCTGCCGCGTATTGTCATCCTTGAGTCGTTCAACCTTGGCCAGAGCAAGGGAGAAGATGAGCTGATCGCCATGTCGATGCTGGCCAAGACCTACAAGTACAACGGCAAGTCAGTGGGGCAGAAAAAATGAGAATGATCTGCGTGCTGTTGCCGGTGTGTTTGCTGACCGCCTGCAGTGGCCAGGATGACATGGATAATTATGTGGCTCAGACCAAGGCCAGGAAGCCGGTCCCCATTGAGCCATTGCCTGAAATCAAACCCTTTTCTCCCATGGCTTATCGGCTCAGTGAGCAGCGTAGCCCCTTTATTACTCCCCAGCCGGAGACCAGCAGTGCCAAGGTCGATGCCAAGGTCAAGCCTGATTGTGCCCAGATAGTGGCCAACCGGGAGAAGGAGGTACTGGAGAGGTACTCTCTGGCCAACCTCATCATGCAGGGCTCCCTTGGCCAGCAAGGGCAGCTGTGGGCTCTGGTCCGGACGCCGGATGGTCAATCCATACGGGTTGGTCTCAATCAGCACATGGGATTGGATCAGGGGCGGGTGATCAGGATCACTGACACTAGCATGGATTTGATTGAGACTGTACCGGATGGCAAAGGATGTTGGGTCACCAGAGAAACCCAGTTGAGCATGGCCAATCTTGAAGCAAAACGATAATCAGGGATGAACTGCGATGAGAGCAACAATAGGTAGTGTCACCAGAGTAGTCCTGCTGTTTTGCGCCGGAGTATGTGGCCAGGCCTGGGCCGTGGCCACATTGCAAGAGGTCAGGGTCAATCCGCTGATGGCCGATCAGCTGTTGCTGGAGCTGAGCTTCAGTGAACCCGTCAGCGGATTTACCGACCGCCTCTCCTATCAGCCTAACCAGCTGCTGTTGCATGTGCCTGGGGCAGTGGGGGCGCTCAATGTCAATCCGCTGCCGATCAAGCAACAGGGGGTCGACAACCTCAAGGTAGAGGGTAAAGGGACAGGTCTCGACATCAAGATTGCCCTCGACCAGTTGACCCCTTATCAGGTGCATCAGCAGGGCAACAAGCTGCTGGTGGCGCTGGGAGACAAGGCAAGCATGCCACCTCCTGCCTCGTCCCAGTCATCCGGCATGGTATCGTCAGCACAGTCTGCGCCTGTCAATACACAAGCCGTCACTCAGTCAGCCTTGATTAATACCCAGATAGTTGCCCAGTCAGCCCAGGCTGCCGCCCCTGTTGCCAGCAAACCGGTTTTGCCCGTATCCCGCACCGAGGCGAGCGGCGCCTATTTCAATTCCGTCAAGGGCGTGGACTTCAGACGGGGCAAGGATGGGCAGGGGGAGTTTCTGGTGATGCTGGACAACAGCTCTGCAGCGGTGGATGTCAGCAGCCGCGGGCAGACAGTGCTGGCCAAATTTCATGGCACCCGGATACCGGATGAGCTGCTCAACCTGATCAATGTGCAGGACTTCGCCACCCCCGTATCCCAGGTGGAAGTGTTCCGTCAGGGCAATGACACCCTGTTCGAGCTCTCCGTCAACGGCCAGTTTGATTACCGTTACGATCAGGCTGACAAAATGTTCATCGTAGAGGTGAAGAAACGCATAGCGGCAACGGCTGGAAAACAGTATCAGGGCAAGCCTATCTCGCTCAACTTCCAGGATATCCCGGTGCGAACCGTGTTGCAGCTCATCGCTGATTTCAACAACCTCAATCTGGTCACCACGGACTCAGTGGCAGGCAACATTACCTTGCGACTCGATGGCGTGCCCTGGGAGCAGGCGCTGGACATCATCCTCAAGGTGAGAGGGCTGGATAAACGGCTGGATAACAATATCTTGCTGGTAGCGCCTGCCGAAGAGATTGCGCTGCGTGAGAAGCAGCAACTGGAGAGTCGCAACCAGGTGGCCGAGTTGGCCCCTCTCTACACAGAATACCTGCAGATCAACTATGCCAAGGCGACCGAGGTAGCCTCCCTGCTCTCCTCCGAGAACACCAAGCTGCTCTCTGCCAGAGGGGCGGTGAGCGTGGATGAGCGGACCAACGTGCTGGTGGTCAAGGACACTGCCGATGTGATCAGCAACATCAAGCGGATGCTGGATATCCTCGACATTCCGGTCAAGCAGGTGGTGATCGAAGCGCGCATGGTCACCATAGATGATGGTTTTGACGAGGCGCTCGGGGTGCGCTGGGGGGTGACCAAGAACGACGGGCACGGTAACAGTACTTCAGGCAGCATCGAGGGCAACGATGGATCAGGCAACAACAACGGTGGTTCTGCCATCACTCGACCCGGGGTAGAAGACAGGATGAACGTCAACCTGCCGGTCACCAACGCCGCTGGCACCCTGGCATTCCAGGTTGCTCGTCTGGCGGATGGCACTCTGCTGGATCTTGAACTGTCGGCGCTGGAAAAGGAGAGCAAGGCCGAAATTATCGCGAGTCCAAGAGTCACCACGGCCAACCAGAAACCTGCATTGATCGAGCAGGGGACCGAGATCCCCTATGTGGAGTCTTCCTCCAGTGGTGCTACCTCGGTTACCTTCAAGAAGGCTGTCCTCAGCCTCAAGGTTACCCCCCAGATCACGCCGGACAATCGGGTTATTCTGGACTTGACCGTGACCCAGGATACCAAGGGTGAAACGGTACCGACCGGTACCGGTGATGCGGTTTCCATCAACGCCCAGTCCATCACGACCCAGGTGCTGGTCAACAATGGCGAGACCCTGGTGCTCGGCGGCATCTATCAGCAGACCATCAAGAGCGACGTCAGCAAGGTGCCTCTGCTTGGTGATATCCCGGGCCTTGGCGTGTTGTTTCGCAAGACAACCAGCGAGAATAAAAAGCGGGAATTGCTGATTTTCGTGACACCCAAGATAGTTACCGACGCCTTCTGAATGCTTTACATGTGAGGGTAAAACACATATAACCTTACGCCCCAATGATGCTGGGGCGTAAGGGCTGCGGTTGCCAGTCCTGATTTCTATTGAGATAATCCCCCTCCTGATCCATCGCAAGATAAGGTTCATAGGTACCCCGATCGAGTGTTTGTCGGGGTCGTACAGTTTGTAATTACTAACGAAAAGACATGGCTGAGAAACGCAATATTTTCCTGATAGGTCCCATGGGTGCGGGCAAGAGCACCATAGGTAGACATCTGGCAGAACAACTGCATATGGAGTTTTTCGACTCAGATCATGAGATTGAGCGCCGCAGTGGTGCCGATATCGGCTGGGTGTTCGATGTTGAAGGCGAAGAGGGTTTCCGGATCCGCGAAGAGAAGGTCATAGGCGACCTTTCAGAACAGCAGGGTATCGTGCTGGCGACAGGTGGCGGTGCCATCAAGAGCCGAGAAACACGGAACAAGCTCTCTGCTCGCGGTATCGTGGTATACCTCGAAACAACGATTGAGAAGCAGCTGGCGCGTACACAAAGAGACAAGCGTCGCCCACTGCTGCAAACCGAAGAGCCGCCGCGCGAAGTGCTCGAGCGTCTGGCACAAGAGCGCAATGCGCTGTATGAAGAAGTGGCTGACTTTGTCATCCAGACTGATGATCAGAGCGCTAAAATCGTTGCCAATCAAATTGTTAAGTTGATCGGCATGTAATCTAGAGGACGTCCATGGAAAGGTTGAAGGTCGAACTGGGTGAACGCAGTTATCCCATCGAGATAGCGGCGGGTCTGTTGCAGCATGCAGAAGTGCTGACACAAACCATCAAGGGAAAACGGGTCATGATAGTGACCAATACCGTTGTCGCTCCCTTGTATCTTGAGCGGATTATCCAGTTGCTGTCCGGTTTTCAGGTTGAACACCTGATACTGCCGGACGGTGAGGCTTACAAGACCCTGGCAACCTTCGAGTGGATCATGTCTGCTCTGCTGGAAACCAATCATGGTCGGGACACGACACTGATCGCCCTGGGGGGCGGTGTGATAGGAGATGTTGTCGGCTTTGCTGCGGCAAGCTATCAACGTGGCATTCCTTTTATTCAAGTGCCTACCACACTGCTCTCCCAGGTTGATTCCTCCGTCGGCGGCAAGACCGCCGTCAACCATCCCCTCGGCAAGAATATGATTGGAGCCTTCTATCAGCCCAAGCATGTGGTCATTGATACCGAGTGCCTCAAGACCCTGCCTGCCCGCGAATTTGCCGCCGGCATGGCCGAGGTCATCAAGTACGGCATCATCTGGGACGCCGAATTTTTCTCCTGGCTCGAAACCAACATGTCCCGTCTGCAGGCGCTGGAACCAGCGGCCTTGGCGTATGCCATCCGCCGTTGCTGCGAAATCAAGGCCGATGTGGTGACGCAGGATGAGACGGAGCACGGGGTTCGCGCTCTGCTCAATCTTGGTCACACCTTTGGTCACGCCATCGAGGCTGAAAAAGGGTATGGCAACTGGCTGCACGGTGAAGCGGTTGCCGCAGGCATGATGATGGCTGCCTCCACGGCCGAGGCTCGGGGCGATCTGGATGCAAGGCAGCTTGCCCGCATTCGCGATCTGCTGCTGGCGGCCAATCTGCCCATTCAGGCACCTGCCGATATGGATTTCGCTGCCTTCATTCGCCATATGCGCCGAGACAAGAAGGTATTGGAAGGCAAGTTGCGACTGGTGCTGCCGGTCGGTATCGGTCACGCACAGGTCGTAGCCGATGTCTCCGATGATGAATTGCTGGCGGTGATTGAGTCTGGTCGTGAGTAACAATAAGCTGCTTAAATTTCCTTCCCAGCGGCAGCTGGTTGATCGGCTGCTGCATCTGATTGAATTCAATCACCCTTTTATTTTTCTCTCCGGCAAACCCGGTAGTGGCCGCGGCACCCTGTGTGAATCCCTGCTCGGCAACTTGCCCGAAAAAGTGCGGGTAGTGAGCCTGATTGGCAGTGCAGCCATGAAGATGGCGGACGTGCGCCAGCTGCTGCTGCCCCAGGTGGTGGCAAGGCCGCTGTTCAATCCGCAGGATGCGCTGGCAGAGAGTTTCTTTCGCATGCTGGAGGGCAAGCCCTCCACCCTGTTGCTGCTGATCGAGCGTGCTGACGAGCTGCCTGTCGAGCTGGTCGGCGAGCTGTGGAGTCTCTGTCGTCACAACGATACCCTGCCCATGCCACACCAGCTGGCGATCGTGCTCTCCGGGAGTGACGTCTGGTGTCGCACTCAGAAGAGCCTGCTAAAAGGGCGGGCCATGCCGGCTCTGGAGCTGGAGGTCGCGCCACTGAGCGCACCGGAGCAACGTATCTTCTTGTATGAGAAAGCCAAAGAGCTCAAGATCCCGACAGCCCTCTTGCCCAAGCTGAAAGTGGAAGAGATCCTGAACGTGGCGAATGGACATCCGTCCACCATCATGCAGTTACTGGAGGATATCATGACCGACAGAAGGCCCAAGAAACGTCAGGCCGAGTTGCCCGTTAAAAAGATTGCCATAGTGTTGGCGCTGGTTGCCGGCGGTCTGCTGGCCCTGAGCTATCTGCTGCCAGCCCTGTTCAGCGACGAAAGCAAGAGCACCGGGCTCACCCCCTCGCAAACCACTGCTTTGCCCATTCCCGTCTCAGGCGGAGATCCACTGACCGCAGGCGGTAGCAGCAATGACGGTCAGAATGGCGGTCAAAGCAGCCCGAATGTCAGCGGTGATAACCCCGGCGGTGTGGTGCGTGATTGGCAGCCTGATGCCAAGGTATTGCCCAAAGCCGTCGAGAGCGAAACGCTGACCACTGAATCGACCAACTATGAGGGGCGCCGTGTGGTGATCTCCGACGAGGTGGTCCAGAAGTTGATGAAACAACCCAATGTCAGCGGTGCCTTGCCCACTGGTGTGGTGGATGAGCTGACCGGTGTCAGTTCCCGGGCTGCTTCGACCGAGACCCCATCGACCCAGGGACTGACAGCGCAAGCTCCCCAATCGGCCACTGAGCCCAAGGCCCGGAACACGGCCCCCGTTACCAAACCGGTCGCCAAGCCAGCCGTTGTCGAACCGGCGGCTGCACCTGCGCCCAAGGTCGCCCTGACGCCGACGGCGACCCTGAACAAGAAGCCCAGAAATCACTACAGCGTCCAGCTGATGGGGGCGAGCAACACTGCCGCGGTTGACAAGTTTGTGGCCGAACATGGTCTGACTGGCAATGTCTGGGTCTACAAAACCCAGTTCCGTGGCAGCCCCTGGTATGTGGTGCTGCAAGGGGATTACGCCAACACCACTCAAGCCAAGGCCGCCATTCGCAAGCTCTCGCCCGCCCTGCTCAAGGGGCAGCCTTGGCCCAAGTCGTTTGCTCAGGTACAAAAAGAGTTGAAGCAATAGCCATTCGGCCTGAGAAGGGGGTAGAATCGTCCCCCTTTTTGGGTCTATGCCTTCTTAACACCGGATTTCCATGAAAAAAACACGCGCTTTTTTAAAATGGGCCGGGGGAAAATACTCCCTGGTTGAAGAGATTGCCGAGCGTTTGCCTGCCGGGCGTGTGTTGTTGGAGCCCTTCGTCGGGGCCGGGTCTGTTTTTCTCAACACCGACTACGATGCCTATGTGCTCAACGATATCAATCCGGATCTGATCTGCCTGTACAACCATCTCAAGGTGATGCCGGATAATTTCATCACCGAAGCACGCAAGCTGTTCGTAGCGGAGCACAATCACAAGGCGGCCTACTATCGGCTGCGCACCCAGTTCAACCAGACTGAAACTACCTTCGAGCGGGCGATGCTGTTCCTGTTTCTCAACCGCCACGGTTTCAATGGCTTGTGCCGTTACAACAAGAAGGGCGGCTTCAACGTGCCGTTCGGTTCCTACAAGAAGCCCTACTTCCCTGAAAAAGAGCTGTGGGCCTTTGCCGAGAAGGCGCAGAAGGCGACCTTCATCTGTGAAAGCTACGCCGATGCCATCAAGCGTGCCGAGGAAGACTGGGTGATCTACTGCGATCCCCCCTATGCGCCACTCTCCAACACGGCGAGCTTCACCACTTATTCAGCCGGCGGCTTCACCCTGGACGATCAGGCCATACTGGCGCGGCTGGCACGTCATACCGCTGCCCGCAAGGGGGTGCCGGTGCTAATCAGCAACCACGACATAGCGCTGACCCGTGAGCTCTATCGTGGCGCCCGACTGGACGAGATCCTGGTCAAGCGCACCATCAGTCGCAACGGAGGCAGTCGCAACAAGGTAGCCGAGCTGCTGGCGCTTTATCCGCCCGGTATAGAGCCGGAACAGGGCTACTACCCAAGCGACGCCGAACTTGTTTCGCTCGGCTGATCCTCTGGCGGCACTTTCGGGTGCCGCTGCTGTTTCTGCCTGCCGCCATCCTGGTGTTCGCCTCGTATTTGCTGGATATGGGCGATAAATCGGGTGACCCGCTTTTTCCTGCCTGTGTTCGGGTCGTTTTCATCTGATATTTGCGGTAAAATTGCGCCGCTTTTTCTGCCACGCTGCCAATGGATGACGCTGATGAAAGACTTTCTGATTGCCCCCTCAATCCTCTCCGCCGATTTCGCTCGTCTGGGTGACGATGTTGCCAGGGTGCTGACCGCCGGTGCCGACGTGGTGCATTTCGATGTGATGGACAACCACTATGTTCCCAACCTGACCATAGGCCCCATGGTCTGTCAGGCCCTGCGCGACTATGGCATCAAGGCGCTCATCGATGTGCACCTGATGGTCAAGCCGGTGGATCGCATCGTTCCGGACTTCGCCAAGGCGGGGGCCAACCTGATCACCTTCCACCCGGAAGCGTCCGATCACGTGGATCGTACCCTGGGTCTCATCAAGGAGCAGGGCTGTCAGGCCGGTCTGGTGCTGAATCCGGCGACCTCGCTCTCCTGTCTGGAGTACGTGATGGACAAGCTGGATGTGATCCTGCTGATGTCGGTCAACCCTGGCTTCGGTGGCCAGAGCTTCATCCCCGGTACACTCGACAAGCTGCGTCAGGTGCGTCGCCTGATTGACGAGAGCGGCCGTGACATTCGCCTCGAGATCGACGGCGGCGTCAAGGTAGACAATATCCGCGCCATCGCCGAAGCGGGTGCCGACATGTTCGTGGCGGGCTCTGCCATCTTCAGCCAGCCTGACTACAAGGCGGTGATCGACCAGATGCGTGCGGAGCTGAGCCATGTCCAGCGCTGAGCGTGATTTTGATCTGGTGCTGTTCGATCTGGATGGCACCCTGATCGACAGTGCCCCCCAGCTGGCGCTGGCGGTCAACCGTACCCTCACTGAACTGGGTCTGGCCGAGGCTGATGAAGCCGTGGTGCGTACCTGGGTCGGCAATGGCGCCGACAAGCTGATCCAGCGCGCCCTGGATTATCGTGAGGCTCCTGAACTGTTTGCCAGGGCCCGCCCCCTGTTCGATCAGCACTATCAGGCCTGCCTGCTGGAAGGGCTTGAAATGTATGATGGTGTGGAACAGAGCCTGCGCCGCTTGCAAAAGCTGGGTTACAAACAGGCCGTGGTGACCAACAAGCCGAGTCACTTCGTGCAGCCAATCCTGGATGCCCTTGGCATCAGCGACTGTTTCGCGCTCTGGCTGGGTGGCAACTGTGTGCCGGTCAAAAAGCCGAGCCCCGAGCCCCTGCTGCATGCCTGCCATGAGCTGGGCGTCAGTCCGTCCCGCACCCTGATGGTGGGCGATTCCGAAAATGACGTGCTGGCTGCTCAGGCTGCCGGCATGAAAGTAGTGGGGCTCACCTACGGCTACAACTATGGACGTCCCATTGCAGATTCCCGCCCGGACTGGGTATATGAGCAGTTTGCCCAGCTCGATGCCCTGTTAGCCGAGTAAGGTGTCGGGTTGGCCGAATAACAAGGATTAACACTCTCATGACTAAACCAATCGTACTGAGCGGGGCTCAGCCGTCGGGTCAGCTGACCATAGGCAACTATATGGGCGCCCTGCGTCAGTGGGTCAACATGCAGGATGACTTCGACTGCCTCTACTGCATCGTCGATCTGCATGCCATCACCACCCGTCAGGAGCCAGCGGCCCTGCGCAAGGCGTGTCTCGATGCCGCCGCCCTCTATCTGGCGGTGGGGATCGATCCGGCCAAGAGCACTGTCTTTATCCAGTCCCACGTGCCGCAGCACGCCGAGCTGGGCTGGATCCTGAACTGCTACACCCAGATGGGCGAGCTGTCGCGCATGACTCAGTTCAAGGACAAGTCCGCCCGTTTCGAGAACAACGTCAACGTCGGCCTGTTCGGTTATCCGGTGCTGATGGCGGCAGATATCCTGCTCTATCAGGCCAACCAGGTGCCGGTCGGCAACGATCAGAAACAGCATCTGGAGCTGACCCGCGACATCTGCACTCGTTTCAACAACCTGTACGGTGAGGTATTCACCCTGCCGGAACCCTTCATTCCGACCGAAGGGGCGCGGGTGATGAGCCTGCAGGATCCGACCAAGAAGATGTCCAAATCTGACGACAACGAGGCCAACTTCATCGGCCTGCTGGAAGATCCCAAGCAGATCGTCAAGAAGATCAAGCGTGCCGTGACCGACTCCGACGAGCCGGCCGTGGTGCGTTTTGATCCCGAGAACAAGCCGGGTGTCTCCAACCTGCTGACCCTGATGTCCGGGGTGACGGGCCGTTCCATCCCCGAATTGGAGCAGCACTTCGAAGGCAAGATGTATGGTCACCTCAAGACCGAGACCGCCGAGGCGGTCGTTGCCTTGCTGGAGCCCATTCAGGCGCGCTTCCGCGAGTTGCGTCAGGATGAGGCTCATCTGCAAACAATTTTGGCGGCAGGCGCACAAAAGGCGCGTGAAAGGGCTGAAAAAACACTGACCAGCGTATATGATGTAGTCGGCTTCGTTCCTCGAGCCTGACATACTGGGAAGGTGTAGTAGAAGAGAGCTGGGTCTTTGCCTAGCTTTCTTTGTTTTACCCGACCTGCTATTCGTTAATTCATCTTCCAATTTCAAACGCGGGCTTCTGCCCCAAGAGTGAGCATGTCTGTCGAATTAAACACCACGATTGAAGAGTTGGGTGACAAGGGTCACTGGCTGCGTAAATTCCGCAAGGCCAAGAACCTCAATACCCTGCAACTGATGGTCTCCAACGCCATCGACAAATATCACAACACCCCCGCCATTGCCGCCGCCATCTATCTGGCAGAATGCCAGCGCGAGCGCGAAATGGAGCAGGGCCGCTATCTGGATCGTTGATTCTCTGCCTCTGGTTGCCCCATGCTCTTGTTGATCGATAACTACGACTCCTTTACCTGGAACCTGGTGCAGTATTTTGGCGCTCTGGGGCAAGAGGTGGTGGTAAAGCGCAATGACGAGCTGACGCTGGATACCATAGCGCAGCTAGCTCCCCGTTATCTGGTGATCTCTCCCGGCCCCTGCACGCCCAATGAGGCGGGTATCTCCCTGTCGGCCATCAGCCGTTTTGCGGGTCAGCTCCCCATCCTTGGCGTCTGTCTCGGTCACCAATCCCTGGCTCAGGCTTTTGGTGCCCGGGTGGTGCGCGCGCGTCAGGTGATGCACGGTAAAACCTCCCTTATTCGCCATCAGGGCGAGGGAGTATTCAAAGCGCTCAACAACCCGCTGCGGGTCACCCGCTACCATTCGCTCATCGTGGAACGGGAAACCCTGCCCGACTGCTTCGAGGTTACCGCTTGGAGTGAACACGCCGATGGCTCTTTTGACGAGATCATGGGTCTGCGCCATAAGCAGTTGAATATAGAGGGAGTTCAGTTCCATCCGGAGAGCATTTTGAGCGAGCAGGGCCACCAATTGCTGGCCAATTTTCTGACAAGTTCCTGAATGGTTGTGATTGGCCTCACAGAATCGAGATGAGGCCAAAAATATTTTCCCTGACACTTTATTCACCCCCCTCCCTGTCCAAATTATCTCTTGCCAATACCCCCTGAGCCGTTATGCAATGCGGTTGCCTAAAATCTCACAGGCAATCGAACATTGTTCCCTGTAACTTGCTTTGTTGCAGACTTTTAGCTTTTTTTCTGTGACAATGCCGATGTGTTTACATGGATTTAACTTTTGGGCGGTGGATTATTCTGTCGCCAGATCGAAGGAGAGCAATATGTCAGAGTTGTTGGCAGTGACACGTGAAGTGTTTGATGAAGTGATGGTTCCCAACTATGCGCCCGCCAAGATAATCCCGGTGCGTGGTGAAGGGTCACGTGTCTGGGATCAGGAAGGCCGTGAGTATGTCGACTTTGCCGGCGGGATCGCCGTCAATGGCCTCGGCCATTGCCATCCCAAGCTGGTCGAAGCCCTGAAAACCCAGGGCGAGAAGCTGTGGCACCTTTCCAACGTGATGACCAACGAGCCGGCTCTGCGCCTGGCCAAGAAGCTGGTTGCCGCCACCTTCGCCGACAAGGTCTATTTCTGCAACTCGGGCGCCGAAGCCAACGAAGCGGCCCTCAAGCTGGCCCGTCGTTATGCCATCGAGAAGTTCGGTGAGCACAAGACCCAGATCATCGCTTTCCATCAGGGTTTCCACGGTCGTACCTTCTTTACCGTCAGCGTGGGTGGCCAGGCTGCCTACTCGGATGGTTTCGGTCCCAAGCCGGCTGATATCACCCATGTGACTTACAACAATCTGGCGGAGCTGGCTGCCGTCATCTCCGACAATACCTGCGCCGTGGTGATGGAGCCGCTGCAAGGGGAGGGTGGCATCATTCGTCCGACCGACGAGTTTGCCAAAGGGGTGCGTGAACTCTGTACCAAGCACAATGCCCTGCTGGTCTATGACGAAGTGCAATCCGGGGTTGGCCGTACCGGCGATCTGTTTGCCTATATGGGTCTTGGCGTCACGCCTGACATCCTCACCAGCGCCAAGGCGCTCGGCGGCGGCTTCCCCATCGGCGCCATGCTGACCACCAATGAAATCGCGGCTCACCTGAAAGTGGGCACTCACGGCTCCACCTACGGCGGCAACCCGCTGGCGTGCGCGGTGGCCGAGGCGGTGATCGACGTGGTCAATACCCCGGAAGTGCTGAGCGGCATCAAGCAGCGTGAACAACTGTTCCGCGCCGGTCTCGACGCCATCAATGCCAAGTACCACTGCTTCAGTGAAGTGCGTGGCAAGGGCCTGTTGCTCGGCGCCGTGCTGAACGATGACTACAAGGGCCGCTCCCGTGATTTCTTGCTGGCTTCCATCGACCAGGGGCTGATGGCACTGGTAGCAGGCACTAACGTGGTGCGCTTCGCACCGTCACTGGTTATTCCGGAAGCGGATATCAAGGAAGGGTTGGCACGGTTCGAGAAAGCGGTTGCCCAGGTGGTTAACGCCTGATCCTAATTGAGGTGGGGAGCCCTCCCGGCAGGAGCCGGGACCCCACCTGTCGTCAATGAAAGGGAGTTGTCATTTATGTTGGTTATCCGTCCTATCGAGCAAAAAGATTTTGCCGGTCTCAAGACCTGTGCCATTGAATCCGGCACCGGCATGACATCATTGCCTGTCAACGATGAACTGCTGCAGCGCAAGATAGATGCCTCGACCCAGACCTTCTCGGACAAACCGGCAGGTAAGGGTGATTGCCTCTACTTCTTCGTGGCTGAGGATCTGGAGACCGGCGAAATGGTCGGTACCTGCGCCATCGATGCGGCCGTGGGCCTGTCCCAGCCGTTCTACAACTATCACATCGGCAAGGTGGTGCACTCTTCCCCCAAGCTCGGCATCTACAACGTGGTCGAGACGCTCACTCTGTCAAATGACTACACCGGCAATTCCGAGCTGTGCACCCTGTTTTTGCGCGAATGCGCCCGCGAGGGGCTCAATGGCCGCCTGCTCTCCAAGCACCGTTTCCTGTTCATGGCCGAGCACCCCGAGCTGTTTGACAAGACCGTCTTTGCCGAGATGCGTGGCGTCTCCGATGAAAAAGGTCACAGCCCCTTCTATGAGTGGCTGCAAAAGCATTTCTTCTCGATGGATTTTCCTACCGTCGACTATCTCACCGGCATCGGCAAGAAGCGCTTCATCGCCGAGTTGATGCCCAAGTACCCCATCTACGTCAACCTGCTGAGCAACGAGGCGCGCGCCGTCATCGGCCAGACCCACGAGAAGACCCGCCCGGCCATCAAGATGCTGCAGGATGAGGGGTTCGTGAACCGTGGCTACGTTGATATCTTCGATGCCGGCCCCACCGTCGAGTGCGACGTAAAGAATATCCGCAGCGTGCGCCGCAGCCAGAAGCTGCGGGTGCTGATTGGCGAGCCCATAGGTGGCAAGACCCATCTGATCTGCAACACCCGTTACGAACAGTATCGCGCCTGCCACGGCAATATCCGGGTCGATCTGGACAAGCACGAAGCCATCATTCCGCCCAAGATGGCGGCGGCACTCAAGGTGCAGGATGGCGACATGGTGCGTGTCGTCGATCTCGACTGAGCCGCCTTGTCTGGTGTTGAAGGCAGCAGAACCGCATATGAAACAGGCAGCCAAGGCTGCTTGTGAAACACAGGGAGTGAATTGATGAGCCATTTAGTACAACTTATCGACGGCCAGTGGCTGGCGGGTGAAGGCAAGCCGTTCAAGTCAATGGATCCGGCCAAGAATGAAGTCGTCTGGCAAGGGGGCGCCGCCAGTGCCAGTCAGGTGGATGCTGCCGTCAAGGCGGCCCGCGCTGCCTTCTACCATTGGTCCGAGCTGGCCCTCGAGGATCGTCTGGCCATAGTGCGCCGCTACGCCGATCTGCTCGGCGAGCACAAGGAGGCGCTGGCGCTCACCATTGCCCGGGAAACTGGCAAGCCCCTGTGGGAAACCCGCACCGAAGTGGCCGCCATGCAGGGCAAGATTGCCATCTCCATTCGCGCTCATGACGAGCGCACCGGCACTGTCGAGAACCCCATGCCGGGTGCCAAGGCATTCGTGCGCCACAAGCCCCACGGCGTGGTCGCCGTGTTCGGCCCCTACAATTTCCCTGGTCATCTGCCCAACGGTCACATAGTACCGGCACTGATCGCGGGCAATACAGTGGTGTTCAAGCCCTCCGAGCTGACCCCCATGGTGGCTGAAGCCATGCTGAAGATCTGGCAGGAGGCGGGTCTGCCCAAGGGGGTACTGAACCTGGTACAGGGTGAGGTAGAGACCGGCAAGGCGCTGGCAGGCAATCCGGATATCGACGGCCTCTTCTTTACCGGCTCGTCCCGTACTGGCCATTTCCTCCATCAGCAGTTTGCCGGTCAGCCTGGCAAGATCCTGGCGCTGGAAATGGGGGGTAACAACCCGCTGATCGTCAAGGACGTGAGCGATGTGGATGGCGCCGTCCATGCCATAGTCCAGTCAGCCTTCATCACTTCCGGCCAGCGTTGCACCTGCTCACGCCGTCTGTTTGTCGAGCGCGGCGCCCGGGGCGATGCCCTGGTCAAGCGTCTGGTGGAGGTGGTCGGCCAGATCAAGGTTGGTCTCTATGATGCCGCCGAACAGCCTTTCATGGGGGCCATGATCAGCGAGAAAGCGGCTCTCGGCATGGTAGCTGCGCAAGCCAACCTGCAACAACTGGGTGGCGAGAGTCTGCTCACCCTCAAGCACCTGGAAGCGGGCACCGGCTTCGTGTCGCCCGGCATCATAGACGTGACCGCAATCGGTGCACTGCCGGACGAAGAGTATTTCGGCCCGCTGCTGCAACTCATTCGCTACGACGACTTCGATGCCGCCATCGACCAGGGCAATGCCACCAGCTTCGGCCTATCTGCGGGCCTGCTCGGTGACAACGAGGCGGACTGGCAGCATTTCTTCAAGCGGATCCGCGCCGGTATCGTCAACTGGAACAAGCCCATCACGGGGGCATCCAGCGCCGCGCCGTTCGGTGGCATAGGTGCCTCCGGCAACCACAGGGCGAGCGCCTACTACGCCGCCGACTACTGTGCTTATCCCGTTGCCTCCGTCGAGGACAGCAAGGCTGCCATGCCGGATCAGCTGTCTCCGGGTTTGACCTTTTAACGAGGAAGAGGCCGACAGCAAGGCCGCCACGGCAGGCACTGTCCTCCTCTGCGCTGAGCGCTGATAGCAGAAAGCTGAGCGCTGATAACAAAAAATAAAAGGGGCACTGAACAGGTGCCCTTGTCTGTACCCGCAATCAAAGGAAAGAGAGATGCAAAAGGATATCGACACCCTGTTCGGTCACTTGTGGGATAACTACATTCAAGTCACCCCGAGTGCCCTCAAGGTCCACACCCTGCTGGGTGGCGGCGAGCCCATCGTCAATGATCACGTGGCGTTTCGCACCTACAACCTGCCCAAGCTGGGGCTGGAGAAGCTGGCCGCCCACTTCCTGGCGCTCGGTTACGAGCAGAAGGGTGAGTATGTGTTCAAGGCCAAGAAGCTCTATGCCAAGCACTTTGAGCATCAGGATCCGGATGCCCCCAAGGTGTTTATCAGCGAGCTGAAGGTGGAGGAGCTCTCCGAGGCGGCCCAGGCCATCATCAATAAGCTGGCTGAGCAGGTGCCTGATCACCTGACCGACACCCAGGCATTCCTCTACACGGGGGCGCCCTGGCAGGTCTCCTGGGCCGATTACCAGACCCTGCTGGCAGAGAGCGAATACGCCGCCTGGATGGCGGCCTGGGGCTATCGCGCCAACCACTTCACGGTCAATATCAATCGCCTCAAGCAGTTCGATACCATCCAGCAGGTCAACGCCGCCCTCAAGGCGGCCGGCTTCGTGCTCAACGGCGTGGGTGGCGAGGTGAAAGGGGACCCGCAGGTGATGCTGGAGCAATCCTCCACCATGGCCGACAAGGCGGATGTACCCTTCAGCGACGGCGTGCGCACCATTCCGAGCTGCTTCTACGAGTTTGCCCTGCGCTACCCGCAGGCCGACGGCGTGCTCTACCCGGGCTTCGTCGAAGCCTCGGCCGACAAGATCTTCGAATCCACCAACGCCATGTAACGGCGATGGTTGGCAAAAACGCCCCGAAAGGGGCGTTTTTTATGGCGTTTTGTGCCGGGCCCAGATCCCTTGACTTCGTAAACCCCCGTTTGTCGCTGATATGCTCTCATCCAGGCCGCTGCGCGATATCTCAGCCGAGTCGGAGTTGAACGACCGAGCCCACCCGCAAGGGTGGGCCAGGATACTCGTCTGTCACACCTGCTGCAGCGCGCCTTCGGTGGCCAGCAGGGTGGTCATGCCGCCGGCCTTGCCTGCCTGAATGCCGATCTGGGTATCTTCAAACACCAGGCAGTTGGCGGGATTGGCGCCGAGCAGCTCGGCTACCTTCAAGAAGGTATCCGGATGGGGTTTGTGGTTGTGGATGTCGTCGGCACTGACCAGCACGGAGATATAGGCATCCAGTCCGGTGTTTTTCAAAATGCGCTCGGCATGATCCCGCGATGACCCAGTGCCTATGCCCATCGGCACCTTGCCGTGGCAGCCCCTGACCAGCTCCCACATGGAGGGGAAGACGCTGACCTTGTCGATATGCGCCAGATAGAGGGCCACCTTGCGGCGAGTGAAGGCATCCACATCGATATCCAGTCCGTGCTGCTCGGCCAGCATGCTCACTATCTTGCGGGTGGGAATGCCGCCATATTCATTGAGTTGCTCACGATTGAACGGCAGACCGAACTCTGCGCTGGTTGCCTCCCAGGCATCCAGATGCAGGGGCATGGAGTCCACCAGGGTGCCATCCATATCGAAAATCAGGGCGTCGTATTGATCAAACCGGAACTGCTCGGACATGGGTCTGCTTCCTCTTGGGCCAAAAGACCACACTACCAGATCCGGCGTTCGGATGCCGCGACGGCCGTCATGGTCAAGGGGCTGGCCGCTGGATGGCAGTGGTTTTAGCCATCGGATAATGATTTATGAGACAATAATAAGTTCTTTGCCGCAGATTTTGGCATTTCACATTAGCGAGCCGGTTATATGTCCCCAAAAACCATCTTCTCAAGCGTGGCCCTGGTGATCGCCCTGGGTTCACTGGAAAAGAGCATAGTCACCACCCCCTTGCCCATCATTGGCGCCGAGCTGAACGCAGGCGCAGCCCTCACCTGGGTGGTGACCGCCTATCTGTTGGCAGCCACTGCCGCCCTGCCCGTGTATGGCAAGTTGAGCGACCTGTTCGGTCGGGTACGCATGCTCAATATCGGTATTGGTCTTTTTCTGGCGGGATCCGTGGCCTGCGCCCTGGCGCAGGATCTACCGACCCTGCTGGCGGCTCGTGTGCTGCAAGGGCTGGGGGGCGGCGGCCTCATTGCACTTGCCTTTACCGTGATTGCCGACTGCATACCGCCACGGGAGGTGGGCAAGTATCAGGGTTACATCTCGGCCGTGTATGCGGTCTCCAGCATCGCCGGGCCTCTGCTCGGCGGCTACTTTACCGAGCAGTTGAGCTGGCGCTGGATCTTCTGGATCAACCTGCCTCTCGGGGCGCTCGCCATCTGGCTGGTGAACCGCAACCTCAAGCATCTCAATGTGCGTCGTCACAGCCGTTTCGACTGGAAGGGGGCGGCACTGCTCATCACAGTGACCACGCTGACCCTGTTGCTGTTATCACCCGAGACTGCGTTGCCCCCCATCTGGCTGGCGGCGGGTTTGGCGGTTGCCTTGCTGCTGCTGATCCTGGTGGAGCGACGTGCCCATGATCCTATCCTGCCTGTCCATCTGGTGCGGTTGCCCGGTTATCTGGTGAGCGTGCTGCTGGCACTGGTTTCGCAACTGCTGATGTTTGCCGTGCTGGTCTATCTGCCGTTGCAGATGCAGTGGCAGAAGGGAATGGGGGCCAGTGAGAGCGGCCTCTACATGGTGATCTTCATGGTCTGCATCACGGCGGGTGCTTTCGTCGGCGGCAAGCTGATCGGTCGCACCGGTTACTACAAGCGGTTCGTGGTGGTGGGCTTTGCACTGTCTGCGCTGGCTTTGTGGCAAATTCATTTCGATGTCTGGGCCAGTCTGGGGTTGGGCTTTGCCGGTCTGGGTCTGGGGCTGGTGCTGCCGGCCCTCGCGGTTGTGGTGCAAAATGCATTGCCGGCAGCGGATCGCGGCATCGGCATGTCCCTGTTCAACTTCGGCCGTGAGCTGGGAGGCGCGGTCGGGGTCGCCATCTGCTCCGTGCTGTTTCATGCCGCCCTGCCAGCGGGCACCAGCCACAATCTGGCCAGCCTGAGTCCGGTCGAGCTGGCTCCGGGGTTCAGCGCCACCTATATCGGCATGGCGCTGATCGCCAGTGCCGCCTTGCTCATCACACTATTGGCATTGAAGCGGCACGAGCTGGCTACCATGCCTGCCTGATGACGATCAGACTGGATGTGAAGAGGGCTCCCAACGGGAGCCCTCTTTGTTATCCGGTTTCACTGGTCGCCGGCAGGCCGATCACTCCTGCGGGGGAGCTTCCTTGCCAGCCAGCTGGCTGAGCCAGGCGAAGCGGCGGTTTGCATCCAGCTCCGCCTCCCGGTAGAGCTGGGTGGCGATCTCCGGCAGCTGACGTTCGAGGCGCTGGAAGCGGGGCTCCTGGCTCAGGGTCTCGGCCAGCGAGGCGTTCGGTGCCCGGGAGTCGAGCGCCAGCGGCAGCTTGCCCTCGTCGCTGCGGCGCGGATCGAAGCGGTAAAGCGGCCAGAAGCCGGTGGCGGTCAGCTGCTTCATCTGCTCGTGGCTCTGGGCCAGATCGTAGCCGTGCTCCTCGCAGGGGCTGTAGGCGATGATGAGCGACGGCCCCGGGTAGGCTTCCGCCTCCTGAATGGCCTTCACCGTCTGATTCATCTGGGCGCCGAGGGAGATCTGCGCCACATAGACGTGGCCATACATCATGATGCTGGCCCCGAGATCCTTGCGCCCCTTGCGTTTGCCCTGCTCGCCAAACTTGGTGATGGCACCGAGTGGCGTGGCCTTGGACTGCTGGCCGCCGGTGTTGGAGTAGCACTGGGTGTCGAGCACCAGCACATTGATGTTCTCCCCCAAGCTCAGCACGTGGTCGAGCCCGCCAAAGCCGATGTCATAAGCCCAGCCATCGCCGCCGATGAGCCAGACCGATTTCTCCACCAGGTAGTCCGCATCACGGGCCAGCTCCTGGGCCGCTACGTCGGTGCGCCCCTGCAGCAGTGCGCGCAGTTGCTCGATTTGGGCGCGCTGCTCGGAGACCGGCAGGCCGGCATCTTGCAGCTCCTGTTGCAGCCCGGCCGGGACTGCGTCGCCCAGGCTGGCCAGCAGGCGTTGCATCCGCTCGCGATGCTGATCGACGGTGAGCCTGAAGCCCAAGCCAAATTCGGCGTTGTCTTCGAACAAGGAGTTGGCCCAGGCCGGGCCACGGCCCTCGGCGTTGGTGGTGTAGGGGGTGGTGGGCAGGTTGCCGCCATAGATAGAGGAGCAGCCGGTGGCGTTGGCGATCAGCAGCCTGTCCCCGTAGAGCTGGGTCAGCAGCTTGATGTAGGGGGTCTCGCCGCAGCCGGAGCAGGCGCCCGAGTATTCGAACAGCGGCGAGATGAGCTGGGAGGTGCGAATATCGATGCGCTCCAGTTGCTCGGCCGTGCGCTCAGGGAGGTCCAGGAAGAAGTCGTAGTTCGCCTTCTGGGCATCGAGGTGGTCGAGTCTGGATTCCATGTTGATCGCCTTGCGGCTCGGATCGGTGCGGTCCTTGGCCGGGCACACTTCGACGCAGAGGTTGCAGCCGGTGCAATCCTCAGGCGCTACCTGCAGCACATATTGCTGGCCGCGCATGTCGCGGGCCTTCACATCGAGCGCGTCCAGGGTCGCGGGGGCATCGGCCAGCGATTCTTTATCCACCACCTTGGCGCGGATGGCGGAGTGGGGGCAGGCGGCCACGCAGTAGTTGCACTGGGTGCAGAGGTCCGCCTGCCAGATGGGCACCTCCTTGGCGATGTTGCGCTTCTCCCAGCGGGTGGTGCCCACCGGCCAGGTGCCGTCAGGCGGGAAGGCGGAAACCGGCAGGCTGTCACCCAGCCCCGCCAGCATGGCGGCGGTGACCGTCTGGACGAAGTCGGGGGCCTTGGCCGATACCACGGGGGGGCGCTGATGGCTGCTGTGATCGAGTACTTGCAACGGTACCGGGATCAGCGCCTCGCAGGTGGCGGCCAGCGCCAGCCAGTTGCGCTCGACCAGCTCGGCGCTCTTGTTGCCGTAGCTCTTGGCGATGGCCTGCTTGAGCAACTCGGTGGCTTCTACCGGCGGTATGATGGCGGTCAGCTGGAAGAAGGCCATCTGCATCACGGTATTGATGCGGTTGCCGAGCTGGCACTCGCGGGCGATCCTGGCGGCGTTGATGATGTAGAAACGCGCCTCTTTTGCACGCAGGGCCTGTTGCACCTCTTGCGGTAATCGCTGCCAGATCTCTGTCGGGCCATACGGGCTGTTGAGCAGGAAGATACCGCCGAACTTCAGCCGCTCCGCCATCTGGTACAGGTCGATGAACTGCCACTGGTGGCAGCCGATAAAGTCCGCCTCATCCACCAGATAGGCCGATTGCAGCGGCCGCTCGCCGACCCTCAGGTGGGAGACGGTGAGGCCCCCCGCCTTCTTGGAGTCGTAGACGAAGTAGCCCTGCGGATAGAGGTCGGTGTGGTTGCCGAGGATCTTGATGCTGTTTTTGGCCGCCGAGACGGTGCCATCGCTGCCAAGGCCGTAGAACAGCGCCTCCAGCTTGCTCTGGCTCGGCTTGTGTTGCGAAGAGCCGAGTACCGGCAGCGGCAGTGAGAGGCCGGTGATGTCGTCGAAGATGCCGACGGTAAAGCGCGGCCTTGGGTTATCCAGCATCAGCTCGTCAAACACCGCCTGCACACAGGCCGGATTGAACTCCTTGGAGGAGAGGCCGTAGCGACCGCCGATGACCCGCGGCAGGCTGGCACGCTCGCCCCGGCTGACCGCCTCGGCCAGCGCCGTCATCACGTCCAGATAGAGGGGCTCGGCCTGGGCGCCTGGCTCCTTGGTGCGATCCAGCACCGCAATCTTGCGGGCGCTCTCGGGAATGACCGCCAGTAGATGCTCGGCACTGAAGGGGCGGTAGAGGCGCACCTTCACCAGCCCCACCTTCTCGCCTCTGGCCAGCAGCCGTTCGATCACCTCTTCGCAGGTGCCGATGGCGGACCCCATCAGCACCAGTACCCGCTCGGCCTGCGGGTGACCCACATATTCAAACGGCTGGTAGTGACGGCCGGTTAGCGAGCCGAAGGCCGCCATCGCCTCGCTCACGTGGCGATAGCCCTCGTCATACCAGGGGTTGCTCGCTTCACGGCACTGGAAGTAGGTGTCCGGGTTGGCTGCTGTGCCGCGAATGACAGGCTTGTCGGGGGTGAGCGCCCGATCGCGATGGGCGCGGATCGCCGCCTCCGGCAGCAGGGCACGCAGTGTGTCATCCGCCAGCGGCACTATCTTGGCTATCTCGTGGGAGGTGCGAAAACCGTCGAAGAAGTGGATGAAGGGCAGCCGGCTGTTGAGGCTGGCCACCTGGGAAATCAGGGCGAAATCCTGCGCCTCCTGCACATTGCTGGCACAGAGCATGGCGCAGCCGGTCTGGCGCACCGCCATCACGTCCGAGTGATCGCCAAAAATGGAGAGGGCGTGGGTCGCCACTGTGCGCGCCGCCACATGCAGCACGAAGGGAATGAGCTGACCCGCCAGCTTGTAGAGGTTGGGGATCATCAGCAAGAGCCCCTGGGACGAGGTAAACGAGGTTGCCAGCGCGCCTGTCTGCAGGGCGCCGTGGACGGTGGCGATGGCGCCCCCCTCCGACTGCATCTCCACCACGCGAGGCACATCCCCCCACAGATTCTTGCCCCGATCGCTCGACCAGGCCGACGCCTGCTCCGCCATGCTGGAGCTGGGGGTGATGGGGTAGATGGCGATGACTTCGCTGGTGCGGTACGCCACTGAGGCGACTGCGTTATTACCGTCTGTGGTGATCATGAGTTGTCCACTTGCTATGCCAGTTTGAAGGCCGGTTGCGGGCAACCGGCCATGGATAGGTCGCAGGCATAGTAAGAGGGTTGGAGAGATCGCATCAAACGGGATAAATAATCAATTAATACATCGTCTATTCGCCATTTATACCCTTGAAAATAATCGGGTCTATTTGTCGGGATATATCTATCGAGCCAGCGTGAATAATGGTGGCAGGAATGAGTCGGTACCGAAAACGTTGAATTAAATAAATCATGAAATTAAATAATTAGATGGAAGAGTCATGTTTGCTTGCGCAGACAGTTTGAGTTGGAAACAGGTCGCCGCTCATGGTGGATGGGCGACCTGTTGGGGTGCGGGCCTGGTTCACGCCCGCTTTCTGTCGGTGATCAGGCCGTGGCGTTGACCGGCCGCAAGACCACGATGGCACTGCCGAACAGCAGTATGGCCAGGGCGGCCATGGCCACAGGCCCTGCGCTGTAGGCAAATCCGGCGACACCGGACCAGAGCGCCACGCCAAGGTGCATCATGGTCATCGCCAGTGACATCAGCATGCCTCTGTTAGCCGCAGAGAGCTGCGCAATATAGCCCTGCAGCGCGGGCGATCCTATGCCGCCTGCCAGTGCCCACAGCAGCAGCGGCACTATCAGAAGCATGGGCAGCAGCATGGGTTGCCCCGCCGGATAGAGGTAAAACCAGACGCTGACCAGCAGGCAGACCACCAAGGCCATACGCATCAGGGTGCGCCCGCTCTTGACCCGGCCAGACAGGCGGGGCATCAGCAGGTTGCCGATGACGCTGATGATGCCAAGCAGAGCGTACAAGCCCCCCACGGACCCGATGGACCAGTCCTGGGTATCGCGCAAATGCTGACCGACGAGATTGAACAGGCCTATGCCGCCCCCCAGACCCAGGCACATGGCGAGCAGGGCACCCACAGCACCCGGGATGGCCAGTATGCGGGTAGCCTTGCCATCCTGATGTTCCCTTGATGGCTCTGCCGGCTCCTGGTCAGCGGGCAGCAACGCCAGCGCCGCCGCCACACACCAGGCGCACACGCCAAGCAGGATGAAGGCAGCCCGCCAGGAGAGCCATTGGGTCAGCAGTGCCCCGACAGCTGGGCTCGCTATCATGCCCAGGGTCAGGCCTGCCTGGACCCAGGCAATGCGTTTCATGGCATCTGTCCCTGCGCTGTCTGCAGCCATGGCAAAGGCGATGGGCAACATGCCGGCACTGGCAAGGCCGGTGAGCACCCGGCTTGCGAGCCCCCATTCAAAGTTCTCCACCAGGCCTGTTGCGACTGAGGCCGCCCCGAACAACAGGGCGGCGGGCAGCATCACCTTCATTCGGCCCAGACGATCCGAGAGGCTACCCAGCAAGGGGGCGACCATCGCCAGCGCCACACTGTAAGCCGTGATAAACAGGGTGATGCGCTCGGGTCGAACTCCCAGATCCTTGCCGATGGGAGCCAGTATGGGGCCCAGCATCAGCTCATCGGCCCCCACCAGAAACGCAATCAAGAACAGCAATATTTTCAAAAACATATCTTTGACCTCAAACGCAATACGTATGTTCAGCGGCAGTGAAGGCGTGAATATCCACCACCCGATCCGGCCAGTGGGCGATGAACTCCCGTTCGTGGCAGACCAGCACCACAGTACCTGGATAGTCCTGCAAGGTCTGTTGCAGGGCTGCTTTGACGGTGGCATCCAGGTGTGTGGTCGGTTCGTCCAGTACCAGCAGATTGGTGGGTTGCAGGGTCAGCCTGCACAGTTTCACCCTGGTCTGCTCACCACCACTGAGGGAGGCAATCGGCCGCAATGCCAGTTTTCCTGTTATGCCGAAGCGTGCCAGATGTTGCCGCGCCACCTTGTCATCCACGCCCGGGCACACAGCTTTGACCAGATCCACCGGTGTGGCATCCGGGTCGGCCCAGCGCAGCGCCTGCTCGAAATAACCCAGTTTGAGGGCCGGTGACAGGGCGAGCTGGCCAGATACCGGGGGCAGCTCGCCCACCAGGGTTTTCAGCAGGGTAGATTTGCCGATGCCGTTGAACCCGGCGATCACCACCTTTTCGCCCCGAGCAAGGGTCAGCGAGATGGGCGCCAACAGGGGGCGCCGATAGCCAATGACCAGCTCAGTGGCGGCAAGCAACTGCTGCCCATTGTGCGGGGCGTTACGAAACGAGAAGGCGACGGCCTTTTCCTGCTCCGGTGTTGCCAGTCTGTCTATGCGGGCCAGCTGTTTCTTGCGGCCATTGGCGATGCTGGCATTGACCCCGGCCCCGTTTTTGTCGATGAACCGTTCCAGCTTGTCGATATGTCGCTGCTGCGCCAGATATTGCCTCCCGTGGGCGGCATCTTCAGTGGCTTTCTGAGCCATGGCTTTGTCGACGTTACCCTTGAATTTGCGGATTTGTTGCCGGTCTATATCGCAAATGGCCGTGGCAATCCGGTTTAGAAATGTCTTGTCGTGAGAGACCACCATAAAAGCTCCCTTGAAGCCGTTCAGGTAGTTCGCTAGCCAGTCAAGGTGAAGGGTATCCAGATAATTGGTCGGCTCGTCCAGCAGCAGGACATCCGGCGCGAGCAACAGCAGGCGGGCCAGCATGACCTTGTGCCTTTGTCCGCCGCTCAATTCCCCCAACCGGGTATGCATACCCAACTGAGTGATCCCCAGGCCATCCGCCACCGCATCAATGCGGCTGTCGACCAGATAAAACGACCGGCTCTCCAGGCTGGCCTGAAGGGTGGCGGCACGTGCCAGATGGCGGGCTTGGACACTTTTCGCCGGGCAGGCGTAGATGGCCATCATCTCGGCCTCCTGCCGGTAGAGATCTGCAAAAGCGGTGTGCAGGTATTCGCGCACCCTTGTTTGCGCGTCCATCTCGGCATGCTGATCCAGATAACCGAGGCTCACAGCGGGCTGCCAGAGGATGTCGCCCCCGTCGGGCAACAGCTCCGCCTGCAGCAGTTTCAGCAAGGTGCTTTTACCTGCCCCGTTTTTTCCCGTGACGCCGATATGCTCGCCGGCGAAGAGGGTGAAGTTGGCCTGCTGGTAGAGGGTTTTGTCACCCATGTGACAAGTCAGGTTTTGAATGGTGAGTAAACTCATGATGTGACATCCATAAAAAACGGGGGGCTGGTACTTGGCGTACCGGCCCCCCGTTTCAAGCAATATTGAAACTTTGTCCTGAATATCAGAAACAAAAAGGCCGGCGATGAAGCATCTCGCCGGCCTGAGTCCCCTGTTTTCATCAGATGCGGGGCCGCCTCCCTGTGAGAGGGCATGCACGCAGCTGATGAAGATTCAGAAGAGGGATGGCTCCGGGCAACACTTCATCGTGTTAGTGCACGGAGCACAGCCTCCTGACAGAGCATTTGAACAGGATGTACAACATGGAAAAGCGGTCCAACAAAAATTTTCTGGTCGCAAAATACACAGAACCCGCTTGTGAGTCAAATAACCATCGGTTGAACGCCTGGATCAAGCCCTCGCTACTCGTGGTGCAAGGTGATGCAATCCAGGCCGCCGTTGCCCCTGAGCAGAGCCTCCGCCTGGTTAAATCCCCCCCGCGTGCTGCTTGCTGTCTGACCCACGAAGTAGGTGGTCAGCTCGGGCACCTCGCGTTTCAACCAGGCGCTGAAGGCCTGATTCAGGGGGGCTATGCTGGCGGCGTTGGTGATGTAGAAGGGTTGCTGCGCCGTGCCCATGATGCCGTTCATCCAGTTCACCGCCCGCTTGTTCACGTTGAAGGCGCCCGGGGTGGCGATGGGGGGCAGACCGGCGTCGGTCAGCTGCTGCCGGATGAGGGCATGGATCTTGTGCCAGCGCTCGGCCTGTTTCCGCAGGCTAGTGAGCGTCTCGGTGAGGCCCTGGCGTTCGCTGTCGCTCAGGCTGCCATCATTGGTCAGTACCTGCTGGATCAGCGCCTCGCTGGCTGCAGGGTCGTTGAACAGAATGCGGCCATCGGCCAGCGGGCGCATGGCCATGTCGAGGTGAAAACCGGGTTGGGCCAGGATCACCAGATCGCGCTCGGCCACCTTAAGCTCCTGCGCCATCAGGCGCTGGCTGATGGCCATCATGGCGAGGAAACGGCGGGTCTGCTCATCCAGCTCGGCGCCGGCCAACTCCTTGCGTTGGTAGCCGCCGGCCTGCAGCATGCGTCCCAGCCGGGTCAGGGTGGCGGCATCGGCCTGCAGGGTTTGCAGCTCCTTCTCTATTTGGTCATCAGCAAAACCAGAGTGGAGATCGGCGGTCACCACCAGGCTGGCGTACTCCTGCTTGAGGCGGGTCAGCAGATCGAAGGAGGCCGGCAGCGGTTGGCCATGGATGGCGCGATAGCGCTCGGCAATCCGCTCCCCTTGCTGCGGGCTCAGAAACATCCGCTGCTCCGCCGCCTCCCGGGTTGACCCATCCACTTCGTACTTGGCGAGCTCGGCCTTGGCACGCGCGGTTTTGGCAAAGGCGTGGCGCTGCGGCTCATCCAGCCCCTGCGGCAACAGGTTGGCCGCCTCCAGCAGGATGAGGTCCACCTCGGTGTCATGACCCTTCTGGAAGGTATAGGGGCTGCCCAGCCACTCCTCTTCGTTCAGGTGCAGCCGAAACTCGCCGTCGCGCTCCATCTTCTCCTGCAGGGCGGCGATGCGCTCACTGTCCAGCCGGCTGTGGTGCAGGGTGGTCTGCAGCAGGGCATCGCGGCCGATCAGGGCATAGGGGATGCCGTCGGCTCGCTGGCCGGTCAGCATGTTGCCGCCATCTATGATGGAGAAGGTCGGGATCAGCTCCCGTCCCTGTTCGTTGGCAAAGGTGTCGGCCTGGGAGAGCATGCTGTCGTTGAGCCCCTGGGAGGCCTGGCTGCCGAGGCTGTGGTGGCCCTCCTGTTCGGCCTGCGGGCTCTGCTCGGTCAGGGCGGTGACGAAGACGTGGTAGCTATCCTTGTCGGCCAGCGGCGCCCGGGGGCGGAAGATGAGGGCACCATCGCGCGACAGCCACATGTTGTCCTCGGTCCAGGTGTACATGTCAGCGTGGCTGCTGACCGAAAACCCCTGCTCCCTGCCGATCTGCTCCAGCTCCGCCACCAGTTCCGGTTCGGTCTGGAGGGGCAGGTGGAGCTGGTGGATCCGGTTGCCCAGATCGTCCTGCGCCAGCTGGAAGGTGCGAGCGAGGGCGGGCGTCTCTGGTCCATGGCTGGCCAGCGGGTCGTCCGGGAATATGATGGGGGTTGCCGTGGCCGAATTGAACCAGAAGAGAGTCGAGATGGCGAGTGCCACACCGGTTTTACGCATGATGATTACCTTTTTGTTATGGCGGGATAACTATCCCGCGAGCCTGAACTGCATGTTGGCGCAGAACGAGGATCTCCTCGCGCCGGATGGAAACCATAAGGTTCAGGCTTGGAATAACAAGGCCGCAGATTTGAATTGACTTTTAACCCTGGCTAAACAGCACAAAATACATCCTGTAAATAACCATTAAATAGACTTTAATTCGTTATTACTTCATTAGAAACAATGCATTGTGGTATCTCTATTATCTATAAAGAGATCGGTTTTTATATTTCAGGCTGGTCGCCATCCGCCTGAAAATACGAAGTTTTTAAGTGATTAAAGATAAATGGTGCAAGCCAATAGGGAGGAGAGCCATACAGGGAAATAACAGGGTCAGGATCTGGTCATGTATTGGCGGCGATAAACGAGGCGGATATTGGGAGTCTGCACAAGCGGGGAGGCCATGTGCCGGCCCCGAAGCGCCGCCTGTCACTCACCCGCTTATGCCTGCATCAGCCAGACGGTGGCCTGATAGGGAGCAAAGTGAGTCGTGGGCGCGTCCGGGTAGTTGCCCATCAGCAGGGTGGCCCCCCTCTCCACCAGGTCAAGATGGGGCATGGGCAAGGTGCCCGCGGTGAGATTGGCGAGCAGCAACAGGGTGTGGGTCTCGCCGGTGGCAGGATCCCGCCACCGACGGCGGTAGCTGATGCGCTGTGGATCATCACAATCGAGCAGCTCGAAGTCGCCGTGGCGAATGACGGGGTGGGCCTTGCGCAATGCAATCAGCTGGCGATAGTGGTGAAACAAGGAGTCGGGGCGGGCCTGCTGCTCGGCGGCGTTGATGTCCATGTAGTTGTCGTTGAGCGCAATCCAGGGGGGGGGGGGCTAAAGCCTGCGTGAGGGTTGTCATCCCACTGCATCGGGGTGCGGGCGTTGTCGCGGCCGATGGCATCCAGTCGTCGGCTCAGCTCGGCGGGATCCAGCTCCGCCTGGCTGGCACAGTAGTGGATGGCCTCCACATCGCGCAACTCATCGGCCTGCCAGTGGCGGTTGGTCATGCCCAGCTCCTCTCCCTGATAGATGAAGGGGGTGCCCTGCATCATGTGCAGCACCAGGGCCCACTGTTTGGCACTCAGCTCGCGCCACTCGGGCCTGTCGTCGCCAAAGCGGGAGACGGCGCGGGGCAGGTCGTGATTGCCGAGAAACAAGCTGTTCCAGCCCCGGCCGTGCAGCCCCTGCTGGTGGCGGGCCATCGCCCGCTTGAAGGTGAGGAGATCAAAGCGGGATGACCATTTATCCTGCCCCAGACCCAGATGCTCGAAGTTGAACACCATGCTGAACTCGCTGCCATTCGGGTTCGAATAGTGCTGCATATGGGCGAGATCCGCCCCCCAGGTTTCCCCGACCGTGATGATCCCCTTGTTGCCGAAGCTGGCGCCGTTGAGCTCGCGGATATAGTCGTGCAGGCGGGAGCCGTTGCTCATGGCAAGGGGCGACCACTCCTTGCTCACCATGTCGATCACATCGAAGCGGAACCCCTTTATGCCCTTGGCCAGCCAGAAGTTGATCACTTCAGCCATCTCGGTGCGCACCGCCGGGTTGTCCCAGTCGAGATCGGCCTGGCTTATGTCGAAGTTGTGCAGATAGTAGCGATCAAGCTCTGGCACATACTCCCAGCCGCTGCCGCCAAAGATGGACTCCACCGGATGGGCATCGACGAAGGCTTTATCCCGGAAAACGTAATAGGCCTGATAGCGGGCGTCCCCGGCCAGCGCCCGTACAAACCACACATGCTCGGTAGAGGTATGGTTGGCGACTATGTCCATCATGATGCCCATGCCGCGTTTGGCAGCCTTCGCAATCAGCTGCTCCATGTCGGTCAGGGTGCCGAACGCCGGGTCTATGTGGCGATAATCAGCCACGTCATAGCCGTTGTCCCGTTTGGGGGAGCAATAGACAGGGGTAAGCCAGAGCATGTCGACCCCAAGCTCGGCCAGATAGTCGAGGCGCTGGCAAATGCCATTGATATCCCCCATGCCATCGCCGTTACTGTCCTGAAAGCTCATGGGGTAGATCTGGTAAATCACACAGTTATCGAGAGGGGTCATGGGTCAGGCCGGGCACAGAGAGATGACCCCATTCTAGGTGTTTGCAGATGCGTAGGGCAGGGCGTGGGAACGTCTGAAAAGGGTTCCATAGTTGACTGATTGTCAAAAATGAGGGGAGGGTCACAGGCCGCCCTCCCTTGCCACATGCGTGGCAGGAATGGCGGCGCCTTCAATACCGATGATGGGAAAGGATTATCGGTTGGCCGTGATCTGTTCAGCCTGCTGGCGCTCAGCCTGTGCCTCCAGCTCCTTGCCGAGGAAGTAGTTCAGGAAGGTGCGGATCACCGCAATGATGGCGAGACGGATCAGCTCCTCCTTGCTCGGCGCGACAGTGGTGGCCAGGATGTCGGCGGCGAGCTGGAACTCCAGCGCCAGAATAAGCCAGCTGCCAAAACAGAGCCGGATCCGCGGAAAGCCGGGCTGGTGATCCCGTACCCGCGCCGCCAGCCAGAGGGTCTTGCCAAGGCCAATGACCACGCAGGCGATGGAGATGATCTCCAGCAGCAGCTGGAACAGCTCGACCCCGTGCATCATGCCTTCTCTCCATATTGAAATGTCTAACCAAGCCATCACAAGGCGTTCTCCTTAGCCGGTAATGATTAGAACAATGTTATTAACATATTGATTCATAAAGGCCAAACCATAGTGATAGCCGCATACTATCTGGATGGATGGGCAATAGGACGCTTGGTTCCACTTGACCACTTTTTGTATGGGAAGCACAATTCTTGCTCTTTCATGGACTTAAACAGTTAAGAGGCATTCTCATAATGGAGACGCTGAGGCCAGCTATTGGTATCGATCTGGGGACCACCAACAGTGCGATTGCCGTATGGCAGGATGGCAAGGCCCATCTCATTCCCAATGCGCATGGCCAGGATCTGACACCATCGATAGTCTGCATTGGTGATGACAATACCTTGTTGGTGGGTCAGGCAGCTGCCACCCGCCTGCTAACGGATCCATCCAATACCGCCTCCCACTTCAAGCGTTTTCTTGGCAGTGAGCGGCGTTACAGGCTTGGCAAGGAGCAGTATACCCCGACTGAACTCTGCGCACTGGTGTTGGGTAGCCTGAAGGCTGATGCCGAGGTGTGGCTTGGCCACGAGGTGTATGAGGTGGTGATCTCGGTACCTGCCTACTTTGGCGATCAGCAGCGCAAGCAGGTGCGCCTAGCGGCCGATTTGGCGGGGCTCGATGCGGTGCGTCTCATCAACGAACCGACGGCAGCCGCTATGGCCTACAGTCTGCACGAGCAGCATAGCCGCCGCTTTCTCGTGTTCGATCTGGGCGGTGGCACCTTCGATGTGACCGTGGTGGAGTACCAGGACGGTATCATGGAGGTGCGAGCCTCGGCAGGTGACAACCGGCTTGGCGGCGAGGACTTCACTCAGGATCTGGTCGACGCTGTGCTCGATCAACTCGGCACAGATCGCAGCGATATGCCACTCTCGCAGCTTGGGCAGGTTTATTTGGCCAGCGAGCGGGCAAAGCGCCATCGCAGTGGTAGCTGCTTGGAGGTCGAGCTTGGTGGCGAGTGGAACCGCACACTGCGTTTTTCCGAAATTGAGCTGGCTGGCATCTGGCGCGAAACCCTCAACCGGCTGCGCAAACCGCTGAGCCAGGCGCTCTCCGATGCGCGCCTGCACCCCGAGGAGGTTGATGAGCTGATCTTCGTCGGCGGGGCGAGCCGCCAGAGCGAGGTTCAGCAAACGGCAGTACGCTTGCTCGGCCGTTTTGGCCGTCACGATCTGGATCCTGATAGGGTGGTGGCTATAGGGGCAGCCATCCAGGCCGCCTGCCGCCTACGCGATAGCGCGGTGGAAGAGCTTATCATGACAGACGTCTGTCCTTTTACGCTGGGCATCGAGGTCAGCCAAGGAGATCAGCACGGTATCTTCAGCCCCATCCTGGAGCGCAATACCGTGGTGCCGGCTTCACGCGTAGAGCGTTACCGCAGTGGTCACGAACAGCAGAAGGCTGTGTCTATCAGCATCTATCAGGGAGAGCGCTTCTGGGTACGGGACAACTTGCATGTTGATAACCTCGAGATCCCGCTGCCGACCGGCAAGGGCATTCAGGAGGTAGATGTGCGCTTTAGCTACGACATCAATGGCATGCTGGAGGTGGACGTGACGCTGGTAAGCACCAGCGAGCTGTTTCAGAAGGTGATCGATAGAAGCCCGGCAGGTGTGACTGAAGAGAGAAAGCGCGAGAGCCGCGAGCGTCTGGCCCGTCTCAAGCACCATCCGCGCGATGCGCTGCCCAATCTGACCCTGAGCGAGCGACTGGAGCAGCTTTATGAAGAGAGTACAGGAAATGAGCGGCGTCAGATAGAGCAGTGGCTGCTGCAATTTGAACGGGTCCTGGCTGGCCAGGACCCGCAGCTTATCCGCTCATTTCGCGAAGAGATGAACGCCCTGCTCAAGCAGTGGCACTAGCCAATAATCTCCTCAAGCGACATGCGGCCCTTGGCATAGAATGCCTTGGGCCACCCGTGGCGCAGCTCTCCCGCTTTGACGCCTGATATGGCAAGTAGATGCCCCAACCAGATGGGCAGTCCCCAAAACGCCGAATTGGAGAGAAACAGAATCGAAAACCACATTGCGCTCCATGGCCAATAGAGCTGTAACACGGGCCGCCGTTTGGTGCCTCGCGTTACCTGATAGATGAGATAGACGTTCAAGAATAAGACGCTACAGAGGGAGAGCAGACTGCCACGCTCCGTCTTCCAGGCCATGTAGGGATCACCCAGTATGGAGAAGGGGTGGTCGCTCAACGGGAAGACCATGAAG
Source organism: Aeromonas sp. 5HA1 (assembly GCF_029237245.1). Lineage (NCBI taxonomy): Bacteria > Pseudomonadati > Pseudomonadota > Gammaproteobacteria > Aeromonadales > Aeromonadaceae > Aeromonas > Aeromonas sp. 5HA1. Next base: position 86,137 of record NZ_JAACFW010000018.1, read on the forward strand.
AGTTGCAGCAAGCCGATGAGCATGGTGAACAAGAGTGCGCCCTTACCCAGCTGTTTAAAGCGTGAGCGGTCATGAGCTCTGTCATGTGCAAGCTGTTGATTGAGCTTGTCTTCGAGGTAACCGAGCGTGAGGCTCGCCGCCTCTCGCTGGTGGGGGGTGAGCAATTCCTGATCCCTTAGCAGCGGCTGGATGAGTCGGCTGTTAAAACCGCTTCGATTCACATCATGGGTCAATAGCCCGATGCAATAGCAACTGGGATGGACAAAGGTGGCGGCATTCTCACAAGGAAGATGCTGCTCCAGAATCGTGGGCGCGGTTATCGTGTCGGTGTCCTGAATCAGGTATCCGTATATGAGGGACTCCATGTTATACGGATAGTTTGTCAAATCCAGATTCCACTCCTTTCTGATGGCCTCCATTCGTCTGCGTAGCGGGCTCAGCAGGTAGCTATAGGCCGCGTTGCTCTCCGGGTGGCAGAGCAGCAGGTTCCACAGCACTATGTTACTGGCGAGATCCGGCTCGTTATCGAGGCGCCGGCCAATCAGGGCTGCGAGCGCAGGCAATTCATGGGCCCTGGCTCTGTCTAGCAGCGACTGATCGCTCACCTCCGAATTGCGCAGCAGAGCGGTCTGATTGCTCAGGGTCACTGACAGCACGTATTGCTCTGGCCAGCGGGCGCATGCCGTGGTGATGGCCGCCTGATAGATAGTGGGCTGTGCCGAGAGACGCAGTACGGTGGTGAGCGGGGTGTCATCCTGGCTGGGGGGGAGCACGCCCATGGCGTTGCGCAGTGCAGCGAGATGCTGTGTCGGTGTCCAGGCGTAGGCGTAATAAAACTGTGCCCAGCGGAAACAACCGGGCCAGCTTTCGCCGTGCCAGGCATCGCCAAGGCGTGTGTCGCTGTAAAGACGATGGTGTGAGAGATAAGCTCCCAGATGTGTTCCCTTAACCATGTCGTCTTGCCACTCTTCCTCGTCGGCACGCTGAGCGATGGCCTGGAACCAGGCGTCCGGTATCAGCGGATAGCGGCGCAGGCACTCGAGCCACTGTTGCGGCGTGGCGCAGGCAATCTGCTCGGCACTGGGAGGCGCGATACTCAGCCAGTCATCGCTGCCATAGCTGTCAAGCAGTGCGTCAAGCTGGGGTAGTTCTGGCCGTTCGGCCAGTTTGCGGCGAGCGTGGTGTTGTAGCAGGTGTGTGAGATACCGCCAGCCACCCTCGGCCTCGGACAGCTCGGGCTGTGTCAGAGCCGCCTCCAGTGCCTGCCAGGTGCCATATTCGCTGTGCCACCAGAGTCGGGCCAGTGCGCCCCTAAGCCCAGGAATGGACTCGAGTACCAGTATTGTCTGGGGGGCCTGGTCCAGTTTCAGCATCAGATCATGCAACCACTCCTCCATGGGGTCGGGCTGCTGCCAGGGCAGCATCAGCCACTGGGGCTCCCAAAAGGCACTGCGTGCGGTGGACCAGTCGCTGGCGATGGCAAAGGCCTGTAACCAGCGGGCCAGCGTCTGATCGCTGCCCAGATGCCACTGGATAAGGTGGTTGGCGAGCAGCGCCTCGTATTCCCGCTCTGCCAGCGCCTCGGCGATCTGCATCACCAACTGCTCCTTGCCACAGAGCAGGGCTGCGTCGGAGAGTAGGTGCCAGTCGTCTTCACTCAGTGAATCCTGCTCCAGCAGGGTGAGCGCGAGTGAGAGGCGATAACTGGTATTGCCGTCGTTACCGGCGGCGCGCAGGGCTCGCAGTTGCAGGCGCAGCAGATCAGGGTGATCGCCGACCATGTGCTGGGGGTAGTGATAGAGCAGCCCCAACACGTTGTTGCGATCGCCGGCCTCGAGCGATAGGAGCAGGGGCTGATAGAAGGAGAGCACGGCGCGCTGGCGCGCATGATCCAGGGTCGCGAGCCACGCCAGCGGCGCCGGCAGCGGCGCCTGGCGCCAACTGTCGAGATATTCCCCTTGCCGTTGCAGATCGCCACTACGGCGCAGCAGCGCGGCCCAGTCGAGTGCCTGCCACAGGCGCTCGATGAGTGGCCCCGGCAGCCAGTGCCACGCGAAGATGCGCTTAAGTACTTCGTCCGAGAGTTGGCTCTGCTGCACCAGCGAGAGCGGTTGCAATGATGCTTGCCAGAGATCCCACTCGCTGGCGACAAAGCGCCGTTTGGCGTCCCCGAGCAGTGCCAGCAGTGCGGCCAGTTCTGGGGCCTCGGCCGGGCGGGCCAAGCCACCCGCTTGCTCTGCGGCATCACGCATGGCGGGGCGTGGCCGGCTGGCGGCCTCATAAGCCTCACGCAACAGGCGAAATCCCTCCGGGTCATCCTCCGGGTGGCAGTCACGCAGCTTGAGGTGGTAGGCGCGCTTGATGGCGACCAGATCGTCGGTCTCTTGGATCCCGAGTCGTTGCCAGATATCCATGTTTATTCCTGCTGCTCACTGTTGAAGAGGTCGATGAGGCTTTGCGGTTGTGCGACGTCAGGCAGTGGCACCTCATACCAGCTCTGCCCGTGGATCGGGTTGTCGGGGTCTTTGAGGGCGTCCGTCAACATAGATCGCATCAGCTTAGCGATCCAGCCGTGCAGCAACGCATGAGCGGCCTGCTCCGGATCTCCCTCTTCATGGCTGAACTTCCAGAGGCAGCGACCGGCATACCAGGCCTGGGTGTACTGTTCCCAAGAGTGGTAACGCCGACGAGCCTGGTGGGCGAGATGGTTGTGGATGAAGCAGAACTCCTCCTCGCTGACCCAGCCAAAGCGCAGCCCCTCCCGGGTGAGGTACGAGGCGCGCCCATAGTCCCATGCCTGCACACCATGGGGGCCGATATAGGGGGCGGTGCGAGCCACAAAATCGAGAGAGGCGCGGTGACTCGGCGAGGTTGCACGCTCACACATGGCTTGCCACTGGCTCGGTGGCAGGCAGTGAAAGGCGCCGTAGTCCTCAAGCATGAGGTGGCCATGGCATTGGCCGAAGGCCAGCTCACGTACCTGCATGTGCAGATCGACGCGGTTCTCTATGCCCCAGTCGTCGGCGAGGGTACTCCTATCATCCAGGCCATCCCGCAGTGAGGTGGGTTTTAGATACTCGCGCCACTCGGTCTGGAAGGCGATTTGCGGCGAGGTTAGGGTCAGCCACCATCGTTCGTATGGGGCAAGATTGGTACTATCTAACATGGGTTTCACCGGGGGGCATTTGAGTCAGCTGGTAACTATAAAGGTGTGCGAAAATGGATGCAATTGATCCTCTGTTACTGGTTGCGCAACCAGCCGGATAGTCGGTCAATGAGCTGACGTGCCTCCGGCCAGTTGGAAGAAGCCGTGTATAACCCCCTGTTGCCGCTGACAGATAGCCGTGACACCGGCTTGCAGCAGTTTGCGATAGAGCGCTTCCCCCTCATCGCGCAGCGGATCATATTCTGCCGTTACGATATGGGTCGGCGGCAATCCTGACAGGGCGGGATGGTGGAGCGGGCTGGCTTCGGGGTGAGTGGCGGGCAGCTCTCCCATATAGGCGTGAAATCCGCTTAGCAGCATGTCGCGGGTGACTAGGTAGTCATCCCCCAGCAGGCGATAGCTGTCACTTTCGCTCACAGCATCGAGCATTGGATAGATGAGCAGCTGGGCGGCTGGCAAGGGGGCACCTTGCTCCTTGAGTCGCAAGGTGGTGATCAGGGCGAGGTGGCCGCCGGCACTGTCGCCAGCAAGGACAATCCGCGCCGGATCGCCATGCCATTTCTCCACATCGGCTATGATGGCGAGCGTGGCTGCCAGTGTATCGTCATGGGCGGCAGGATAGGTGTGTTCAGGTGCAAGGCGGGTATGTACCGCAAACACCAGTGCACCGGTGCGATTGCACAGCATCCGCATTTGGCGGTCGTGGGTGTCGAACTCGCCGCTGACAAAGCGGCCGCCATGAAAGTAGATTAGGGCCGGACGGCTTGTGCTTGAGGTTGGCGCTGGTTGATAGAGGAGAACGGAATAATGGTCGTTTTGCCACTTTTCGACAGAGCCAACCTCTTCCCGTTCACCGCCCAATACGGCCGAAGCAAGATAGCCTTCACGTCGCGCCTGCCAGCTCAGGCTGCTCGCCTTGGGGCGGCCTGCTGCAATGAAATCCGCCACCATGGCCGCAATGGCCGGTTCAAGTTGTGTTTCCATAACGCACCAATAACTGTATATAAAAACAGTCACTGTGCGCTTTTAGCCAGAGAGCGCAACCGGCGTTAACTGAGGCAGCTCACAAAATCAGGCTTCAATCAGCACGAATTCAATGACATAGAGTGGCGGCAGGTCAGGGTAGATATCCCGGATCACCTGTTTTAGCTCCGCCAGGGTCATGTTCTCCTGGCGGGCGTGTTCGTCGTTGAGGGCATCGAAGGCGACCGACGTGACCGACAGTACCTCAATGGTGCCGAACGGCTGGTGCTCGGGGTTGGTAAAGAGTGCCAGTCGCTGGCCCGGTTGCCACCGGGCTTCGCTCTCGTCGCGAATGGTGATGGTCTTGCGGCCCGCCTGAATATCGGTCACGAAGCGGCTGAAGAAGGTGAACTCTGGGTAGGATTGGGAATGCATGGGATGTCTCTTTGATAGCAGTTAAAGGTTGAGGTAGGCGCGCAGTTTGGCGAGATCGGCGATGGTGAGGCCGTCAGCGCCTTCGCACACGATTCCCTGCCCGACCAGCTCCTTGAGGGCGCGGCGATAGACCCGCTCCGTGGTGCCAAAGCGCGCCGCTTCATGAGCCCGCTTGCGCGAACCCAGCATGGGAGTGCGCTGGCGCTCGCGCCATAGCTCATAAGCAATGTTGTAGGCGATGGGATGCAGCAAGCGGCTGGTGGTGATGTCCAGGGTATCGAGATAATCACTGGCCAGGGCCGCGGCGAAGAAGAGTACCAGGCCGGGTTCTGCCAGCAGCCGCTGGGCCAGCTTGTGCGCACAGATGACGCTGGCATCCAGCTCGGTCTCGGCCACCACGCTCCACTGCACCGGGGTGGCACTGAAGAACTCCATCTCGCCGAAGATCTGGTTGTGGCAGGCTATTTCACCGAGTTGAAAGATGCGCCCCGAGTGCACAGTGCTGTTGAGGGAGACCCGGCCCGTCTCCACCAGATAGAGGCATTCGCTCTGCTCCCCCTGCCGCATGATGGGTTCGCCCGGCAGGTAGCGGCGCAGGAACAGGCTGCACTCCTCGAGTACCTTGGCAAATTCGGGTTCTTGCTGGCTGAGTTCGGCGTGAAAGCGGCCGAGAGGATAGGGTTGTTGCTGCATGAGAAGCCCGCGGGGGAAACGAGGGCCATGAGGCTAGCAAGAGCGCGGGCCGGATACCAGCGCCCGTGCCATTGAATGTGCCGGGCTTAACGTTTTGTCAGGGGCCGCTGCGGTGCCAGCCCCTGAAGGGGTCAGGATGAGCCTGGCTTACTGCACCAGGGCATGGAGCGCGGCGGCGATGGCCAGTCGCTCGCCGGTCATCATGGCCTGCTCGGCGCTGGCGTAGTCACCCACGCCCTGCTGCACGTCCTGCTCGAATGCCACCACGTTGCAGAGCACGGCGGCGACCCGCACCTTGCGCAGGCGACCCACTGTGAGCAGGGAGGCTGTCTCCATGTCGGCCCCCAGCAGGCCGCGCTCGTGCCAGTAGCGGCACACCGCCAGCTCGTCATCCCGGTAGAAGCTGTCGTGGGATCGCACCAGACCGTGCCAATGGGGCAGGCCGCTGGCGGCGATGTGGTCGAGCAGGGCTGCCTGCAGGCGAATGTCGGCGCAGGCAGGGTACTCGGGGGGCAGATAGGCTTGTGAGGCGCCATCGTGGCGCACGGCCCCTTCCACCACGATGAGATCTCCCAGTGCTATCTCATGTTGCAAGGCCCCCGCCGAGCCGACCCTGACCAGTGCTCGGGCGCCGGCTTGCACCAGCTCCTCCAGCGCTATGATGGCCGACGCGCCGCCTATGCCTGTGCTGCAGACTGTGATTGGCAGCCCCTGATAACGGCCGTTGATCAGGCGAAACTCCCGGTGCTGGCCCAGTACGTCACACGACGCCAGCTGGTTTGCGATGCGATCGACCCGGGCCGGGTCGCCGCACAAAACCACCCGCTCGGCAATCTGATCCGGGCGGCATTGCAGGTGGGGCAGCAGGCTCATGCGATCACTTCCTGCCGTTGGCGTTTGGCCGCAAGCATCCAGAGGCGGGTACCGTTGGCGGCAATAAACAGCAGGATCAGGTACTCCAGCGACATGGCATAGACGCCCTGGGCGGCATAGACGCCGATGCTGATGATGTTGATGACAACCCAGAGGATCCAGTTCTCCACGTATTTGCGGGTCATCAGGATCTGGGCGACCACGGAGAGCACCGTCATGCTGGCATCCCAGAACGGGAAGGCATCGGGGGAGGGCTCAGGGGTTGCGAGATTAGCGCCCAGCAGGTTGAGCAGTGAGACGGAAGTGCGCGCCAGCGCGGCGAACACAGGGTCGATATAGCGGGTCAGCAGGGCAATGGCCAGCACGCTCAGGGCAGCGGTCATCATCAGCTTGGACTTGCTCAGCCAGCGGACTTGCAGTGTGTCCCCCTGATCGTTGGCGGGCCGAGTCCAGGCGTACCAGCCGTAGAGGTTGGCACAGAAGAAAAAGAGCTGCAGCATCAGCAGGCCGTAGAGCTGGATCTGGAAGAAGATGATGGCAAACAGACTGACGTTGATAAGGCCGAACAGGTAGTTGATGGTTTTCTCCTGACTGGCAAACCAGATGCAGGCCAGGCCAAACAGGGTGCCGATGGCTTCAATCCACGACATGGCGTAACCGCCGCCCAGCGGTATGGTCACCAGGGTGTGATTGATGCTGAACCACTCGAATATGCTCATTTTCGTTTCCTTTGAAAATTTGAAAAAAGGGAGGTGATCGGAACGGGCCTATTCTAGGGGCTGCGCGGTGTCGGCCGCAGGACTTTTGTCCGCCCCGGCCTGAGCCACATCAAAGAATGGGTCAAAGAAGTGTGACGACGGCGCACCCTTTTACGAATCGTGTGGGGGGCGGGATATGCGATGATGCTCCTCCCCTTTATTGATATGTAACAAATCGGGGCAGAATAAGCTGTGGTCTGATGGAGTCCGTGGTTGCACCCTGGTGCAATGGCGGAGATGAACGAAAGGAGCGAGTGTGAATGCCGAACTGATCTGGGTCCTCTGCATGCTGGTGGGGGCCATCTATCTGTTTATGACCAACAAGGTACGCATGGACGTGGTTGCCCTGTTGATCATCATACTGTTTGTGCTGAGCGGCACCCTGACACTGCCGGAGGCGCTGGCGGGGTTCAGCGATCCCAACGTCATTCTGATCGCCGCCCTGTTCGTGGTGGGGGAGGGGCTGGTCCGTACCGGCATCGCCTATCAGGTGGGGGATATGCTGGTGAAGGTGGCGGGCAGCAGCGAGATCCGCATGCTGGTGCTGTTGATGGTGGCTGTCTCCCTGCTGGGGGCCGTGATGAGCAGCACAGGGGTGGTGGCCATCTTCATCCCGGTCGTGCTGAGCGTGGCGAACCGCATGGGGATACCGGCGGGCAGGCTGATGATGCCACTCGCCTTTGCCGGCCTCATCAGTGGCATGATGACGCTGGTGGCGACCCCGCCCAACATGGTGGTCAACAGTGAGCTGATGCGCCACGACATGCCCGGTTTCGGCTTCTTCGACTTCTCTCCCATGGGGGTCATAGTGCTGGCGATGGGGATCCTCTACATGCTGCTGATGCGGGGCTCCTTGGTGCGTGAAGGGGAGGAGGGCAAAGGCAAGCCGGCAGGACGCAGTACCATGCGGGAGCTCATCCGTGATTACCGCCTGACCGGGCGGGCTCGCCGCCTGGCATTGCGCCCGGATTCCCCCCTGATTGGCCACACGCTGGACGAGTTGCAACTGCGCGCCCGTTACGGTGCCAACGTCATAGGGGTGGAGCGCTGGCGCAAGTTCCGGCGGGTAATGGTCACCGTCTCCGGCGTTACCGAGTTTCAGGCCAGGGATGTGCTGCTGATCGACATGTCCGATCCCGAGGTGGATATTCGCGAGTTTTGCAGCGAGGCTCGGCTCGAACCCATGATACTGCGCGGTGAATATTTCTCCGATCAGGCGCGGGAGGTCGGCATGGCCGAGGTATCGCTCATTCCCGGCTCTCGCCTGCTGGGCAAAAGCATTCGTGAGGTGGCGTTTCGCTCCCACTATGGTCTGAGCGTGGTCGGGATCCGCCGCAACGGCGAGGCGCTGACCGGCAAGCTGGTGGACGATCCCCTGCTGATGGGGGACAGCCTGCTGGTGGTGGGGAACTGGAGCCTGATCCGCTTGCTGCACACCCATAACCGTGACTTCCTGCTGCTTGGGCTGCCCGCCGAGGTGGACGAGATGGCGCCAGCCCGTAGTCAGGCCATCCACGCCCTGATCTGTCTCGGGGTCATGGTGGTGCTGATGGTAACGGATCCCGTGCCCAACGTCGTAGCGGCCTTGATTGCCTGCCTGCTGATGGGACAATTTCGCTGCATCGACATGGAGAGCGCCTACAAGGCCATCCACTGGCCAACCCTGATCCTCATCGTTGGCATGCTGCCCTTTGCCCTGGCGCTGCAGAAGACCGGCGGGGTGGACCTGATTGTCGGTGGTCTGATTGCAGCCGTAGGTGAGATGGGCCCACGGGTGATGCTGGCCAGCCTGTTTGCCCTGTGCGCCCTGATTGGGCTGTTTATTTCCAACACTGCCACGGCAGTACTGATGGCGCCCATAGCGCTCGGCACGGCCCAGCAGATGGGCGTGTCACCCTATCCATTTGCCATGACCATTGCCATCGCGGCCTCGGCGGCCTTCATGACGCCAGTCTCGTCGCCGGTCAATACCCTGGTGCTCGGGCCTGGTAATTACAAATTCATGGATTTCGTGCGCATTGGCGTGCCCTTCACCCTGTTGGTGATGGTGGTGAGCGTCATCGCCATCCCCTGGTTCTTCCCGTTCTGACCTGTGGTTATCAGGGAAAAGAGACAAGCGGCCTGCGAGCCGCTTTTTATTGGGCTGTCGCGATTACAGGGAGGGGCAACCGCGGTTGAGCAGGGCTGTGGTGTGAGCTGGGCAAGGGATGACAAGAGGCTGCCTGGTGAAAAACAGGTACAAAAAAACCAGCATGAGCTGGTTTGTTTGGTACTGCTATTAATGGTGCGGAAGGAGAGACTCGAACTCTCACACCTTGCGGCGCCAGAACCTAAATCTGGTGCGTCTACCAATTTCGCCACTTCCGCAGTATTAATGGTGGCTATGACGGGATTCGAACCTGTGACCCTCGCATTATGAGTGCGATGCTCTAACCAACTGAGCTACATAGCCGTCTTGTGCTCGACGCGAGTCAAATACAAGTAATAATGGCTGGGTACTAGGGTTTGGACCTAGGCACGTTGACGAGATCAAAGTCTCTCACGCTTACCACAGCAAATCATCGACAGGTCGATGACGGGTAAAAATGGCTGGGGTACTAGGATTCGAACCTAGGAATGGCGAGATCAAAACCCGCTGCCTTACCGCTTGGCGATACCCCAACAGAAAAATTAATGGTGGCTATGACGGGATTCGAACCTGTGACCCTCGCATTATGAGTGCGATGCTCTAACCAACTGAGCTACATAGCCGTCTTGTGCTCGACGCGAGTCAAATACAAGTAAAAATGGCTGGGTACTAGGGGTTGGACCTAGGCACGTTGACGAGATAAAAATCCCTCACGTTTACCACAGCAAATCATCGACAAGTCGATGACGTGTAAAAATGGCTGGGGTACTAGGATTCGAACCTAGGAATGGCGAGATCAAAACCCGCTGCCTTACCGCTTGGCGATACCCCAACAGTGATGTCTGACAAAGACTATCAAACACCTTTAAAAATGGCTGGGGTACTAGGATTCGAACCTAGGAATGGCGAGATCAAAACCCGCTGCCTTACCGCTTGGCGATACCCCAACTTCAGAAATAGTGGTGGCTATGACGGGATTCGAACCTGTGACCCTCGCATTATGAGTGCGATGCTCTAACCAACTGAGCTACATAGCCAACCGTGCTTCCAGTGAGTCGTTGCCTCGTCACTGTGCGGGCCGAATTATGCGTATCTGGCTCTGGGGCGTCAACCCTTTTTTTGTCAGAAAAACCGAATTTGGGTGCGTTTGGCGAGTTATTGGTCGCTGTCGTGCAAAAGCCCAACAATCTGGTTTTTTTTACGACATTTGCCGGAAGATGCCCGACAAGTACAGATAGAAAAGAGGCCAGCAAATGCTGGCCTCTCATGGGATTAGACGTTGAACAGGAAGTTCAGTACGTCGCCATCTTTGACGATGTAGTCTTTCCCTTCTGCGCGCATCTTGCCCGCTTCCTTGGCGCCTTGTTCACCCTTGTAGGTGATAAAGTCTTCGAAGGCGATGGTTTGAGCGCGAATAAAGCCTTTTTCAAAGTCGGTGTGGATCTTGCCAGCGGCTTGCGGTGCAGTGGCGCCAACCGGTATGGTCCAGGCACGCACTTCTTTCACCCCGGCGGTGAAGTAGGTCTGCAGCTTGAGCAGCTCGTAACCGGAGCGGATCACCCGGTTCAGGCCCGGCTCTTCGATGCCAAGATCTGCCATGAATTCGGCGCGGTCTTCGTCATCGAGCTCGGCGATGTCCGATTCGATGGCGCAGCAGACCACTACGACAACCGCGTTCTCGGCGGCGGCGATTTCACGCACCTTGTCGAGGTAGGGGTTGTTGTCAAAACCGTCTTCTGCCACGTTGGCGATGTACATGGTGGGCTTGAGGGTCAGGAAATTGAGGTGGCTCACGGCCTCCAGTTCATCCTTGTCCAGCTTCATGCCACGGATCATCTGACCGTTTTCCAGTGCGACCCGGATCTTCTCCAGGGTTTCCACTTCCAGCTTGGCATCCTTGTCACCGCCCTTGGCGCGCTTGGACTGGCGATGAATGGCACGCTCGCAGGCGTCCAGATCCGACAGGGCCAACTCAGTGTTGATCACTTCGATATCGTCGGCTGGGGAAACCTTGCCGGCAACGTGAACTATGTTGTCGTCATCGAAGCAGCGTACCACGTGGCCGATGGCTTCGGTTTCACGGATATTGGCCAGGAACTGGTTACCCAGACCTTCGCCCTTGGAGGCACCGGCAACCAGACCAGCGATGTCGACGAATTCCATGGTGGTCGGCACGACGCGCTGGGGATTGATGATGGCCGCCAGCTGGTCGAGACGGGGATCCGGCATGGGAACCACACCCGTGTTCGGCTCAATGGTGCAGAATGGGAAGTTGGCGGCTTCGATGCCGGCCTTGGTCAGCGCATTGAACAGGGTGGATTTACCTACATTGGGCAGGCCCACGATACCGCATTTAAAACCCATGGATTGTTACCTTACTTGATAGATGCTGTGAGGGACGCAGGCGCATCCAGTTATATACTTGCCGGCCTTGACGCTGTGCAAGCGGTTCATGGCCTTGGTCATAGCGTGTTTGAACAGTCTGTCGGTGGCGCAGGTGGGCATTCACCCCTGACGTCATCCATCAAACCTTGTTCAGACTTTCTCGGCCTTGAAGCTGTGCAAGCGGTTCATGGCCTTGGTCATGTCTTGTTTGAACAGTATGTCGGTGGCGCGCAAGGATTCATCCAGTGCGGCATCGATCAGGTTCTGTTCGCTGCTCGGGGCCTTGGTCAGCACGAACCCGGCCACCAGCTCCTTGGCGCCAGGGTGGCCAATCCCGAGACGCAGCCGGAAGAAATTATTGTTATTGCCCATCCTGGCAATGATGTCTTTCAGACCGTTGTGACCGCCGTGGCCGCCGCCCTGCTTGAACTTGGCGATGCCGGGGGGCAGGTCCAGTTCATCGTGGGCCACCAGCATGGCTTCCGGCTCTATCTGGTAGAAACGGGCCAGTGCGGCCACTGCCTTGCCGGAGAGATTCATGTAGGTGTTCGGGATGAGCAGACGCACATCCTGCCCTTCCACCTGAATGCGGGCCGTGTGGCCGAAGAACTTGGGTTCTTCGCGCAGGCTGACATTGTGCCAGCGAGCCAGTTGCTCCACATACCAGGCGCCCGCGTTGTGGCGGGTCTTGGCGTATTCAGGGCCGGGATTGCCCAGACCCACGATCAGTTTGATTTGGTTTGTCACGCTTGATGTCTTCACTCGCTACTTGCAATGGGCAGACCGCCCAAGGCAATGGGACGCGATATTCTAGCCGCCGACTGGCGATCACTCAACCAAAGCTCGGCAACCGTGAGGGAATAACCCTGGTTCGGGTCGCGAATGGCCGCAAAACGGGCCTCTTTTCGAGGCCCGTTCTGGTCAGTCTTACCCGGGGGGAGCCTTATTCGGCCCGCAGTAGCGTGACGGTCGGTTCACTCAGTGCCGTCAGTGTCGGTCGCTGCTCTCGCACGTATTGCACGAAGGAAGCCGCATCCGTACCGCAATTGACGGCCCTGGCCTGGCAATCGAGCGTTTGACCATGGGCATAACGGGCGTTCAACTGATCGCCGTTCTGCTCCACTTTCTCGATGGGGAAACCGGTCAGCTTGCCATCCACCCAGGCGAGATCCAGTCGCTCGGCCCGCAGGGCCTGGGCGCTGGCCAGCGCCTGCCAGCCGTCGTTGCCGTTGGCGCTGTAGGCGTTCATCACCACTCGATAGCGCTGGTTGTCGACCAAGTCCTGCCACTGTCCTTCGGTCGTTTGCCATTGCAGCTGGGTCAGGTCGCCACGCTTGCCCGCTTCGGTTTCGGTGAAGGTGTAGCGAAGATGGCCGCCGTAGGGGAACTTGCCGGCATGGGCGCTGGCAGGCAGGGTGGCCGTGATGGTCTCGGTCAGCAGGGCGCGCACGTCCGCGCCGCTCAGGGTCAACACGGATAACTGGTTTTTGAATGGCAGCAGGGTGAGCGCCGCATCCCCTTCGCGCAATTCTCCTGCGGGCAAGTCGGCGCGCACGCCGCCCACTGCCAGCAACGCAAAGTGAACCGGGCCACCGGTCAGGGCCTGCACCGCCTGGGTGTTGGCCCAGTAGTATTGGCCTTCGGCCACCAGGGGGGCGACGTCTGAGCCGTGGCTGTCGCTGCCATTGTCACCGGGGCGGCGGGCATTTTGCAGCGGTGCCGGTACAGTGGCGATAACGGGGCCAAAGGCCTGCTCCAGTGCGGGCTTGTAGTGACTGTCGATGATGCCACGCAGGCGCGGGTCTTCATCCACTGTCACCAGGTTGGGTTGGGCATTGACAAACTTGCTTGCCTGTTTGCCACTCGCCTTGTCCAGCGCCTGCTGGCGGGCAGGGTCGGCGAAGAAGTCGCGGCTGGCCAGCAGCTTGTTTTGACCCTTGCAACCAATGACCCGGCCCTGGGCGTCGAAGCTGACCCGGGCCAGGCCGATGGCCTGGGCGTAGGAGCCAGCCTGCACCACGCAGGTCAGGCCAACGCCGTCCGGATTGGTCACCAGCTGGGCGTATTCGCCGGTCTTGCCCCAACCTATGTTGGTAAAATCGCCGAGCAGGCTGTGGGAGTGGCCGCCGACGATGGCATCGATGCCATTCACTCTGGACGCCAGCGCCAGATCCCGCTCATTGCCGATGTGGGTCAGGGCGATGACGTGATGGATCCCCTTCTTGCGCAGCATGTCCACTGTGCTCTGGGCCGATTCAACCTCCTTGCCAAAACGCAGTTTGCCGACGTTGGGGGAGATATTGGCCATGTCCTCCAGCACCAGTCCCATCACGGCCACCAGTTGCTTGCCCTGGGGCAGCTTGTTGAGATCGGTAACCGGACTCTTCTGGTTGCCATCGAAGGCATAAACCACGAACGCCTTGAGGTTGGTCGCGTGGCGCAGCGCCGGATCGTCACGGGTGTCCAGGTTGGCGGCCAGCAGAGGGAAGTTGACCCCCTCGATGAAGCGGGCCAGCTTCTGGTTGTCGAGATCGAACTCGTGGTTGCCCAGCGCCATGGCATCGAGACCGAACTGGCTTAGCAGCTCGGCGTTGGCCATTCCCTCGTTGAGTTTGAAGTAGCCGCTGCCTTGCCAGGCATCGCCGCCGTGCAGCAGCAACAGTGGCTGATTCTTGGCGAGCGCTTCGGCCTGATAGGATTTCACCATGGTGAGCAGGCGCGGATAGCCGCCGAAGCGGGTGTAGAGGGTGTCGGTTTCCCCCTGCTTGCCAAAGATGGGTCCCTTCAGCTCGGCGTTGACCGGGTCAAACTGGGAGTGAGTGTCGTTCATGTGCGCCAGGGTCAGTGCGAAAGGCTGGTTTTCTTTGGCGGGCTGACAGGCGAACAGGAAGCTGCAGCAGGCAAGAAGCAGCAGCGGGCGCAAGCGATTCATGGATCAATCCTTAACCTGCGGTGGGGCAGGGCAATACCGGGTGTGACAGGGCTAGAAAGACAAAAACCGCCAGTTGGCGGTTTTTGTCACAACAGTGTCTATCAATGCTCAAACATGGCAGAGATGGACTCTTCGTTGCTGATACGACGAATGGCTTCGGCCAGCACGGTTGACAGAGTCAGCTGCTTGACCTTGTCCACCGCCTTCATCTCGGCTGTGAGCGGGATGGAGTCGGTGATGATCAGCTCGTCGATCACGGAGTTCTTGATGTTTTCCACGGCAGAACCGGAGAAGACCGGGTGAGTGGCGTAGGCGAATACACGCTTGGCGCCGCGCTCTTTCAGGGCTTCTGCCGCTTTGCACAGGGTGCCGCCGGTGTCGATCATGTCATCGACGATAATGCAGTCGCGGCCGGCGACGTCACCGATCAGGTGCATGACCTGGGAGACGTTCGGGCGGGGACGACGTTTGTCGATGATGGCGATGTCGGTATCGTCCAGCAGCTTGGCGATGGCACGAGCGCGCACCACACCACCGATGTCCGGCGATACGACGACAGGGGATTCGAGGTTTTTGGACTTCATGTCTTCCAGCAGCACAGGGCTGCCGAACACGTTGTCGACCGGGACGTCGAAGAAGCCCTGGATCTGTTCGGCATGCAGGTCAACGGTCAGCACACGGTCCACACCCACGCTGGAGAGGAAGTCGGCGACAACCTTGGCGGTGATGGGAACACGGGCGGAGCGGACGCGGCGGTCCTGACGGGCATAACCAAAGTAGGGGATAACGGCAGTGATACGGCCAGCTGAAGCACGACGCAGAGCATCCACCATGACGATCAATTCCATCAAATTGTCGTTGGTCGGGGCACAGGTGGATTGAATGATGAAGATATCGCCACCACGTACATTCTCATTGATCTGTACGCTGATCTCGCCGTCGCTAAAGCGACCTACGGCAGCATTGCCGAGTTTGATAAACAGGCGATCTGCGATCTTCTGGGCTAGTTCCGGCGTTGCGTTACCAGCAAACAGCTTCATGTCAGGCACGGTTTGAAACCTCGGGGTTGCATCCAGTATGTGGGGAGTCTGATTCAGACCCGTATCGTTTTGGGGCAAACGATTTATCAAGTTGACGGGTCAGGCCACTATAGGCCGCTTTCAGGCTAGGTGCATATCGTTACATGTTTCAAATCGGATGGCTGTCGCGTTTGGACAGCCCGTCATCAACGAGGCCGATGACCTCTTCGCGATTAACCCGGGGCACCCTGTTGGCGGCAGACCAGCTTGACGAGATTGCGCTCTTTCAAGTTTCGCTGCGGCCAGTCAATCGATGCACCCGTATCAATCACCAAAGAGAATGGCTGGGGTACTAGGATTCGAACCTAGGAATGGCGAGATCAAAACCCGCTGCCTTACCGCTTGGCGATACCCCAATCACTGATTTGTTGCAATGTCACGAATAGTGGTGATATGTTCTCGCCCTTGGCGACAAACCCATCCCATCTTTCCGGCACCTTTGCCAACACTTCCCGAGCAGCCTTTTCGTCTTCAAATTGAGCAAAGACGCAGGCTCCTGTGCCCGTCATTCTTGACGGCGCGTATTCTAGCAACCAGCCGAGCGCATTGGCAACCTCGGGGTGGCGCTTTTTCACCAGCAATTCGCAATCGTTTTTCCACTCCCCCTCCAGCAAGTTGTGAAATGCCATTTTCGGGGTCGCTCTGGGCAGGTCCGGATCCTGGAACACGGCGGCCGTTGCCACGTGGCAATCGGGCTTGAGTACCAGATACCAGGCGCCTGGCAATTCGACCGGTTGCAGTCGCTCGCCCACCCCTTCAGCAAAGGCCGCGCGTCCGCGCACAAACACCGGCACATCGGCCCCCAGCTGAACGCCAAGTTCCGCCAGTTCATCTTCGCCCAAGCCTGCCTGCCAGAGGTGATTGAGCGCCACGAGCGTGGTGGCTGCATCCGAGGATCCACCGCCGATACCACCGCCCATGGGCAGCAGCTTCTCCAGCCGGATATGGGCCCCCTGCGGGCTGGGCAGCCTAGCCTGCAGCAGGCGGGCGGCGCGGATGATGAGGTTCTGCTCATCGGGCACGCCGGGAATGGCCGGGCTCAAGGTGAGCTGGTCTGTGTCCGGCAGCGGCTCGAATTCGAGCCAGTCGCTGTGGTCCAGAAAGATGAACAGGGTCTGCAGCTCGTGATAGCCGTCCGGACGACGGCCATTGACGTGCAGGAAGAGGTTGAGTTTGGCCGGTGCCGGCCAGCGAATGGCTGTCATTCTTGGCTCCTTGTCAGTCGCAGTCATCAGCGTGCAAGCGTCCATTGGTTGATCTGCAACTTGAGGCGACTGCCCTGGCCCGTCATGGTCAGCAGGTGGGGCAGGCGATAGCCGTCCTGGTCTCGGTAGTCGCCATAGACAATCTGCCACTGGCCGTCACGCACACTGGCCAGGCTGCTGTCGGGATTGAGTTCGAATTCGGCCTTGCCCGGCAGTCCCTTGATCCACTCCGGCAGCCCCTGCACCGGAATGTTCCAGCCAGTGAGCTGATAGATGAGTGCCTCGGCATCCTGGCTTTGGTGCGGGTTGCCCTCGTTGTCGATCAGGGTGATCTCGCCCTTGCTGCGGGAGAGCTCCAGAATGTGGGTACCGATCAGGCTGGTTAGGTTGAGGCGATAATCGTCGCCATTTTGCTGCCAGTTGACCCGGGCGCTGCCCTTCTGCTGGGCTGTGATGATGGCCATCTTGCCAGACAGCTGCCAGTGGCTGAGCTGCTCGAGGCGAGTCCGCTCTTTCTGCCAGTTGACCTGATCCCGCTGGGGCTGGGTGGTGGTACAGCCGGCCAGCAACAGCAGGCAGCCAAAGGTGAAAATACGCAAGAACAAGGTCATGCTCCAGATGAGGGGATTTGCCACAGTATACGGGGCGGCCGTATTGCTTTTAAAGACTTACCCTTTCTCGTACAATTGGCAGCCTTTGCACCCAGTGTATGAAATGATCGTCGCCCACTCATGAGTTTGCTTGCCCTCGGAATCAACCACAACACCGCCAGTGTCGCCTTGCGGGAGCGGGTCGCGTTCGGCCCGGACTGCATCGATCGCGCCTTGCGTGAGCTGGTCACCCAACCCGGCGTAAGCGAGGCGGTGATCGTCTCGACCTGCAACCGCACCGAGCTTTACTGCAGCCTGGAAAAGGGGCAGGGAGAGCAGGTGCTGCACTGGCTGCAACGTTTCCACGGCCTGGATGCGGCCGAAGTGGTATCCGCCATTTACCAGCATCAGGACGAAGAGGCAGTGCGTCACCTGATGCGGGTGGCCTGCGGCCTGGATTCGCTGGTGCTGGGTGAGCCGCAGATCTTGGGGCAGATCAAGCAATCCTATGCCCATGCCCAGCAGTCCGAAGCGGTGAAAGGCTCGCTGGAGCGCCTGTTCCAGAAGTCCTTCTCCGTGGCCAAGCGGGTGCGCACCGATACCGAGATTGGCGCCAGCGCCGTCTCGGTGGCCTTTGCCGCCGTCAGTCTGGGGCGACGCATCTTCTCCGATCTCTCCCAGACCAAGGTGCTGCTGGTCGGTGCCGGCGAGACCATAGAACTGGTGGCCCGCCATCTGCGCGAGCAGAACGTCACCCGCATGATGGTGGCGAATCGCACCCTGCAGCGGGCTCAACTGCTGGCCGAAGAGTTCGGTGCCCAGGTGATGACGCTCGAAGAGATCCCGGATTACCTGCACGAGGCTGACATTGTCATCAGCTCCACCGCCAGCCCCTTGCCCATCATCGGCAAGGGCATGGTGGAGCGCGCCCTCAAGGCCCGCCGTTTCAAACCCATGTTTCTGGTGGATATCGCCGTGCCGCGGGATATCGAGGCCGAGGTGGACGAGCTCTCCGATGCCTATCTCTACACGGTTGATGACCTGCAGGGCATCATAGAGCAGAACCTGGAGACCCGTAAAAGGGCCGCCGCCGAGGCGGAGATTATCGTGCTGGAAGAGCGCGATGAGTTCATGGGCTGGTATCGCAGCCAGCATTCGGTGGATCTGATCCGCGATTATCGTCATCAGGCCCAGCAGGTGGCCGATGAGGAGTTGCAGCGCGCCTTGCTGTCCCTGCAACAGGGCGAGAATGCCGAACAGGCCCTCAAGGCCATGGCACACCGCCTCACCAACAAGTTGATCCACGCACCGACCCAGGCCTTGCGCCAGGCGGCGGCCCAGGGGGATCATCATCAGTTGTCCCGCCTGCGCCAGGTGCTGGGATTGCCACAAGAGTAATTGTTCGGGGTGGCCAGCTGGCGGCCCCTTCCTCCATCGAGAAAACAAGATTTATGAATCCGTCACTGATCAGAAAGCTGGAAGGCCTCATCGAGCGCCACGAAGAAGTACAGGCCATGCTCGGCGAGCCCGGGGTGGCCTCGGATCAGGATCGCTACCGCGCCCTGACCCGGGAATATGCCCAGCTGGAAGATATCGTTCATGCCTTCCAGCGCTTCCGCCAGGCCGAAGAGAACCTGGAAGCCACCAAGCTGATGCTGGAAGAGGATGATGCCGACCTGCGCGAGATGGCGCAGGAGGAGTTGCCGCTGGCCAAGAGCACGCTGGAGGAGCAGGAGCAGGCGCTGCAGGTGATGCTGCTGCCCCGGGATCCCAAGGATGACAACAACTGCTACCTGGAGATCCGTGCCGGTGCCGGTGGTGACGAGGCGGCCATTTTTGCCGGTGACCTGTTTCGCATGTATTCGCGCTACGCCGAGCGTCAGGGCTGGCGTATCTCCATCGTCAGCTGCAACGACGGCGAGCACGGTGGCTACAAGGAGGTGATCGCCAAGGTGGATGGCGAGCATGTCTACGGCCGCCTCAAGTTTGAATCCGGTGGCCACAGGGTGCAGCGGGTGCCCGAGACCGAATCCCAGGGCCGGGTACACACCTCCGCCTGTACCGTCGCCGTGCTGCCGGAAGTGCCGGAAGCCGAGCAGATCGAGATCAATGCGAACGACCTGAAAATAGATACCTTCCGCGCCTCCGGGGCCGGTGGTCAGCACGTCAATAAGACGGATTCCGCCATCCGCATCACCCACCTGCCGACCGGCCTGGTGGTGGAGTGTCAGGATGAGCGTTCCCAGCACAAGAACCGCGCCAAGGCGATGTCCGTGCTGTCTGCCCGTCTGCAGGCGGCAGAGGATGAGCGCCACCGCGCGGCCGAGCAGAGCACCCGTCGCAACCTGGTGGGTTCCGGCGACCGCTCCGAGCGTATCCGCACCTACAACTACCCGCAGGGACGTCTCTCGGAGCATCGCATCAACCTCACCCTCTATCGCCTTGGCGAGATCATGGAGGGGGATCTGGACTGCATCATCAGCCCCATGATCCAGGAATATCAGGCCGATCAGCTCGCCTCCCTGGCGGAAAACAGCTGATGCAGTCCGTTTGTGCAGATATCGCCGTCACGGCGATGGCGCGCCGTTGATGCAGATCCAGCAGGCCCGCGCCCACATAATGGCGACCCTGGCCGGGGGGGAGTCTCCCCGCGCCGACGCCGACGTGCTGCTCTGCCATCTGCTTGATTGCCGGCGCAGTTATCTGATGACCTGGCCGGAGCGCGAGCTGGATGCGGCCCAGCAAGAAAAGCTGCAAGGGTGGCTCACTCGTCGGCTGGCTGGCGAGCCCATCGCCCATCTGGTAGGGGAACGGGAGTTCTGGTCGCTGCCGCTCAAGGTGAGCCCGGCTACCCTGATCCCGCGTCCCGATACCGAGGTGCTGGTCGAACAGGCGCTGGCACGGCTGCCCCCCAGACCAGCCTCGCAGGATCAGGCGCCCTGCGCCCTGCTGGATCTGGGCACTGGCACGGGGGCCATCGCATTGGCGCTCAAGTCAGAGCGACCAGATGCCGATGTATGGGCGGTGGATCGGATGCCGGAGGCGGCCGCACTGGCGCGCGACAACAGCGTCGCGCTGGGTTTGCCCATCACGGTACGCGATGGCAGCTGGTTTGAGCCGCTTTGCGATCCGCTCCTGAGTCAGGCCCCACGCTTTGCGATGATTGTTTCCAATCCGCCCTACATAGACGGTGCCGACCCTCATCTGAATGAAGGGGACGTGAGGTTCGAACCTCGTTCAGCCCTGGTCGCCGACGAGCAGGGGCTGGCGGATATCCGCCTCATCGTCGCCGGTGCGCCTGCTCATCTGTGTCCTGGTGGCTGGCTCTTGCTGGAGCATGGCTGGCAGCAGGGCGAGGCGGTGCGTCAACTCCTGCTGCAACAGGGGTTCAGCCGGGTGGAAACCGTGCGCGATTACGGGGATAACGAGCGGGTAACGCTGGGATGCCTGGCTCATTGATGGTGAATGGCGGGCCTGAGCCTGCCTTTGTTCAAGGACACGTTATGTATTTTGCTCTCAAGCATCTGCATCTGGTGCTGATCGCCTCGGCCGTGCTGATGTTTATGCTGCGTTTTTACTGGGTGCAGACCGGTTCCGGCCGTGCCTACAGCGGCCAGATCATGAAGGTGAGCGGCTGGCTGAACGGGCTGGTGGTGCTCTCCGGCGTGCTGCTGTGCATGGTGCTGGATCTCAATCCACTCAACAACGGCACCCCCTGGCTCAGTGAGAAGCTGACCGCCATCCTGGTGGTGGCGTTTTTGGCCATGATGGCACTGCGACTGGCTCGCAATAACGGTATCCGCTGGTTTGCCTTCCTCGGCGCCATCGGTTGGGTCTTCTTTATCGCCAAACTGGCCGTATACAAGCAGGCCAGTCTGTTCGGTTAAGGATGATGACGATGATACGTGTAGACGAATGGACCGATTTCGAGGCCCACGACATCGCCGAGCTGGCGCTGTCGGTAAGTGACGAGATCCATGGCATCAGTGGCCGCGGTGAGGCCGAGCTGGCCCGTCTCGATGCCTGGCTGGACGAAGCGATTGCCGAAGGCAGTTGTGACGAGGTACGCCGCCAGCTGTTGCAGGGGTTCTACCAGACCCTGGGTTTTCACGGTGACTGGCAGGATTATTTTTCTGCCGCCAATTCCGATCTCGCCCAGGTCCTTGCCACCAAGCGGGGCATACCGGTTAGCCTCGGCATTCTCATCATACAGCTGGGCCGCAAGCTCGGGCTGGATGTGGAGGGGATCTGCTTCCCCGGTCACTTCCTGGTGAGCTTTGCCGGCAGCGAAGGCGAGGTTTATGTGGACCCCTTCACCGGTGACGAGTTGAGCCTGCACCACATGGAGTTGTTGCTGCGCGGTGCCCTTGGCAATCTGGCCACCCTGACCCCTGAACACCTGCAACCCTCGGGCCAGTGGGAGATCATCGAACGGCTGCTCAACGTCAGCAAAGGTGCTCTGCTGCGGGAAGATCGTATGACCGAAGCCCTGCGTTGCAGTGAGCTGCTGCTGCGTATGAAGCCGGGCGATCCCCTTGAGACGCGGGATCGGGGGTTCATCTATGAACAGCTCGACTGCCCGCGTTTCGCCGCCGACGATTTTGAATACTTTATTGAACAATGCCCGGACGATCCGGTGGCCGATGTGCTCAAGGTACAACTGGCCGCGCTTGATCTTAGCCCCAAGCCCCTTCATTAAGGATGCCCGGGAACTGAAATATTATGCCCCCCAGCCTCTTCACTTTAAGGATGCCTGGGAACTGAAACAGAAGAATATCAAGGCCGCTGTGCCCAGGGCGCAACGGACCGACTTGGATGCAAGCCCCCAGCCTCTTCACTTTAAGGATGCCTGAGATGGAACAGAAGAATATCAAGATCAATGACATCGATGTAGCCAACGACAAACCGTTCGTGCTGTTCGGTGGCATGAACGTGCTGGAATCCCGCGACATGGCGATGGCGGTGTGCGAGAAGTACGTGGAAGTGACCAGCAAGCTTGGCATCCCCTTTGTGTTCAAGGCGAGCTGGGACAAGGCCAACCGCTCCTCCATCCACTCCTACCGGGGTCCTGGCCTGGAAGAGGGGATGAAGATCTTCCAGGAGCTCAAGGCGACCTTCGGCATGCCGGTGATTTCCGATCTGCATGAAGTGCATCAGGCCAAGCCGGTTGCTGAAGTGGTTGACGTCATTCAGCTGCCCGCCTTCCTGGCGCGCCAGACCGATTTGGTGGAGGCCATGGCCCGCACTGGCAACGTCATCAACATCAAGAAGCCGCAGTTCCTGAGCCCGAGCCAGATGAAGAACATCACCGACAAGTTCGAGGAGTGCGGCAACGACCGCCTGATCCTGTGCGAGCGTGGCGCCAACTTTGGCTATGACAACCTGGTGGTGGACATGCTGGGTCTGGGCGTGATGAAGAAGAGCACGGGCGGCTATCCGGTGATCTTCGACGTGACCCACTCATTGCAGTGCCGTGATCCGCTGGGGGCCGCTTCGGGTGGTCGTCGGGATCAGGTGACCGAGCTGGCCCGTGCTGGCATGGCGGTTGGTCTGGCCGGTCTGTTTATCGAATCCCATCCGGACCCGAAAGTGGCCCGTTGTGATGGCCCGAGTGCCCTGCCGCTGGACAAGCTGGAAGGCTTCCTCAAGCAGATGAAGGCGATCGACGATCTTATCAAGGGCTTCGAGCCACTCGATACCTCCGCCTGATAGCGGCACCCGCCAGTCAGAAAATATGGAAAAGGCCTCGCGATGCGAGGCCTTTTTGTTACTGGTGTCCCGTCCTGAATATGGTTTACACCTTTCCCCCCAATAAATGGAGAACCCGATGGGACAAGGTGTGAAACGGACACAGCGCGATTACTCGCTGACTTTTAAACTGGCACTGGTCGAGCAGATTGAAAAAGGCGAGCTCACCTACAAACAGGCCCAGGCGCGTTATGGCATTCAGGGCCGCTCCACCGTTCTGGTATGGTTGCGTAAACATGGTCGGCAAGATTGGAGCCAGGGGGCTTCTGTGCGCGCCGGCAGGAGCATCACCATGCCTGACCCCGACA
>NZ_JAACFW010000019.1:0-98591 GCF_029237245.1 Aeromonas sp. 5HA1
AATTTGCCTGGCGGCCATAGCGCCGTGGAACCACCTGATCCCATGCCGAACTCAGAAGTGAAACGCGGTAGCGCCGATGGTAGTGTGGCATTCGCCATGCGAGAGTAGGACACTGCCAGGCACCCAACACGAAAAACCCCGCTCATCGAGCGGGGTTTTTTATTACCTGAAATTCAAGTTTTGGTCGGCTATCACCTTATGACGGCACATTCCATATGGCATTAGCTCAGGCACCAAAGCACTGCCAGCGTCTTGCCTCCTGACGTGACCGTTTCGTGCGCTATCATGGCTCTTGAGTTTTAGTGTTCCTATTGATGTTCTCCTGCCAAAACCCGCTGCCAAGCCTGCAATTAGGGTTGTATATGCCTCATAACTCGGTAGAGTAAGGGCATCTCGGGTTTACCTGTACACTCTCTTTTTTCTCTCTTGTACCGGTAATGCTTGGCCTGCTTTTATCAACCTTAAGTCAGTGGTATCGATATGGAACAAGTAAACAAGTCCACCTTCAGCGATGTACTGGAATATGTGCGTATGTCCCGTCGCCAGAACAAACTCAAGCGTGAAATCGCGGACAACGAGAAGAAGATCCGTGACAACCAGAAGCGTGTATTGCTGCTCGACAACCTGAGTGACTACATCAAGCCCGGTATGAGTATCGATGAGGTTCAGGCCATCATCGCCAACATGCGTACCGACTATGAAGAGCGCGTTGATGATCACATCATCAAGAATGCCGAGCTGTCCAAAGAGCGTAAAGACCTGAGTGCCAAGCTCAAAGCCATGAGCTCCAGCAAGTAAGCAAGTCTCTTTGCTACCTGAAAACACCGGCTTTAGGCCGGTGTTTTGTTTTCTGCCATCAGCTCGGATCTCTCATCAAGCTGCAACAATCGGCTCCCCTTTTTTTGATCGCCCTGTTACCATCGCTACAAAGCGGTCAACAGTTTTCAAGCCATTGACTTGAAAAGACTAAGCTTGAGTGAAACACAATAAATTGCGCAACCATGGCGGGGCTGATATGGGCGCATCAGAACAGACGGATTTGAACAAAGTGGCATCTCAAGATTCATCTGTCCCAAGCGCGGACGGCAAGTACAAGCGCAAGCGTCGTCCCTGGTGGCGTTGGTTGTTCTGCTTTCTCTTTTTGCTGTGCCTGGCGGCTGCGATTGCCCTGGTTGGCTATGAGATGCAGACCTCCCGGCTGCAGTCGCAGGAGATCTCCCGCTATGCGGCCAAGCTGACCTATCAGGTCGAAGCTGGCCCCAGCAAGCAAATAATCTTCCCTGAGGATGGCCCCTTCGACAAGCGGCTCGGCTATGTGCTGCTGCCCATGATGCAGGAGCGTCTGCTGCAACGGGGTTATCAGGTCAGCGAGCAGACACATTTTTCCGATGCGCTCTATGACTATGCCAGCCGTGGTTTCTTTGTTCCCTATACCGAGAAAGTGCAGGCCGGTCTGACCCTGCATGACTGCCGTGCCGAGCCCTTCTATCAATTCAAGTATCCGACTCACTATTACCCGGATTTTGCTTCCATTCCTCCCCTGGTCATCCAGTCGCTGTTGTTTATCGAGAACCGCGATCTGCTGAGCAACGAGCAGCCGTTGGCAAACCCGGCGGTAGATTGGCCCCGCTTTGCCAAGGCAGCAATGTCACAGGTGGGCAAGGCACTGGACATGCAGGATCAGTCCGCAGGGGGCAGTACACTGGCGACTCAGGTCGAGAAGTACCGCCACTCTCCCGATGGTCTGACGCTGTCACCGACCGAGAAGATCCGCCAGATGGCGTCAGCCAGTGTGCGGGCGTATCGATTGGGGCCGGAAACCCTGGAGGCGCGCAAGCTGGTTGCCTGGGCTTATCTCAACTCTGTGCCACTCTCGGCTGCCCCTGGTTATGGCGAGGTACATGGGCTGGGTGATGGCTTGTGGGTCTGGTTTGGCGCCAATGTGAACGAGGTCAATCGGCTGCTGGATCCGGCTCGTAACCAGGATGCGGCACTTGAAGATCAAGGACTTGCCTTGCGGCAGATTGTTTCGCTGATGATCGCACACCGTCGCCCTTCCTATTATCTGGCGCAGGGACGGGATGCACTGGCGACCCTGACGGACAGTTATCTGCGACTGTTCGTGCAGGAGGGCATGATCACGCCGCCACTGATGGAGGCTGCGCTCAAGGCCAAACTTGGTTTCCGCGACTTCCTCCAGTCCCCCGCTATGACCCGAGTCAACAACAACAAGGGTTTGCAGGTCGCGCGCACTCGCCTGAGCCGCCAGCTCGGGGTGCAGCTGTATGACCTCGACCGGATGGATATGAGCGCGGATACCAGCCTCAATATGCCGCTGCAAAACGAGATCTCCCGTTATCTGCAACAGCTTGCCGATCCCGCGTTTGCTGCTCAGGTCGGCCTGTTTGGTGAGCGCCTGCTCTCGCCGGAGAAGACAGGGGATGTGCGTTACAGTTTCACTCTGTTCGAGAAATCACCGGAAGGTTTCAAGGTACGAGTGCAGACGGACAACACGGATCAGCCATTCGACATCAACGAAGGCAGCAAGCTGGAGCTGGGTTCCACTGCCAAGTTGCGGGTATTGACCACCTATCTGGAAATCATTGCAGAGCTGCACGACAACTATTCCGATATGCCAGCAGAGAGCCTGCGCAAGATTGAGGTCTCGGGTCAGGACAACCTCAGTCGCTGGGCCGTCTCCTATCTGATGACGGCCAAGGACAAGAGCCTGCCGCTGATGCTGGAGGCCGCACTTGATCGCCAATACTCAGCCAGTCCGAACGAAGGCTTCTTCACCGGGGGCGGTATGCACACCTTCAACAACTTCCGCCGTGAGGATAACGGACGCATTCCTGCAATACGAGATGCGCTGCGCGAGTCAATCAACTTGCCGTTCGTGCGTCTGATGCGGGACATAGTGCGCTACAGCCTCTATCGGGAGGGCAACCGCGCCCAGCTGCTCAAGGATGACAAGGATCCCCGTCGTACCGAGTATCTGGCCAAGTTTGCCGATAAGGAGGGGCAAACCTATCTGCTGCGCTTCTGGCGCAAGTATCGCGGCAAGACGGCGGATGAGCAGCTCGACACCTTCCTGGATGGCCTCAAGCCCAGCGCTGTACGGCTTGCTGCCGTGCATCGCTATCTGATGCCGGATGCCTCGCAGGAGACCTTTGCCGCCTTCCTGGCCAAACGGTTGCCGCGTGACAAGCTCAGCGACAGACGCATTGAGCAGCTTTACACCAGCTATGGCCCAGGCAAGTATTCCTTGCCGGATCAGGGTTACATCGCGCGGGTTCATCCGCTGGAGCTGTGGTTGCTTGCCTATCTCAAGGAGTTCGACAAGGCGACCTTTGCCGATGCGGTTGAAGCCAGCCGGGATGAACGACAAGAGGTATATAGCTGGTTGTTCAAAACTCGTCACCGCAGTGCCCGTGACAGCCGTATCCGTACCATGCTGGAGGTCGAGGCCTTCCTCGACATCCATCAGCGTTGGGCCAAGCTGGGTTATCCGTTTGACCATTTGGTACCATCGCTGGCAACGGCTCTGGGTAGCTCGGGGGATAGACCCGCCGCGCTGGCCGAGTTGATGGGGATCATTCAGAACGGTGGCATTCGGGCTCCCACCCTGCGTATCGAACATCTCTCGTTTGCCAAGGGCACACCATTTGAGACCAACTTTGAGCCCGTTCACACCGAGGGCACCCGGGTGCTGCCCGCAGAAGTAGCGACTGCTTTGCGCAATGCACTCTCCAAGGTGGTGGAAGGGGGAACTGCAAGGCGTATCGCCGGTGCTTTTGCTCTGCCGGATGGCACTGTGCTGCCGATGGGGGGCAAGACGGGGACTGGCGACAACCGGATCGAGACAGTGGGTCGTTATGGCAATGTCACCAGTTCGCTGGCGCGCAACCGGACCGCGACCTTTGTCTTCTTCCTGGGAGAGGACCACTTCGGTACCCTGACCGCCTATGTGCCGGGCAGCCAGTCTGACAAGTTCCGCTTCACCTCAGCCCTGCCAGTGCAGGTGCTCAAGGGGATGGCTCCACTGCTGATGCCTTATCTGCAACCCGGTACTCATACACAGTGTATGGCGGGCAATTAGCTCGCAAGCCAGGATAAAGAACGGGGCCATATGTTGGCCCCGTTTTACACTGTGTCGCTTGCTGCTCGCCATGAGGCGTGAGCCATCACTTACAGCAGGTCTTCGATTTCGCCACGCAGGTATTGGTACATTTCGCGATAGGCGACCGGCGGCTTGTTCAGTTCCCGTTCCTTGTTGGCGGAGCGGATCAGCTGGCGCAGCTTCTGGCGATCCAGCTCGTGGAACTGGGACATCAACTCGTTGAGTGCGCTGTCGCCTTCGTTGATCAGGCGTTCACGCCACTGTTCCAGGCGATGCAAGCGGGCATTCACGGTGGAGTGGCGGTTCTTGATGATGGAGAGCGCTTCTTCGATCGGCTCGATATCACGGCTGCGCATCAAGCGGCCGATGAACTGCAAATGGCGACGGAAGGACTCATCTTTCTTGGGTTTGAGTTTGCGGCCCAGCTCGACAGCATCGGCAAGCTCTTCATCCAACGGGATTTTTTCCAGCTCACTGTGGCTTAGAGATACTATCTCTGCGCCCAGCTTTTGTAGCGCCTCTGCATCACGCTTGAGCTGAGTCTTGCTGGGGCCCCAGTCTTCCAACTCGTTGTCGTCTTGATATTGACTCATCGGTCTCTTGATTCCTGTCATTCACATTGGTGGATATGTTACCAGCTTCTCCCGCTGGGCGCAGGGGTCTGATATGCTTAGCCCCTTTCCTTCCTTCATATAGATGTGAGTTATGGATCAGCAAGACCAAATTCGCCAGGATCAAGCCCATCTCGAGGCCGTCGTTGCCGAGGCACTGGAGATAGCCAAAGGACTGGGCGCCTCGCTGGCCGAAGTCTCCATCAGCAAACAGACCGGGTTGTCGGTGAACACCCGGGGTTGTGAACTGGAAAGTATCGAATTCAACAAGGATGGTGCTCTGGGCATCGCGGTTTATCGCGATGGTTGCAAGGGTTCATCTTCCACCACGGATCTGGGCAAGCCAGCTATCCGCGCCGCCGTCGAAGCGGCCATGGAAATCGCCCGCCATACCTCTGCCGATGATTGTGCCGGTCTGGCAAATGCCGAGCTGCTGGCCTGGGATGCCCCCGATCTGCAACTGTGCCACCAAATCGAACTGGATCCCCAGCGCGGGATCGAGCTGGCCATCGAGTGTGAGCGGCTGGCGCTGGGTCGCGATGCACGCATCAAACACTCCGATGGGGCCGGTTTCTCCAGCCACCTCGGCATCAAGGTCTATGGCAACAGCCACGGCTTCGTCAAAGGCTATGCTGCGTCACGCAACTCCCTGAGCTGCGTGCTGATTGGCGAGCTGGATGGCGACATGCAACGGGACTACGGCTACTCCTCGAGTCGTGACCTGGGTGGGCTCTGGAGTCCGCAGCGCATCGCCGATGAGGCGGTGGAACGCACCGTCTCCCGCCTGGGTGCCCGCAAGATCTCCACTCGACATGCGCCCGTGCTGTTTCACCCGGACACAGCCGCCGGCCTGTGGGGCCATCTGGTGATGGCCATCAGCGGCGGCAACCTCTATCGCAAGTCGAGCTTCCTGCTCGACAAATTGGGCAAGCAGATCCTGCCCCAGTGGCTCACTATCCAAGAGTTTCCCCACCTGCTGGGCGGACTGGCCAGTACGCCGTTTGACGGGGAAGGGGTACTTACCCGGAATATGGACATAGTGCGCAACGGCGAGCTGATGAGCTGGCTGCTTACCTCCTACTCCGCCCGCAAGCTGGGACTGACCACCACGGGGCATGCCGGTGGCATCCATAACTGGCAGGTTTCCAACACGGGTCAGGATTTCCAGGGGATGCTCAAGGAGATGGGGACTGGTCTGCTGGTGACCGAGCTGATGGGGCAGGGGGTCAACATCGTCAATGGCGACTACTCCCGTGGCGCAGCCGGCTTCTGGGTCGAGAATGGCGAGATTGCCTACCCGGTGGAAGAGATCACCATAGCAGGCAACCTGAGCGAGATGTTTAACCATATCGTGGCGGTGGGGTGTGATGAAGATGAGCGCTCCAGCCTCAAGACCGGTTCCGTACTGGTGGAGAACATGAAGCTGGCGGGGCATTAATACCCGTACTCACTTTGAATCCATGATATGAAAAAGGCCCCCTCGCCAACGCGAGGGGGCCTTTTTAACAGATATGTTCAAGGGTTGTCAGTCAGCCCTTGATACGTTCGATGCGCCCGCCCAGACCTTGCAGCTTGTGCTCGATATCTTCGTAGCCACGGTCGATGTGATAGATACGGTCGACTATGGTGGAGCCTTCGGCGACGAAGCCGGCCAGCACCAGACTGGCGGAGGCGCGCAGGTCTGTGGCCATCACCTGGGCACCCTTGAGTTGCTCGGTGTCACGGCAGATGGCGACATTGCCCTGCAGCTCTATGTCCGCACCCATTCGCACCAGTTCCGGTACGTGCATGAAGCGGTTCTCGAAGATGGTCTCTGTGACCATGCCGGTGCCCTTGGCGACGGTGTTCAGCACGGTGAACTGTGCCTGCATGTCGGTCGGGAAGGCCGGGTAGGGAGCTGTCTTGATGGTGACCGGCTTGAGAGTGCGGCCTGTCATGTCGAGGGTGATCCAGTCAGCCCCTTTCTCGATCAAGGCGCCTGCCTCTTCCAGCTTGACCAGTACCGCCTCCAGCAGGGAAGGATCTGTCTTGCGACAGGTGACTTTGCCACCGGTAACCGCTGCGCCAACCAGGAAGGTACCGGTTTCGATACGGTCAGGCTGCACGCTGTAGCTGCCACCGTGCAGACGCTCGACACCGTCGATGGTCAGAGTGTCGGTGCCCGCGCCCTGAACCTTGGCGCCAAGGGCGTTGAGGAAGTTGGCCAGATCGACTACCTCCGGTTCACGGGCGGCGTTCTCGATCACGGTGCGACCGTCGGCCAGGGTAGCGGCCATCATCAGGTTCTCGGTACCTGTGACGGAAACCATGTCCATCAGGATATGAGCGCCCTTGAGGCGGCCATCGACACGGGCCTTGATGTAACCATCCTCGATGGCAATCTTGGCGCCCATCAGCTCCAGGCCGTGGACGTGCAGGTTCACCGGACGGGCACCGATGGCGCAGCCACCGGGCAAGGAGACGTCGGCAGCCCCGAAACGGGCAGCAAGCGGGCCGAGCGCCAGTATGGATGCGCGCATGGTCTTCACCAGCTCGTAGGGGGCGACGTGGTTGTTCACCGCACCGGTCAGCACTGTCACGTTGCCGTTGACCTTGGTGGTGGCGCCCAGCATCTCCAGCAGCTTGAGGGTGGTACCCACGTCTTTCAGGCGCGGTACGTTGGAGAGGTGGATCTCCTCATCACACAGCAGGGTGGCGAACAGGATCGGCAGGGCGGCATTTTTGGCGCCAGAGATGGTCACTTCGCCGTTGAGAGTACAACGACCATCGATCTTGAATTTGTCCATTTACTTAGATACCAATCAGGAGGGCAGTAGGAATTTACGTTCGCGTTTCCACTCGGCATCGGTAAAGGCCTTGATGGAGAGTGCGTGGATGGCGTTGCTGGCGATCTTGTCCATCAGCGGGGCATAGATGGCCTGCTGCTTCTTGACCCGGCTCATGCCGTCAAACATGTCACCGACGGCGATCACTTGATAGTGACTGCCGTCTCCTTTGACATGGACTTCGGACAATGGCAGAGCCTCAAGGAGTATCGCTTCAATTTCAGAGACTTGCATTATGCGTCCTCGGTTGTGATCGGAGTTGACTGAAACAGACTGGCCACTCCATACAGGTTGGCCAGGGTATAAAAATCAGTGGAGGCGCCCACCAGTTGCGGTGTGGCGCCTCGTACCAATACGGCTTTGGCCCATTTGACCAGCAGTGCCAGCCCGGCGGAGTCCAGGGTGGTGACACCGCTTAGCTCGAGCCGATCTTCCTGCCACCAGTCGGCGCGGCGTTGCCACAGGGCATTGACCTGTGGTGCCTGCAGATCACCGCTAAATTTCATGACTTGATGACCAACGGCTTGGCGTTGTGAGCGCGCAGCTGGGCGATCACTGCATCTATGCCATTCTGGCGAATGAGGCCACCCAGCTCGTTCTGCTTGGCGGAGAGCAGGCTGATCCCTTCGGCGACCATGTCGAAGGCCTTCCATTCGCCGGTCTTGTTGTTCTTGCGCAGCTTGAACTCGAGGAAGATATCCGGCTTGCCGGCCTCTTTCACGCTGACGTTGACGGCGGTGATATTGCTGTCACCCGGCGCCTTGCCCGGCTCGACTTTGACGGTTTGCTTGTCGAAATGGGCCAGCGCATCGGCATAGGAACTCACCATGTACTCTGTGAACACCTCGACGAAGGCGTCACGCTGAGCCGGGGTGGTCTGCTTGATCTGGTTGCCGAGCACCTTGTAGGCAGCGAAGCGGTTGTCCACGTAGGGCAGCAACTCTTCACGGATGATGACCCGCAGGTGATCCGGATTGCTCTTCACCTGGGACTTGTCCGCCTTCAGGCGGGCAAAGGTCTGCTTGGCCGCTTCGTCCACCAGGGCATAGGGGTCGGCAGCATTGGTGGCGTGAGCCACCAGGGAAAACAGCATGCTGGTCATCAGACCCAGCAACAGGGCGATCTTCTTGAACATGGTTACTCCTTACTTGCTGTCGGATTTGGTGTCGGAAGACTGGCTATAGAGGAACTTGCCAATCAGGTCTTCCAGCACAATGGCTGATTTGGTGTCTTCAATCATGTCGCCATCCTTGAGCATGCTGGTACCCATCTCCTCATCGCTGAAGCCGGGCATCAGGCCGATGTACTGCTCGCCGAGCAGGCCTGAAGTCAGGATGGAGAGGGTGCTGGTTTCGGAAAACTCGCCGGCGCTCTTTTGCATCAGCAGGGAGACGACCGGCACCTGGCTCTTGGCATCCAGGCTGATGTCGCTGACCCGACCGACGACGACGCCACCAACCTTGACCGGTGAGCGTACTTTCAGGCCGCCGATATTATCGAAATGGGCGCGCAGGGTATAGGTTTCTCCTTCCGGTTTGAAACTCAACCCTGCTACTTGCAGTGCCAACGCCAGAATGGCACCGATGCCGGCCAGCATGAAGGCGCCAACCAGGAATTCTACTTTGCTGAACTTCATCTTTACCTTATCCAAACATGACTGCGGTGAGTATAAAATCCAGGCCGAGCACGGCCAGGGAGGAGTGGACCACGGTACGGGTTGTGGCCTGACTGATCCCGGCCGAGGTCGGCTTGGCATCATAACCGTTAAAGAGCGCAATCCAGGTGACTACCAGAGCGAAGATCAGGCTCTTGATTGCACCTTGCATGATGTCATCCTGCCAGTCGACGGATGCCTGCATGGCGGACCAGAAGCTGCCTTCGTCCACCCCCAGCAGATCCACACCGACCAGTTTGCCACCGAAGATGCCGATCAGGCTGAACATGAAGGCCAGCAGCGGCATGCTGATGACGCCGGCCCAGAAGCGAGGGGCCACTACCCGGCGCAGCGGGTCGACCGCCATCATCTCCAGACTGGAGAGCTGTTCTGTGGCCTTCATCAGGCCGATCTCGGCGGTCAGTGCAGAGCCGGCGCGGCCGGCAAACAGCAGGCCGGTCACCACGGGACCCAGCTCCCGCAACAGGGAGAGGGAAACCAGCGGGCCCAGGCTCTGCTCGGCGCCGAAGTCTTTCAATACGTTGTAACCCTGCAACGAGAGCACCATGCCGATGAACAGGCCGGAGACCAGAATGATGGCAACGGACTGCACACCCACGACATACAACTGCTGAAGCAGCAGAGGGAAGTGCTTGCGTGGCTCGGGTTTGCCCGCCAGCGCATGAAACAGCATTATGGTGGCACGGCCGATGGAGCTGATGACGCGCACGCCAACCCGGCCCAGCTTGCTTACTTGGCTTATCAACATCACAGATCCTGTAGCAGGTCGCCTGCCGGAAAATGAAACGGGACAGGACCGTCGGGCAATCCAAGCAGGAATTGCTCGACTTCGGGATTATGCTCTTCGCGCAGCTGCGCCGGCGTACCGTGCGCCACCACCTTGCGGTTGGCGATGATATAGGCGTAATCGGCGATGGTCAGTACCTCGTTCACGTCGTGGGTCACGATGACGGAGGTAATGCCGAGGGCGCTGTTCAGCTCCTTGATCAGCTTGACCAGTACCGCCATCGTGATGGGGTCCTGGCCGACAAACGGTTCGTCATACATGATGAGGTCCGGATCCAGCGCTATGGATCTGGCCAGTGCGGCACGGCGTGCCATGCCACCGGAGAGCTCGGACGGCATCAGCTGAGCGGCCCCGCGCAGACCCACGGCCTGCAGCTTCATCATGACGATGGTGTGGATCAGCTCCTCCGGCAGGCCTGAGTGCTCCCGCAGCGGGAAGGCCACGTTGTCGTAGACCGTCATGCCGGTAAACAGGGCGCCGCTCTGGAACAGCATGCTCATCCGCTTGCGCACTTCGTACAGACGAGAGCGGGATAGGGTGGGGATATCTTCCCCGTCAAACAGGATATGACCGGACTCCGGCTTGATCTGGCCACCGATCAGCCGCAGCAATGTGGTCTTGCCGATGCCGCTCGGGCCCATGACCGCAGTGACCTTGCCACGGGGAATGGTCAGGTTGATCCCGTCGTATAACAGCCGATCTCCGTGACTGAAGGTCAGATCGGAGATGGTGATAAGGTCATTGTTCAAACAATTGTCCATCCGGTGTAAATGAAGAGCGAATTTTATGGGCTAGTCTAGGTCTAAGCAACAGCAAGGAACAACTATTGAACAGCCTGCTTCCTCAAAAGCGCGACAGTTTTGCGTCACCGATTGTCTCTCTTTTGGGACCGAGAAGTATCCGATTCGCTTATCTCGACAGACTTTTTTATAATCCCGCAGCAAATTTCCGCCCGGAGCTGTGCCTTTATGTCTGTAAAGCCTGAGAAAGTGTCTGAACTGTTCGATTTTCGTCGCAGCGCCCGTACTGTGCTGGACATTGAAAAACAAGCGATTGATGGACTCTATCAGTACCTGAACGATGCCTTTGACAAGGCATGCGAGCTGGTGCTGCGCTGCAGTGGCAAGATAGTGGTCACCGGCATGGGTAAGTCAGGTCACATCGGGAGCAAGATTGCTGCCACCCTGGCCAGCACTGGCACCCCTGCCTTCTTCCTCCACCCGGGTGAAGCCAGCCACGGGGATCTGGGGATGATCTCCAGCGGTGACCTCATCATCGCCATCTCCAACTCCGGTGAGAGCGACGAGATCCTGGCCCTGCTGCCGGTGCTCAAACGTCGTGGCATCCAGTTGATCTGCATGACCGGCAATCCGGCCTCCACCATGGCCAAAGAGGCCAATGTGCATCTGTGCATCAAGGTGGATAAAGAGGCCTGCCCGCTGGGCCTGGCGCCGACCTCCAGCACCACGGCTACCCTGGTGATGGGCGATGCACTGGCGGTTGCTCTGCTGGAAGCCCGTGGCTTCACCGCCGATGACTTCGCGCTTTCCCACCCTGGTGGCTCCCTTGGCAAGCGGTTGCTGCTGCGGGTCGGTGACCTGATGCATAGTGGCGATCTGTTGCCCCAGGTGGGGATAGATGCCACCATCAGCCAGGCGCTGCTGGAAGTGAGTCGCAAAGGTCTGGGTATGACGGCGGTCGTCAACGAAGAGGGTCTGCTGGCCGGACTGTTCACCGATGGTGACTTGCGCCGGATCCTGGATCTGCAGGTGGATATCCATCACACCTCGATCGCCAAGGTGATGACGACCAACTGTGTTACCGTTGGCCCCGAGATGATGGCGGCAGAAGCTGTCAAACTGATGGAAACGAAAAAGATCAACGGATTACTGGTGGTGGATGGTGACAAGCGCCCGCTGGGGGCCTTCAACATGCATGACCTGCTGAAAGCCGGAGTAATTTGATGCAAAACGTACCGACCCTTTATGGTCCGGTGACGCGCAGCCAATACGACAGGGCGGCGCAAATCCGCCTGCTGGTGTGCGATGTGGATGGGGTGCTCTCCAACGGCCTCATCTATATGGGCAATGACGGCGAAGAGCTGAAGACCTTCTGTACCCGCGATGGCGCCGGTATGCGGGCCCTGCTCAACGCCGGGATTGAAATAGCCATCATCACCGGGCGCAACTCCCGCATCGTCAGCGATCGGATGAAGAGCCTGGGAGTGCAGCATCTGGTACAGGGGGCAGATCAGAAGCTGCCCCACTTCGAGGCGCTGCTGACCAGGCTGGGTCTGGAAGCGTCACAAGCCGCCTATATGGGGGATGACACCATAGATCTGCCGGTGATGCAGGCCTGCGGGCTCGGCATTGCCGTGGCTGATGCTCATCCGCTGGTGCTGAGTCGTGCCGATATGGTGACCCGGCTTGGCGGTGGCATGGGCGCGGTGCGCGAGGTGTGTGACCTCATACTGCAGGCGCAAGGGCATGGCGATTATCAGCCAGAGGCCTCGGTATGAGCAGACAGACGCTGTTGTTCGCCCTGCTGTTTCTGGTGGCGCTGGCCGCCTGGCAGATTGGTGACATCGACCTGACGCCGGAGCCGACCACCAAGGCAGAAAACTACCAGCCGGACTTCACCGCCAGGAACCTGGTGACCACCCGTTTTGATGTCAACGGTCGACGCACAGAACGGCTGGAGTCCGAGTATGCGGAGTATTACCAGATCATCGAGCAGGCTACCTTCAACAAGCCGGTGGTCTACATGTTTGACAAGCAGGGTGAGGCCGAGTGGAAAGTCACGGCCGACACAGGTGTCCTCAATACAGATGACAACGTGATCCTGCGCGACAAGGTACATCTGGATGGCCTGCTGCCCACCTCCTTCATCTCCACACTGGATACCCCCTATCTGGAGCTGGATCTGGTGACTCAGAATGTGAGAAGCAATCAGCATGTCAGCATAGTGGGTAAGGAATTCCAGACCGAAGGCGTTGGCCTGAAGGGTCATCTGGAACGCAAATATTTTGAATTACTGGATCAGGGCCATGCCATCTATTTCAATGAAAAACGCTAATCTGGCCCTCGCGGCTTTGCTGCTGTGCGGCACCGTGAGTGCCAAAGAGTCCGACTTTGCCGAAAAGGTCTATGTGGATGCGGTCAGACAGGTGGCCGAGATGCAGGACAACCGCATCACCTTCAGTGACGATGTCATCATCACTCAGGGCACCATCAAGATTAAGGCTGACAAGGTGGTGGTGATCCGTTCCGGTGACAAAGGTGCCGAGGTCATGACGGCCTATGGCAAGCCTGCCACCTTCTTCCAGATCCTGGACAACGGCAAACCGGTCAACGCCCACGGCAACAGCATTCGCTACGAGCTGAAAAATCGCCTGGTGACTATTACCGGTAACGGTCAGCTCAAACAGGAAGACAGCCAGGTCAACGGTGACCTGATCCGCTACGACATCGTCAAACAGAAGATGATCGCCGAGAGCAAGGGGCCGACCCAGCGGGTCAAGACGGTGTTCCTGCCTGATCAGGTAGAGAACTTCGACAAGCCCGCCGACCAGAAGAAGCAGGGAAAATAAACCATGGCAGTGTTGAAAGCAGCCGGCCTGCAAAAAAGTTACAAGCGTCGCATGGTGGTCAGTGACGTGAGTCTGGAGGTGGGTACCGGCCAGATCGTCGGCCTGCTCGGCCCGAACGGTGCAGGCAAGACCACCTCCTTCTACATGATAGTGGGGCTGGTGCAGAGCGATGCCGGCCTCATCACCATCGACGATCAGGACATCAGCCAGCAGCCCATGCATATCCGTGCCCGTAACGGCATCGGCTATCTGCCGCAGGAGGCCTCCATCTTCCGTCGTCTGTCCGTGTTCGACAACCTGATGGGGGTCATGCAGACCCGCAAGGGGCTGAGCCGCGAAGAGCGTGAAGACAAGGTCGAACAACTGCTGGAAGAGTTCAACATCACCCATATCCGTGACAACCTGGGTCAGAGTCTGTCAGGGGGGGAGCGACGCCGGGTCGAGATCGCCCGCGCGCTGGCGGCCGAGCCGCGCTTTATTCTGCTGGATGAGCCGTTTGCCGGGGTCGACCCCATTTCTGTGATAGACATCAAGAAGATCATCCAGCATCTGAAAGATAGAGGCCTTGGTGTCTTGATCACCGACCACAACGTCAGGGAGACTCTGGACGTATGTGAGAAGGCTTATATCGTCAGCCACGGCAAGATGATCGCCGAAGGTGCACCGGCCGAGATCCTTGCCGATGAACAGGTCAAGCGCGTCTATTTGGGCGATCAATTCAGTCTATAGTAAGGGGGCATCTCTTCATTTCCTTTGACGACTGCCTCGCTGAACATAAGGATATCCCGACGTAGATGAAGCCGACATTACAGTTGCGTCTCGGTCAGTCCCTGACCATGACGCCGCAATTACAACAAGCGATTCGTCTGCTCCAGCTCTCCACCCTGGAACTCCAGCAGGAAATTCAGCAAGCGCTCGATAACAATCCTTTGCTTGAGCAAGAGGAGAATGAGGTTCAGGAGACCAGCCCGGAAGAGCCCGTCGACGACAGTCAGCTCGATTCCAGCGATGCCATGGCCCAGGATCAGATGCCGGACGAACTGCCGGTAGATACCACTTGGGAAGATGTCTATTCAGCTGGCACAGCCCAGAGCGCAGGCCCCATCCACGATGGGGAGGACAGCGTCTATCAGGGGGAAACCACCGAGAACCTGCAGGACTATCTGCTGTGGCAGATGCGCCTCACCCCGTTCAGCGATCTGGATGCTGCCATTGCGCTGGCCATCATAGATGCCATCGATGACTCCGGTTATCTGACCGTCTCTCTCGAAGATATACAGGTGGCGGTGAGCAGCGAGGATGTCGAGGTGGAACTCGACGAGGTCGAGGCCGTGCTCAAGCGGGTGCAGCATTTCGATCCGGTCGGCATCGCAGCGCGCTCGGTGCAGGAGTGTCTGCTGATCCAGCTTGGCCAGTACGCTCCTGAACTGCCCTGGCTCAATGAGGCCAGGGAGGTGATCAAGGAGCACATGGACTTGCTCGGCAACCGTGATTACCGCACCCTGGCCCGCAAGACCAAGCTCAAGGAGAGTGACCTCAAGGAGGTGCTGGACCTTATCCAGCAGCTGGAGCCCAGGCCAGGTAACGGCATCATACAGAGTGACTCCCAATACGTGATCCCGGATGTCACCGTCGTCAAGAAGGGCAACAAATGGGTCGTAGAGCTCAACCCTGATTCTGCACCGCGCATCCGGGTCAACGAGACCTATGCCGCCATGGCCCGTCAGGCGCGTACCAGCCAGGATACCCAGTTCATTCGCTCCCACTTGCAAGAAGCCAAGTGGTTCATCAAGAGTCTGGAGAGTCGCAACGACACCCTGCTCAAGGTGGCGACCTGTATTGTCGAGCAACAACAGGGCTTTTTCGAGTATGGTGAAGAAGCCATGAAGCCTATGGTGCTCAACGATATCGCCGAGGCGGTGGAGATGCATGAGTCGACCATTTCCAGGGTAACGACCCAGAAATACATGCATACCCCCCGCGGCATCTTCGAACTGAAGTTTTTTTTCTCCAGTCATGTGAACACAGAAGGAGGAGGAGAGTGCTCATCGACCGCAATTCGCGCGCTGATCAAGAAGCTGGTGACGGCGGAGAATCCCGCCAAGCCGCTAAGTGATAGCAAGATCGCGGATTTGCTGGCCGAACAGGGTATTATGGTGGCGAGACGCACGATCGCAAAGTACCGTGAATCCTTGTTGATCCCGCCATCCAATCAGCGCAAACGCCTGGTTTAGGCAAAACAAAAGGAAGACGTTATGCAAATTAACCTGACCGGACACCATGTCGAGATCACCGAAGCTCTGCGTGATTATGTGAATAACAAATTTGCCAAACTCGAGCGTCACTTTGACCACATCAACAATGTTCATGTGGTGTTGAGCGTAGAAAAACTGAACCAGATCGCCGAAGCCAAGCTGCATGTCAGCGGCGGTGAGGTGTTCGCCAATTCACAGCATGCTGATATGTATGCTGCGATTGATACCCTGCTGGACAAGCTGGATCGGCAGATCATCAAGCACAAAGATAAGTTAAATCAAAAATAACTATGCAACTTGAACACATACTGAGTCGGGACTGCACCAAAAGTGCGGTCCCTTGTACCAGCAAGAAACGCGCCCTCGAGATCATCAGTGAATTAGCCGCTGAGCGCTTGGGGACTTCTCGCCAGACACTGTTCGAGTGTTTGCTGGCACGAGAAAAAATGGGCAGTACCGGGATCGGTGCCGGTATCGCCATTCCCCACGGCCGTATCGGTGACGAGTTTCCGCCGACCGCCATCCTGATGACCTTCGCAGAGCCTATCCCCTTCGACTCCATCGACAATCAACCTGTTGACCTGCTCTTTGCCCTGCTGGTGCCGGAAAGTGAGTGCAAACAGCACCTCAAGACCCTTTCCCTGATGGCATCCAAACTGGGCGACAAGGCGGTTTGCCGCCAGTTGCGCCAGGCAACCAGCGATGAAGATCTCTATCAGATCATGACGTCGGCCTGATATTCGGGCCCTCGTGATGACCCCAAGCGGTGAGGCAACAAGATGCAATTAATAGTGGTAAGTGGGCGCTCCGGCTCGGGCAAGACAGTTGCTCTGCGCGTGCTGGAGGATCTGGGTTATTACTGTGTGGATAACCTGCCGGTCAACCTGCTGCCCCAGTTGATCGTGTCGGTCGAGAGCCAGTATGACAAGCTGGCGGTCAGTATCGACGTGCGCAACCTGCCGGTGAGCGCAGACAAGCTGGAGACCCTGCTGGCCCAGGTTCGCAATGAAGGCCGGGTGGAATTTTCCAGCTTCTTCTTCGATGCGGAGAACTCCACCCTGCTCAAGCGCTACGGCGAGAGCCGCCGGCTGCACCCCTTGTCCCGCAAGCAGCTCTCGCTGGATGAGGCGATCCGTGAAGAGACCAATCTGCTGGCGCCGCTCTCCTCGACTGCCGATTTGCGTATCGACACCACCAGCCTCAGCATTCATGACCTGAGTGAGCTCATCAAGACCCGGGTGCTCGGCAAGAAAGAGAATGAGTTGGTGCTGGTGTTCGAGTCATTCGGCTTCAAGTACGGCATCCCCAAGGACGCCGACTTCGTGTTCGACGCCCGCTTTCTGCCGAATCCACACTGGATCCCCGAGCTCAAACCCTTTACCGGCAAGGACGAGCCTGTGGCCCGCTACCTTTCCAGCCAGCCAGACGTGATGCAGTTCATCCTGCAGATTGAAAACATGCTGGCGACCTGGTTGCCTCATCTGGAGCGCAACAATCGTAGCTATGTCACTGTGGGAATTGGTTGCACCGGTGGTCAGCACAGGTCCGTGTTCATCGCAGAGCAGCTGGCTGGCGCGTTCCGCTTGCTCGGCAAGAACGTCCAGATCCGCCACCGCACCCTCGACAAAAGTACGCCGCAACATTGATGGACCAATAGGAAGATCAGATGACCGTCTCAGCCTCGGTGGAAGTGAAGAACAAACTGGGTATGCATGCCAGACCGGCCATGATGCTGTTCGAGCTGGTACAGGGCTTCGATGCCCACGTGCTGCTGCGCAATGAGGACGGCATCGAGGCCGATGCAGACAGCGTGATCGGCCTGCTGATGCTGGATTCAGCCCAGGGCAAGCAGGTGGAAGTACAGGTGGAGGGCCCCGA
Source organism: Aeromonas sp. 5HA1 (assembly GCF_029237245.1). Classification (NCBI taxonomy): domain Bacteria; kingdom Pseudomonadati; phylum Pseudomonadota; class Gammaproteobacteria; order Aeromonadales; family Aeromonadaceae; genus Aeromonas; species Aeromonas sp. 5HA1. The sequence goes on from NZ_JAACFW010000019.1 coordinate 17,741, forward strand.
AGAAGTGGAGGCGCTGGCCGCCGTGGTGGCGCTGTTCACCTCCGGCTTCAACGAGGAGTGACTCACTCCCCGCCCGGGTTCAGGAACCGGTGCGCGCCAGCCCCTTGAAGCTGGCAAAATCCCGACAAGCCAGCAGATTCTTGCTGGCTTTTTCGTTCATCAGCGCCAGAAACAGATCGTAGAGCCCCATCGCTTCTTCGTAGTCAGCCTTGCTGATGGCCAGCACGAAGATGAGGGTGGCTGTCTCGCCATTGCCCCAGTCGATCCCCTGTGGTGCCAGCACTGTATAGACCAGGGTGCGCCGCGCCAGCAGGCCGAGGGAGTGGGGCAGGGCTATGCCTTCTCCCAGCAGGGTGGAGACGATGTGCTCCCGTTCGTGGAGTGAACTTCTGAACCCCGCTTCCACCAGGTCTTCCTGTTCCAGCTGATCGCAGATGCGGGCGAACAGCTGACTCTGGTTGAGTGGCTCATTGACCACCATGAAGTGGTCGGCATCGAAGTATTTGTCGAGCAGGTAGGGGCGGGTGCGGTCGATCAGCACCAGTTTGCCGAGCTGCTCCAGCTGATACTGGGTCGGGAAAGGTGCCACCTGCACCACGGGCACGTTCTTCTCGCTCACCTTGACAGTGCTGATGACAAAATCCTGCTCGATCCGCGTCAATCCCTCGTAATCTCGCACCGACTCCAGGCTGGCCAGTTGCAGCTGGGGATATTCCCGCTTGATGCGCGCCTCCAGAACCCGGAAGGTGGCGTTGCCGGCATCGCACAGCAACAGTGCCTGGGGACGGCGGGTGTAGCCGATGTCGTAGTGGCGCTCCAGCCCTACCCCGATATGGATTACCAGGTAGCCGATCTCGTGGTGGGTCAGCCGGTAAGGTGTCTGTTTTATCCACTCCGAAATGGCGGCCAGCGTGATGTCGTAGGCGAGGGGATAGTACTGCTTGATGTGATCCGCCAGCGGATTGTGGCTGCCGATCTGGTATTTGACCCGCAGCAGCATGGCGCTGATATGGGTCTGCAGATCCGCTCGCAACTGCAGGTCGCCGCGCAGATCATAGGGATAGTGCTGATGGATATAGGCAAGCAGATGCTCGACCAACTGCTCGCTCTCGGCGGCCATGGCCGGGCTGAGCCTGGGCGTGTCGGCGGTGAGGCGGGCCTGGATCTGGATGGCGAGGCAGGCGATCTCCTCCTCTCCCGGTGGCATCAGGGTCGGCAGCTCTGCATAAATGTCACTGGCTACGGCGGCCAGCGTCTCTGTGATGTCTTCGCTGGCAAACTGGCGCAGCTCGTGCCCCGCAGCCTGCCGCAGCAGGGCGACGGCGCAGTAGATGGTGAGCTGTTGCAGGCTCTCGTCGGCGAGGCGCAGCTGATGGCGGCTGAGCTGGGCATGGATGTGATTGCCCACTACCTCCAGCGTCTTGCTGGGGCAAAGGTTGGGCAGCAGGCTCTGCAACTGGTTGTTGTGGAGCAGCTCCTGATAGAGCAACTGGGTGAGGCAGGCCCTGATCGCCGTCTCGCTCCCCTGGATGCGCATGCCCAGCCGTGGCTTGCTGTCGATGAGCAAGCCAAAGTGGGCGAGCCGCTCCCGCACTTCCGCCATATCCCCCTGCAGCGCCGCCCGGCTCAGATACCAGGTATCCGCCAGTTCGTCGAGCTTGATCCCCTGTTCCGCCGTCAGCAGCAAGATCTGCAGGTGCAGCACCCGCTCACGACTGGTGCGCGGCAGGCTGCTCTCCTGCTCCTGGGCCGCCAGCAACTCATCAAACAGCCCCTGATTGTAAATCTTGAGCTGGTAGCCGCTGCCACGCTGGTGGATCAGGTGGGCGCCGTGGGTGGCAATCAGCTCGTTGAGGGTCGCCACGTCGGTGCGCACCGTGCGGGTGGAGACATGGAGGCGGCGAGCCAGTTCCTCCTGTGGCAGCGGTTCGGCATGGAGCTGGGTCAGCAGTTGATGGAGTCTGGGGTGGGGCAGCTTGGTCATGAGGGGGGACGGGACTCCTGTCGCGAAATAAAGGGTCGATGTTAACAAGCGGGTCATTAACAAGCCAGGCACCGGCCAGTGATCGGACCGGTGCCATCTTTCATCACGCCAGCAGTCGTTTCACCGTGGCGAGCAGGGTGCGTACATCCTGGGGGCGGGTCTGGCCGCTCTCGCTGTCGATGATGGAGCTGTAGACGTGGGGGATAACCTTTTCGACCCCGGCGTCCAGCGCGATCCGCACTATCTCTTCGAAATTGTCGAGATCGATGCCACCTGTGGGCTCCAGCCAGAAGCCGTGGCGGGCACAGGCCTCGGCCACCGCCTGATACTCGGCACGACAGTCCAGCCCTCCCATGGGGAAGAACTTGACCGAGCTGCCGCCCATGTCCTTGAGCAGGGCGATGGCAGTGTCGATGGGCACAATCCCGTCCGGTTGCTGGGCACTGAGGGGCCCGGTGGAGATCTTCACCAGACCCGGTGTGCCGGTGGGGGAAATGAGGCCATTGACCAGCGTCTCTGGCTGGCCCAGCAGCGCCCGGCTGGCACCCACCCCAGTGAAGACCTGATTGACGTGCTGGGGCTGCAGCTGGCAGGCCAGCTCAGCTACCATGGCGGACTGGCGTGGATCGCCCGCCCCCAGCCCGATGGAGAGAGCGTTGTCGATGAGCTTCGCATAATCGCGCATATCGGCGACCGCGGAGGGCACATCCGGATAATTCTTGGAGAGCACGCCGACCAGTACATGGCCTTCGGCCGCCTCATAAATGTCGACAGCATTCTGTTTGGAGCCCGCTAATACATTGAGGCAGACACGGTTGCGGTAGTAATTGGGAGTTAGGGACATCAGTGATCCTCCTGAATTAGATATGGTCTTCGATGACGGCTTGCTGTTTGGAACCCGCTAATACATTGAGGCAGACGCGGTTGCGGCAGTCATTGGGAACAAGGGACATCAACGATTCTCCTGAACGAGGTTGGCAATGGCGGCATGGATCTGGTCGAGCTGGGGGGCGGTGACGCTGCGCACGTCGATCTCGATGTGGCCTTCGTTGGCCTTGTAGCCACGGCAGTAGATGGCAGGCGTGCCCTGTTGCAGTCGGGCCACCAGTTGGACTGTGGTCATACCGATCTGCTGGTGGTCAAAAGCGATATCGGTGCGGGCAATGTCGCGCCCCGCACTGTCCCATACCACTTTTGCGCTGACGCCCGGAAGCTGGTTGAGGCGCTCGATGAAGGGGGCCATCTTGGCGACCATGGCGGCACCGCTCTCCTTCTCTTTTTCCAGGTAGCGCTCGATGGCGCGGGTCAGGCCGAGGATCCCCTCCTTGCCCACCTTCATGGCGCGGCCTATGCCGTTGGCCTGCTGCTTGACCCATTCCACATACTGACGTTTGCCGAGCACCAACCCGCTGGTGGGGCCTTCGATGGCCTTGGCGCCACTGTAGATCACCAGATCCGCCCCCTGGTTGTAATAGAGACGCAGGTCCTCTTCCGCTGCCGCATCGACGATCAGTGGCAGCTGGCGAGCCTTGGCCACTTCTGCCGCCTCTGCCACCGACAGAATGCTTTTCTGCACGCAGTGGTGGGACTTGATATAGAGAATGGCAGCTGTGTTGGGATTGATGGCGGCGGCCAACTGGGCAGGGGAGCACTCGTTGGCATAACCGGCCTCCACCACCTTGCCGCCACCCAGGTTGACCATGGTGCCGACCGGCGCGCCGAAGTTGACGTTGTGCCCCTTGGGCAGCACGATTTCACTCGGCACCCCGTGGGCATGGGCGTGCAGCTGCTCCAGCCGGTAGGGGTCGCCACGCACTATCACGGCGGCCACCGACTGGGCTATGCCGGCGCTGGCGCAGGAGACCACCAGAGCATCTTCCACATCCAGCAAGCCTGCCAGGTAGGCGCCTGTCTTGTTGACCAGATCCTTCACCTCGAAGTAGTGGCCCAGGCCGAAGTTGACCGCATCGACCACCTCCTGCTCGGGGGTGGAGACGCCGAGAATGGTCATGCGCCCGGAGGCGTTGATCACGGGTTTGAGCTGATATTTCTCATAAACAGAAGGCATGGTGTGATTTCCCATAGTGAGTCAGAACCAGGTCACCACCCACCAGGGCGGCGAGGGGAAGCAGTTGCAGGTCGCCGCTGCGCGACTGTGCCTCGGTATCCATAAACAGGGTCGGGCCGCTGGCCAGTTCGAACAGGGTCAGATCGGCATCGGCGCCCACCTCGAGCCGTCCCTTTCCGGCCAGGCGCAGGGCATCGGCGGCCTGTTCGGTGACGCAGGCGATCACCTGCTCCAGCGTCATGCCGATGGCGAGAAACTTGGACATGACGTGGGCCAGGCTGTAGACGGGTCCCTTGATGCGGTTTTTGCAGTAGATATCCGAGCTGATGGTGTGGGGCAGTATCCCCTGACGGATGGCAAGCTCCGCCACCTCGAAGCTGAAGCTGGCGCCGCCGTGACCAATGTCGAGCAACATGCCCCGTTTCATCGCCTCGCGTACCGCAACCCGCAGCTCGCCAGCCGGGGTCAGGATGCGGTTGGGTTTGCCGTTGAAGCAGTGGGTCAGCAGGTCGCCATCCCCCAGCAGGGCGACTATCTCGTCCAGGTCTGGTGGCGTGTTGCCTACATGCACCATCAGCGGCAGCTGGCCGTGGGCCTGTTGCAGCGCCTTGGCCATGCGCAGTGGTTGCAGGCCATTTTTGCCCACCACGCTGCCGCTCATGCGCGCCTTGATGCCGACGATGAAGTGGGGGTGGCGGGCAATGGCGGCGGACGCGAGATCGGCATCCAGATCCCGGCTATCCGCCAGCTCGTTCTGGCGCAGCAGGCCGATGCGGGAGATGTTGAGCAGGGCATGCACCCGGGTCTTGCAGCCTGAAGCGAGGCGCTGGAAGTCGTCCACGTCGTCGGCGCCTGTGCTGCCCGCGTCAATGACTGTGGTGACACCGGACTCCACGCCCACCTTGTCCGGCTCATCATGATAGAGGGGGGAGGCGGGATAGCAGTGGGTGTGGCCGTCGATCCAGCCTGCGCTCACATGAATACGACCGGCGAGGTCCAGGGTTTGCTTCGCCTCGGTCTTTGTCGGCAGCTGGCCGAGGGCCGCTATCTTGCCGTCCCGGATGGCGATATCGATGAGCTCGCCATTTCCCAGGTGTCCCGCTCTGATGATCATGTCATGCATGGTGATGACCTCGAAGAGGCCGCCCCGCAGGGCGGCGAGTGCTTATGCAAGGGCGACCGGGAAGAAGGTGCCGAGCAACATGGCACCCAGGATGGCGCCCCCTGTGATGGGCTTGCTCCATACATAGAACAGCAGTGCCCCCAGCAGGGAACCCAGTCCTATAGGGATGGAGGCACCCATGGCGGAGAGGATGATCAGGGGGCCCAGGAAGCGGCCCGAGCTGTTGCCTGCCCCCATCATGACGTCCGCACCGTAGGTGGAGTTGCTCTGGTTGATGGTGAACTTGCGCGCCAGGATGATGATGTAGCCAATCGCCAGACCAATCACCATGCCGGTCACCAGGGAGGCGCCGAAGTTCTCCACTGGATAGAGAATGCCGGCCCCCAGCAGCAATGCAGGCACGCCCAGGCCGACCCCGGTCTGAATGGCGCCGCCTATATCCAGGATCCCCACCAGGGAGCCCTCTATGATGCGGGCAAACAGGAAGCTGGCACCGAAAGCCGCTACCGCGCCGTAGGCCCCTGTGTCCATGCCGGCTTTCAGCATGGCGACGAAGGCCACCTCGTTGAAGGCGCCGACACCGTACAGGTAGTACATGTGGGTTCCGGCAAAGACCCCGGCCGACAGCAGGCCGACGAAGATGGGGAAGGACCAGTCTGCGTACCAGAAGTTGTTTCTCAGTTTCTCATCCATGGTGTGGCCCCTTATTTATTGGCAAGCAGGTTATGGACGTTTTCCAGCCACAGGGGAATGCCCATGTGGAAGGATTCAATCAGCTTGAGGTCAAAGCCGCGGAAGAAGCCGCTCAGCACGAACAGCAGGACGATGGCACTCATCATCACCTTGGTTACATGGTTCCAGCCGCTTTCTTCGACCCCCTTGCCGATCAGGATGCCGAGCACCAGACCTGGTACTGCGTTGCCCATGATGAGCTGCGCCAGACCGCCGAAGATGGTGGCCCAGAAACCGGACTTTTTGCCCGCTTCGATGGCGGCCAGCCAGAAGATCACCGGCATGACGGTGTTGACCAGCAGGTTGGCGGCAGGCACCAGCACCTTGACTGCTGTCACCTGCAGGGCGGCGGGTACAGCGGCAGCCGTGCTGTTGAGGAAGGCCACCACTATGGCGCCAATGATGCCGCAGGCGATGGCCATCTTTTTCGGGTCGTGCAGAGTGCTGGCGAGATCCCGGTTGCGGATCATCAGGGCCGCCGCCCCCCAGTTCGGCAGGATGCGGTGATCCACGTCCTGGGTGAAGGCACCCGCTGCCACGGTCGAGGCCCAGGCGTTGAAGAAGAAGCCCAGACCGAAAGAGAAGTGGGAGGCGGGATCCCCTTCGCATGAATTGAGCTCACCCAGAGTACGAAAAGCACCCATGCCCTGCACGGTCGGGGCGTGAAACATCCGCGCCGCGCCGGCCCCCACACCAACGCCCACCAGGCCGCCGATGATGAGTGACTTGATAAATATGATTAGAAACATCCAATGTATCCTTCTTGTGGGGTTGTCGCTGCGGGTGGTGTCACACCAGGGTGAACGTCACCTTGTCAGCGTCCAGGCTGGTGACCTTGACCGTGATCTCCAACTGGACGCGGAATTCGCGGCGCTGGCGCGGCAGGAAGAAGAACAGGAACTTCTCCACCCGGACCGACTCCTCGGCGTTGAGCACCTGCACCTCGACCGGTTCGATCCGCAGCATGACGCGCGGGTTGTCCTTGAGCAGAGTGTGCTGCACCTGGCTGAGGGCGGCGGCGAACGCCTGCTGGCGGGTCGCCCCCTTGCCGTTGACGATGACCTGGGTGGTGAAGTCCTCTTTCATCAGGCGCGTCTGTGTTTCTTGACGAAGGCTTCTACCAGCTTCTGGCCAAGCTCTTCCTTGTCCATGAAACCAAAACCCAGCACCACGCAGCCGTCATTGATGGCGGTGACACCCTCCTCGACGGAGCGCATGCCGTAGCGGCACTTGTAGCCGTACTTGGTCTGGGCCGTGATGGCACCGGCGCCACCGCTGCCGCAGAAGGAGATGCCGAGATCCGCCTGCTCCTTGTTCATCACATCACCGAGCTTCATATCGGCGGCCATGCCGGGTATCACGGTCACGCTGGCGCCGGCGGCTTCTGCCCCTGCCCCCACTTTCTGACCCTTGCCGAGACGATCTCCAATCACGAGTTTGATGGCTGACATCTGGATATCTCCTTTTGTTATTGATTCAGCACTGAGCTGAGTTCATTTTCTTTGGCGACTTCGAAATGGACGGACAAGAGGTGAGCCTCTTCATAGGCCAACTTGTCCAGCCAGGCGACGACCTGTTCGGCCAGGCGCAGGGAAAGGGGGGAGATCTCGTCAAACAGGCTGAGATCGACCTCCGGCAGGGATTCCCCGCTATGGGAACGCCACACCATGGCTTTGACATGGGAGGCCAGCATCTGCTTTTGCACCTCGTTGGGACGTATGCCCTGATCGCCGAGCAGGGTGTGGATGCGTGCCAGGATCAGGTCGGTCTGGTGCAGCAACGCCGGGCTGTCCGGGGTCAGGTTCTGGTCATGAGTCTCTGTGTGCAATGTCTGCTCTCCAAGGCTGGCAGAAGGTATGGGCTTACCCTAAGCCCGCAGGGGCGTGCAGAGGAGGCAGCGTTTTTCCGATTCGAAGCGGAAATTCCTGTGCGAAGCGGCTTAAAAGGCCCATTTTTGTGTACCAGCAGGGGAAAGGGAGCTTATCGGGGCTGGATTAGTGTGATCGATGGCGCACTTCTCTGGCAGATGGCCCCAGAGCCGCACAGGCTGAAACTGTGAGTCGTCTCACGTATGAGGGGAACGAGGATCCGCAGAAATGACAAAGGGCGGTTACCCGCCCTTGTGATATGAAGAGACAAGAGGGTCAGCTGGCGTTAGCGCCACTGACATTCGTATTGGCCTTGCCCTGCTGGTAGCGCAGGTCTTCCTCTATGGTGACCTCCACTTCCAGCGGCTTGCCATCACGAAACACCGATATGGTGAGTTTGGTGCCGGGACGACTCTCGACAATCTTGTCCATGGCGGAGCGCACGCCGCTGAGCGCTTCCCCATTGATCTTGAGCAGCACATCCCCCCGCTTCAGACCGCCCTTGGTAGCTGGGCCGTCAGGATCCAGACTCTCGATCACCAGTCCGCGCAAATCACCAAGGTTCATCATGCGCGCCACTATGGGGTTGAGTTCAACGCTGGAGATGCCGAGGTAGCCGCGAATGACACGGCCGTTGGTGATCAGCTCATCCATGATCCGTTTTGCCAACCGGTAAGGGATGGCGAAGCTGATGCCGTAGCTCTCCTGATTGCCGTTGAGGTGATAGGCGGCGGTGTTGATGCCCACCAGATCGCCGCGGCCGTTGACCAGGGCGCCCCCCGAGTTGCCTTCGTTGATGGCCGCATCGGTTTGAAGCAGGTCCTGCCGCCCGTTGCCGTCCGGTCCCATGCTGGAGAGACCAAGGCGACCGGTTGCACTGATGATGCCCTGGGTGATGGTCTGGCCGACGTTGTAAGGGTTGCCGATGGCGAGCACAACGTCCCCCACATCCGGCTGCCTGTCGGGATCCTGGGGGATCACTGGCAGGTTGTCCGATTCTATGTAGAGCACCGCCAGATCAGTTAACTGATCGGTGCCGACCAGCTCGGCACTGAACACCCGCCCATCCTGCAGTGCGACTATGATTTGGTCCGCATCGGCGATGACGTGATAGTTGGTCAGCACATGGCCGCGCTGGTTCATGATGACTCCCGAGCCCAGCCCCTGGGGTCTGAGTTCAGCCTGGTTGCCCTGATTGCGGGAGAAACTGCGGGTGTAGATATTGACGACGGCAGGGCCGGCTCTATGAGCAGCGTAAGAGAAGCTCAGTTCACGGGCATTGGTGATGATGCCGGGGAGTTGGGCACCGCCACGGAAATCGGGAAACAGCAGCAACAGGAGAGCCGCAACGGTGAGACCGAAGCCGACAGACTTGCCCAAGTAACTGATCAAAGGTGGGATTTTCATGTCATTCTCATCCGTACATGCAGCGGGCAGAGAATAACACTATCGGTGGATAAAAATCACCCGCGGCGAGGGCCGCGGGTGTGAGGTTATTAACGGATCACCAGATAGAGAGAAGACTCTCCGCGCTGTATGTTCAGCGCCAGCACATCCGGCTTGTTTTTCAATGCCTTGGTCAGCTCGGCCAGCGAGTTTACCCGCAGGCGGTTGACACCAATGATGATGTCGCCTTTCTGCAGACCGGAGGCCGCAGCAGGGGAGCGAGCCGCTATATCGGAGACAGCCACACCTGTCACCGGCTCCGAGGTGGTGCTGAGCTTGGCCCCTTCCAGTGCAGGGTGCAGGACGCTGGCCAGGATCTCGCTGTCATCGGCCTTCTTCAGCATGACCTTGACGGTTTCTTCTTTGCCGTCGCGGATGAGGCCCAGCGCGACCTGCTTGTCGGCACCCATGGTCGCTATCTTGGCTCGCAGTTCGCCAAACGAGCGGATTGCCTTGCCATCTATGCTGACGATGATGTCGCCTGGCTTGATACCGGCCTTGGCGGCGGCGGAGTCAGGCATGACCTGGTTGACGAAGGCGCCATCCTTCTTGTTGTAACCGAAGGTTTTGGCGATATCCGAGGTCAGTTCAGAGCCAGTGATCCCCAGCTGGCCGCGGCGAACCTCACCGTACTTGACGATCTGTTCCGACAGGTCACGCACCATGTTTGACGGAATGGCGAAGCCGATACCTATGTTGCCACCGTTGGGGCCCAAAATGGCGGTATTGATGCCGATCAGCTCACCACGCAGGTTGAGCAGGGCGCCGCCCGAGTTGCCGGAGTTGATGGCCGCATCGGTCTGGATGAAGTTTTCCAGATTTTCGATGTTGAGGCCACTGCGTCCCAGGGCGCTGACGATGCCGGAGGTGACTGTCTGGCCCAGGCCAAACGGGTTGCCGATGGCCAGTGCATAGTCGCCGACCCTCAGTTCGTCTGAATCGGCAAATTTGATCTGCACCAGATCCTCGGCCTTGATTTGCAGCAGGGCGATATCGGACTGTTTGTCTTCGCCTATCTTCTTGGCCGCATATTCACGACCATCTTTCAGGTTGACCTTGATCTCGTCTGCCTCGTGCACGACGTGGGCGTTGGTGATCACGTAGCCTTTCTTGGCATCTATGATGACGCCGGAGCCCAGCGCCTGGAAGGGCTGCTCGCTCACCTGCTCATCAGGCATGTTGGGGCCGAAGAAGAAGCGGAATTGTTCAGGTAGACGCTGGCGAGTGATTTTCTTGCCAGAGACGGAGATATTGACCACGGCAGGCGTGACCTGTTCGAGAACCGGCGCCAGGCTCGGCATCTCCTGATTGTTCACCAGCAAAGAGGGCAGTGCAGCCTGCACAGGGGCCGCAGACATGGCGATACCGACACTGAGGGCTAGCACACTGAGCACAGAAAGAGGTTTACGCATATGAAAAACAGCTCCCAGAAAAAGTTGCAATGCAATCGTCAAGGTCTGACCACAACACAGCGCAATTAGTTCCGCGGGGAACTAACTGGACTGCTTGAGCAGACCGGAGGCGCCGGCATAGTCACGGGGCGGAATGCCCGGTTCTTCGTTGGCCGGAGTATCGGCACTTTCTTCAAGCAGTGCTTCACGGAACAGCGGCTCCTGTGCCTTGGCCAGGAATTTGCTCTGCTCTGCCATGTGGCGATAGAGGGTCTGATACTGCTCGGCAAGCTGCTCCATCAGAGCTGCGCTGTCGGCAAAGTGGGTGTTGATCTGGCCCTGGTAGCTTTCCAGCTCCGTGTGCGCTTTTTTCAGCTCTTGTTCCAGACGTCCGGCATCCCGGCTGCGCACCGTGAAGCGACCGATGATGATACCGATAATCAAGGCGGCGACAGCCAGCAGGATCCCGTTTAACAGACTCATAGATGCTCCTTGTTACAGCTAAATCAATGTGTGTTGAGGCGGCCTGGATGGCCGCTACGCCTTGATGGCACTATACCGTGCACCCCGAGAGCGTGATACCATTTTGTCCTTCATTCAGGGACTTGGAGGCGGTTGACAGGATGACCCCGCAGCAAAAATATCAGCAGGATTTGCAGCGCCCCGGCTTTGTGGCCGACCCGGCTCAGGCGATGGCCGTGACCCGCCTGGAGCGACTCTATCAGGATTTGTGCCAAAGCCCGACTCCGACCAGATCCCGCGGCCTGTTGGGCTGGTTGCAAAAGCCCAAGGCCAAGGAGCTTGTCCTCGGACTATATATGTGGGGCGGAGTGGGCAGAGGCAAGACCTGGCTGATGGATACTTTTTTCGAGAGCCTGCCGAGGACGCGAAAACTGCGTATCCACTTCCACCGTTTCATGCACAGGGTGCACGACGAACTCAGGGGGCTGACCGGCCAGGCCGATCCGCTCAAGCTCATCGCCAGCAAGCTCGCCAGCGAGACAGATGTCATCTGTTTCGATGAATTTTTTGTCTCCGACATCACGGATGCCATGCTGCTTGGCACTCTGTTCCAGGAGCTGTTTGGTCATGGCGTTGTGCTGGTGGCGACCTCCAACATCCCGCCACAGGATCTTTATCGCAATGGTCTGCAACGAGCCCGTTTTCTGCCAGCAATCGAGCTCATCGAGCGTCATTGCGAGGTACTTAACGTGGATGGTGGCATCGACTATCGCTTGCGTACCCTGGAGCAGGCAGAGATATATCACTTTCCGCTGGATCAGCAGGCAAAATCCAATCTGGACCGATATTTCCAACAGTTAACGGGTCTGGAGCAGGTCAACGCTGGCAGTGTCGAGATCAATCATCGTCAATTGACGTCGCTGGGAATGGGGGAAGGTGTGCTGTACATGGAGTTCGAGCAACTTTGCTGTACTCCTCGCTCACAGGGCGACTATATAGAGTTGGCCCGCCTGTTTCATACTGTGCTGCTTGCCAATGTTCAACCCATGGGGGCTGGCACGGATGACGCGGCTCGCCGCTTCATCGCCATGGTGGACGAGTTCTATGAACGGCACGTCAAACTCATCATGTCGGCGGCTCTCCCCATGACAGAACTCTACGGGAACGGGCTGTTGAATTTCGAATTCAAACGTTGTCTTTCACGGCTTCAGGAAATGCAATCGCACGAATACCTTGCCAGAGTGCACCTTCCTTAGTCACAATACCGCGCCTGCCAGTCGGATGGGCATCTGCGGCAGGTAGGGCCGGGCGACATTTGCTAGCTTCATGGCAGTGAAATTAGCAGGTGATATTCAAGGCAACTTCACTTATAATCGCCCGGCCCACGTTACAGCTGTCGATAAGACAGCGACACTTTAAGCTTTACTTGTATTCGAAGGGGTACAGGTAGGCCATCGTTTGTTGTTTGTGGGAGAGCCCCCATAAGCAATTGGGTCTGTAACAGGTAATTGGGTTTAACTTAATGAAAACTTTCGTTGCCAAGCCAGAAACCGTAAAACGTGACTGGTACATTGTGGACGCAGAGGGTAAAACTCTGGGTCGTATCGCAACCGAGATCGCTTCTCGTCTGCGTGGTAAGCACAAAGCTGAATATACTCCGCACGTTGACACCGGTGATTACATCATCGTTGTAAACGCTGAGAAGGTACATGTAACCGGTAAGAAATTTACCGATAAAATCTACCATTCTCACTCCGGTTTCCCGGGTGGTATCAAGTCAATCAGCTTCGACAAGCTGATCAAGCGTAAGCCGGAAATGGTAATCGAAGCTGCTGTCAAAGGTATGCTGCCGAAGGGTCCTCTGGGCCGTGCCATGTTCCGTAAACTGAAAGTTTACGCAGGCGCCGAGCATGCTCATGCTGCTCAGCAACCTCAAGTACTGGATATCTAATCGGGAACTGGCAACATGGCAGAAAATCAATACTACGGTACCGGCCGTCGCAAAAGCTCCACTGCTCGCGTGTTTATCAAAGCGGGTAGCGGTAAAATCGTAATCAACCAGCGCTCCCTGGAGCAGTACTTTGGCCGTCCGACTGCCCGCATGGTAGTTCGTCAGCCGCTGGAACTGGTTGAGATGACCGAGAAACTGGATCTGTACATCACCGTTAATGGTGGTGGCATCTCCGGTCAAGCTGGTGCGATCCGTCACGGTATCACTCGTGCTCTGATGCAGTACGATGAAACCCTGCGCGCCGAACTGCGTAAAGCAGGCTTTGTTACTCGCGATGCCCGTAAGGTTGAGCGTAAGAAAGTCGGTCTGCACAAAGCTCGTAAGCGTCCGCAGTACTCCAAGCGTTAATTCGCTTTTTGTACTCACTCTCACGAGTGTCAAAAAAGCCTGGCCATGTGCCAGGCTTTTTTTATTGGTAATATTACCTACGCCAATGCTAACACCACGTCACAAAAGACAAAAAAATGTATATTTATTGTTTTTGCCCTTCGCTGGTCTTTCTTGTCAAGTTGTTATCTTTTCTTTAAAATTCCCTCGGTTTTTCTGTGACAATTGTAACTCCGCTTCCGCCGCTGTTGTCACGGAAGAAAGGGGAACAGGGACACAATAAGAATGTGCGGAGTCCACATGGGAGAGTTTTTGGATGAGCAATGCGCCAGTTGATACCGGTCGCCGCAGATTTCTTACCTGGTCAACGGTTGCCGTTGGTGGGGTAGGAGCTGCTTTTACCGCAGTGCCGTTTATAAAGTCATGGAACCCGAGTGCCAAGGCCAAAGCGGCGGGCGCTCCGGTAGAAGTGGATATCAGTAAGTTGGAACCAGGCCAGCTCATCCGTGTTGAGTGGCGAGGCAAACCGGTCTGGGTGGTGAAACGCACCAAGCAGACGCTGGATGCACTGGCGGCTCACGATGGCCAGCTGCGGGATCCCGCATCTGACGAACCACAGCAGCCGGATTATGCCCATAACGGCTACAGATCCATCAAACCCGAAATCTTTGTTGCGGTCGGCATTTGTACCCATCTGGGATGCTCTCCTTCCTACCTGCCGGATAACTTCGGTGAGCAGGTTCAAGGCGTGACCTCCGGATTCTTCTGCCCGTGCCATGGCTCCAAGTTCGACATGGCTGGTCGAGTGTTCCAGGGGGTGCCTGCACCCTTGAACCTGGTCATTCCGCCGTACCAATATCTTAGCGACACCACCATCCTGGTCGGTGCCGATGATGGCAAGGAGGCCTGACCATGTTTTCCAAACTGATGGGCTGGATTGACTATCGCTTTCCGCTCACGGCCATGTACAACGACCATATGGCCAAGTACCCGGCACCAAAGAACCTGAATTTCTGGTACTTCTTTGGCTCGCTGGCCATGTTGGTACTGGTCAATCAGATCATCACCGGCATCTGGCTGACCATGAACTACAACCCGTCGGCTGAGGGCGCCTTTGCCTCAGTCGAATACATAATGCGGGATGTGGACTACGGCTGGCTGCTGCGCTACATGCACTCCACCGGGGCCTCAGCGTTCTTTGTCGTTGTGTATCTGCACATGTTCCGTGGCATGATCTATGGCTCTTATCAGAAGCCGCGTGAGCTGCTCTGGATCTTCGGCATGCTGATCTTCCTGGTGCTGATGGCGGAAGCCTTCATGGGCTATCTGCTGCCCTGGGGCCAGATGTCATTCTGGGGGGCTCAGGTCATCATCTCGCTGTTTGGCGCCATTCCGGTGATCGGAGAGGATCTGACTCTGTGGATCCGTGGTGACTATGTCATCTCGGGGGCGACCCTGAACCGCTTCTTCGCGCTCCATGTCATAGCGTTGCCGCTGGTGCTGGTGATGCTGGTGGCCATGCATATATTGGCGCTGCACGAAGTGGGCTCCAACAACCCTGACGGCATCGACATCAAGAAGCACAAGGATGCTAACGGCTGGCCGCTGGATGCGGTGGCTTTCCACCCTTACTTCACCGTCAAGGACATGATCGGCGTGGCCGGTTTCCTGTTCTTCTTCTGCGCCATCATCTTCTTTAAGCCGGATATGTGGGGCTACTTCCTCGAGAAGCCGAACTTTGAAGTGGCCAATGGTCTGAAGACGCCGGCGCATATCGCTCCTGTGTGGTACTTCACTCCTTTCTACGCCATCCTGCGGGCTGTGCCGGACAAGTTGCTCGGTGTCATCATGATGGGTCTCTCCATCGTAGTGCTGTTCCTGCTGCCTTGGCTGGATCGCTGCAAGGTGCGCTCCGTTCGCTATCGCAGTACGCTGCACAAGCTGAATATCGCCCAGTTCGTGGTCTGCTTCGTCATTCTCGGTATCCTCGGCGTCTTGCCATCGACCCCGACCTTGACCCTGGTTGCCCAGTTCTGCTCGCTGGGGTATTTCGGGTTCTTTGTCCTGCTGTTCTTCTACAGCAAGAATGAGCGTACCAAGCCGCTGCCGGAGAGGGTGACATTCAAATGAAAAGAATAATGTTTGCAGTGCTGGCCCTGCTGCCCAGCCTGGCGCTTGCTGCTGGCGGTACTTTCCCGCTGGACAAGGCCGACTATGACTTGAGTGACAAGGCGTCTCTGCAGCGTGGTGCCACGACCTTCATGAACTACTGTGCCGGTTGTCACTCTACCCAGTACCAGCGCTACAACCGCGTTGCGCAAGACCTGGGGATTCCTGATGAGCTGATGAGGGAAAATCTTATCTTCACGGGAGCCCAAATCGGCGATCTGATGAAAATCTCCATGTCGGAGAAGGATGCGGCCAAGTGGTTTGGTGCACCGCCTCCCGACCTGACGCTGGTAGCGAGGGTGCGCGGGGCTGACTGGGTTTATACCTATTTGCGCTCTTTCTATGTGGATGAGACTCGTCCGTTTGGCGTGAACAACGCTGTTTTCCCGTCCGTGGGCATGCCTCATGTGCTGGAGCCGCTGCAAGGCACGCCCCGTGCCGAGTTTGCGACTCACACTGTGGATGGGGTGGACGTACAGCAGGTTGTCAGTGTCAAATCTGACGGCAACGGTGAAATGAATAACGAAGAGTATGATCAGACGGTACTGGATCTGGTAAACTTCTTGGTCTACTCGGCTGAACCGGTACAACAGGAGCGCGAACGCATGGGCTTCTGGGTACTTGGATTCATCGTAATCTTCTTCATCTTCACTGTGCTGTTGAAGAAGGAATTCTGGCGCGACGTTCACTAAGCGACCAGATCCGGGTAATATAATGCACGGCAATGAAGACCAAGATGCTTCATTGCCGTTTCTGCTTTTTAATGACGGGAGGGTTCAATGGCTGTAGCTGCCAATAAGCGTTCGGTAATGACGCTGTTTTCCGGTGCCAACGATATGTTCAGCCATCAGGTGCGTATTGTCCTGGCGGAGAAGGGTGTTAGCGTAGATATTTGCCAGGTTGACCCAAGCAACTTGCCAGATGAGCTGGCCGAGCTGAACCCGTACAACACTGTACCGACTCTGGTCGATCGTGAGCTGGCACTGTACACCTCACGCATCATCATGGAGTATCTGGACGAGCGCTTCCCGCACCCGCCCCTGATGCCGGTTTACCCGGTTGCCCGTGGTAACAGCCGTCTGATGATGCATCGCATCGAGCTGGACTGGTACTCCCTGGCCGACAAGATCATGGCAGGTACCGATGTCGATGCGGCGCGTGCCGAGTTGCGTGACAACCTGCTGGCCATCGCGCCTATCTTCGGTGAAATGCCGTATTTCATGAGCGAAGAGTTCGGTCTGGTCGATTGCTACATGGCACCGCTGTTGTGGCGTCTGCCCAGTCTAGGGATCGATTTCGCCGGTCGCGGTGCCAAAGAGCTGAAAGCCTATATGGTTCGTCTGTTCGAGCGTGAATCCTTCCAGGCTTCATTGACTGAAGCTGAACGTGAGATCCGCGCTGGCGTATGAGCATGGAACCAACAATGACACCCAGTCGCCCGTATCTGTTACGGGCGTTCTTTGACTGGTTGCTGGATAACGAGCTGACACCGCATCTGGTGGTCAACGTCAATATCCCCCATGTGATGGTGCCGATGCAGTTTGTTCAGGATGGACAGATAGTCCTGAACATAGCGCCGCGTGCTGTGGGGCAGTTCCACATGGACAATGAAGCAGTCAGCTTCAGCGCCCGTTTTGGCGGTGTCTCCCAGCAGGTTTATATCCCTATGGCTGCCATACTGGCGATTCATGCCAGGGAGAACGGCGTGGGTACCCTGTTCCCGCCCGAGCCAGGGTACGACCTCTGGCTGGAGCAGGCTGAAGCACCGGTGGAGCCCGAGCCGGAACCACCGCGGCCGACCGGTCGGCCGACGCTGAAAGTCATCAAATAAAAAAACGCAGCCAACTGGCTGCGTTTTTTATATCTGTTTGCTACCTGCGTGTCAGTTCTGGGCGAACTCGAACGCTTTGATCACGCGCTTCACACCACTGACGTGACGGGCTATTTCAACGGCGTGGTCCCCTTCCTGGCGAGTCACCAGGCCAATCAGGAACACCTCGCCGTTCTCGGTGACCACCTTGACCTTGGCGCTGTCAAAGTTCTTGGCCCCCAGCATGTCTGCACGGACCTTGGAGGTGATCCAGGAGTCATTGCTGCGTACCCCTATGCTGACTGGCTGGCCGAGTCGCAGCTCATTGTAGACGTGCCGTACGCCATCGATGCGGGCAACTATTTTGCCAGCCTCGAGCTTGTAAGCGTCAGAAGGTGTCTGGCCGACCAGCAGTACGCGACCGTTGTTGCTGTAGACGCTGATCTTGCTGGCTGCACTCAAGGGTTTGTTGTCGGCCAACAGATTGGCAGCTTTCAGTTCGATGGCTTGATCATCCCACTGGGCACCCAGAGTGCGGCGATCGCCGGAGGCCTTGGCAGTACCTGCGGCACCGCCTACCACCACGGCTGCGCAGCCTTGCAGCAGCAGGGTACCAGCCAGCAGGCCAAGCAGGAGAGTTTGCTTTTTCATGGTTTCAATCTTCCTGTTGCGGGAAAAGTGTCTGGTCGATGAGATCACACAGGCAGTGCAGGGTCAACAGGTTAACCTCCAGAATACGGGGGCGTCGGGCGGATGGTACCCGGATCTCCACATCGTTGGGACCGAGCAGCCCGGCGATTTCCCCACCGTCTCCCCCGCCGAGCACCACTATGGTCATATCCCGTGAAAGAGCGGCCTCTGCGGCCTTGATCAGGCTGCGGCTGTTGCCTGTGGTGGTGATGACCACCAGGATGTCGCCGGCTTGTCCCAGGGCTCTGATCTGTTTGGCATAGATCTCTTCGAAGCCATGATCGGTGGCGATGGCGCTGATGGTGGCCATGTCTGGGGTCAGTGCCATGCCGGGCAGGGAAGGGCGCTCGGTCTCGTAACAGTTGACCAGCTCGGAGATGAACAGCTGGGCCAGCGCAGCAGAGGGACCATTACCGCATGCCATCACCTTGTGGCCATTGAGCAGACAGATGGTCAGCATCTGGGCCGCAGTATGGATAGCGTCCGGCAGCGCCTCGGCGGCGGCAATTTTGGTCTGGATGCTTTCGGTGTAGTTTTCTTTGATGCGGTCAGTCATAGGGTCCTCTTAAAATGCGTTCTGGATCCAGTTTGGCTGGTCATCCTCAAACGCGATTACATCGAATCGGCAGGCCTGACTGGCCTCGTTGATGGCATGTTGCGTTAAATAGTGGCGCGCTGCCAGCACGATCTTGTGCTGTTTGCGCGGGGTGACAGAGCTGGCGGCCCCGCCATGGCTGGCATGAGCGCGGTATCTGACCTCAACAAACACCAGGGTATTCCCCTGGCGCATGATGAGATCGATTTCGCCGCCGCGGCAGCGGTAGTTGCGAGTCACGGGTTGCAGGCCGCGAGCCTGCAACCAACGTTCCGCTACTTGCTCAAAGTGTTGTCCCTTGCTCGTCGGTGACGGAAACAGGTTTTGCCACTGCTGGCTCATCCGTGCCAATAGATCCTTCATTGGGGGCTCCCTCAAGCTGAGGTGCTGCACTGTCGCTGACCAGTGCACCATTCTGGTAGGTGGCCCAATCCAGTACCCGCACAATGTTGCCATTGGCATCCACGCTCAGCTGTCCGCTCATGCCTGGTTGCTGCATGGCATTGACCTTGCGCATCTGCTGCAGGTTTTCTGCCAGGCTGACGGCATCGTAGCCCAGTGCGAACAGGCGCATTAGGTCACCCTGGGTCTGCGGCCAGAGCAGTGCGATCTGCTCCCGTTGCTGCTCGTAGCCACCCAGCAGCAGCGGCATGTCTGAGATGTGCATACCATTGAGCTCGGAAGCGACCTCTGTGGTGGCGCTGTCGTAGCTGCGTGAGCTGCTGTAGATGGGCAGGCTGCCCATTGGATTGACCGAGATATCCACGTAGGGCTTGATCATCCGGGTCTCCAGGCTATTGGCGACCACGTAGACCACATCTATGCTGCGTGGCGCGGCTGCGGATAGTTGTACCACCTCCCCGGCCCGTGAGGTCGAGCGACCACTCAGAGCATTCTTGACCATGCCCTGCACTTCGTTACGAGCACCAAAGGTGGCCACGACAGGCTTGTCCTGACTCACTGTGGCCCATGCCTGCTCGAATGCCTTGATACTGCTGTAGCCAATTCGGCCCTGTGCAGCGATCAGCAGCGGTTTTCGGTAACCCTGACCGTAGAGATATTGCGCTGCCTGGGCTGCATCGGCAGCGGCAGAGAGCGAGAAGTAGAAGGTGCTGTCGTTGACGATAGGTTTGTCCAACTCGTTCAGCGCCAGCACGGGCACGGTCGGATTGGCCTTGAGCAGCTCCTCGACTCTGTCCTTGAGCAGCGGACCAATGATCATGTTGGCCCCTTCCTGGATGGCTTGCTTGTAGAGTTCGCCCATCGCCTTGGTCTGGGTGTCGTAGAAGTTCAGGGTAAATTGGCTCTGATTCTCCTTGTAAGACATCAACATACCGTTGCGAATGGCGGCGCCCTGCGGCTCGAGATTGCCCGAGAGCGGCAGGAACACGGCGATCTGCTGCAGCGCATTGATGTGGCTGGTGGCGAGATCCCCCAGACCGGCTGGCATGTCTTTCTGGGCCGGGTGGTCAGGGAAAGCCTGTTTCCATCCTGCCAGCTGACGGGCCAGCTGACTGGGCTGGGCACCGAACTCGTTAACCAGTGCCGCCAGTCGCAGCCAACCTGTGGTCACGTCAGGGGCCGGCGCCTCTTCCAGTGCCTGCAAGGTGGAGGGTGTCATGCTCTTCAGCAGAGACCAGATTTGCTGATGGTTGGTCGCCAGCTCATTCTGGGCCAGATAGGGCTCCATCAAGATCAGCGACTTGGCTGCACCAAACTTGTTGTTGATATCCAGCTGCAGAACTACCCGCTGGCGATACCAATTTTTCTGCGTATCCGCATCCAGCGGCACGTCCGGTTTGCCCTCCAGCAGGATCAGCGCCTGGTTGGCGTTGCCCTGGGCGAGCAACAGATGTGCCTGCAACAGTTGCAGCTGCGCTTTCTGCTCCGCGCTCTGGGCCTGCTTCTGTAGTTGCTGGTATAGCGCCGATGCCGGCTTGGCCTGGCCGAGTGCCAAGTAGCTGCGTGCCGCCATCACCTGCCAGGTAAAGGCTTCGGCAGGTTTGACAGGATCCACCTGTTCCAGATACCACTGGGCATTTTTGGTCAGATCCGAGAAGGCCGACGGCATACCTGGCTGCCCGGAAGGTTGATTGGGCCCCGACGCACAGGCGGCGAGCAGTGCTGCCGCGAGTATGATGCCGAAGAGTCGTGATACACTTAGCTGCTTTGTAACCCGGTTCAAGTTCATTCCCCGACCAGTGTTGAAGTTCCCCATAGTGTAAACGGGCCAATATGGCGACACAATTGTCGGGACACTCGGAGATCCCATGAGTGACATCCCAACCCTGTATATAGTCCCCACTCCGATCGGTAATCTGGCGGACATTACCCAGCGTGCATTGGACATTTTACGCAGTGTCGATCTGGTGGCTGCCGAGGATACGCGTCATACCGGTATCCTGCTGAGCCACTACCAAATCTCGGTACCCACCTTCGCGCTGCACGATCATAACGAGCAGCAGAAAGCCGATGTGCTGATCGGCCGGATCAAGGAAGGCAAGACCGTCGCCCTGGTCTCCGATGCGGGGACTCCGCTCATCAGCGACCCAGGCTACCACTTGGTCACCCGCTGTCGAGAAGCAGGCGTCAAGGTGGTACCACTGCCTGGTCCTTGTGCCGCCATCACGGCCCTGAGCGCAGCCGGTTTGCCGACCGACCGCTTCGCCTTCGAAGGATTTTTGCCCGCCAAAAGCAAAGGGCGTGATGACAGATTGCAGGCCGTGATCGAAGACACTCGCTCACTGGTATTTTATGAATCCCCACGTCGGGTGCAGGATACGGTAGAAGCGATTGCTCGCATTCTGGGCGAGCGTCAGGTGGTGGTGTGTCGCGAATTGACCAAGACCTTTGAATCCATCCATGGTCTGCCCGCTTCCGAGATGCTGACCTGGCTTGGTCAGGATGATAATCGCTGCCGTGGCGAGATAGTGTTGGTGGTCGCGGGAGCCAGCAAAACGGAAGAAGAGCTGCCTGCCGAGGCGATCCGTACCCTAGGGTTGCTGGTGACCGAGTTGCCACTGAAAAAAGCGGCGGCGCTCACCGCAGAAATCCATGGTGTGAAGAAAAATGCCCTCTACAAGTACGGATTAGAGCACTATTAATTGCTGTAAACGGGAATTGCCGGTTTACCCCACAGTGTCACGAGGCTATAATCCGCGCCTCGGAGTCGGCTGGGCAATCGCTGCTTCGTCGTTGTGTCCCTCGGGACAGACGGGCGGAGGGGAGGAAAGTCCGGGCTTCATAGGGCAGGGTGCCAGGTAACGCCTGGGGGGCGTGAGCCCACGACCAGTGCAACAGAGAGCAAACCGCCGATGGCCCGCAAGGGATCAGGTAAGGGTGAAAGGGTGCGGTAAGAGCGCACCGCGCGTCTGGTAACAGTTCGTGGCACGGTAAACTCCACCCGAAGCAAGACCAAATAGGCCCCTATTGGCGCGGCCCGCGTTGGGGGCGGGTAGGTTGCTTGAGCCAGCAAGCGATTGCTGGCCTAGAGGAATGATTGCTACCCGGGGCAACCCGGTACAGAACCCGGCTTACAGGCCGACTCCGACCTCTTCAAGGTATGCAAGTACCTTAAAATCCCGGCACCAACAGGTGCCGGGATTTTTATTTTTGGGTTGCCAGACTGTCTCGTGGCGCCTTTCAGGGTTTTGTAATAAAGTTCTCGCCCATTCTGGTCGCTCTATGTCGGCTGGACTATTTGTACCGATCACATGGCTGGCCTGATAGATGTCTCTGTGGCAGTAAGGCGAGATAAAAATGGCTAAGGTGGATTCTTAATGTCATCAAGCGGCGTAATGCTCACACCTTCTCGGTTGCTTTGTGCTGAGCGGGGCAAAACCCTTCCCCATTATGATCTTCTGGGGGGCGAACGAGCAGACCGGGAGCGACTCAAACAAGTAAATGCCCAGTTGGGGACCTTTTCCCAGCAGGCTGCCGGGTGCATGGCTCAGTTGTTTAATAGCGCTGACTGCGAGCTTGCTTATCAGGAGTTCATCGCCGTTGAATCCCCGGAACATGATGATGGCTTGATCTGGGTTGAGGCCCGTAGTCCGCTTGATACCCAACGGGTCGCTTATTTCTCCATATCCCCTTCAGTTATCTATCGTTTGGCTGTGCTTTTCTTCGGCGGCTCTTTACGCAATCAGGGAGAAACCGCCTCTCATAGCAAAGGATTGACGGATACCGAGCAACGCCTGGTGTTGCGTCTTTGCCAATATCAGGTCGACATCTGGTCTTCCTGCCTGGGGCTGGGTGATCTCGAGTGGCAATTGACTTTGATTACACGTGATGTACTCCCGGCGTCACGACTGTGGATGGCCGCTGCCACCCTGACGGTGGGGAGCTTTTCCCATGGTTGGCAGTTGTGGCTGGTTCCACCCGCTGAGAGTACAGGTCCTGCGGCAGGGCACACCTTGCAAGATGGCGCCTTGGAGCAGGCACTGACACACATTCCCACACGTTTGCGCGTGGTGATGGGGCAGTTGTCCATGACGCTGGCCGATCTGGAGTGTCTCAAGGTGGGCGATGTGCTTTCGCTGGATTTACCGGAAGTGATGCCAGCCCTGATTGGTAACCGTCCCTGCTTTAGTGGACGTATCGCTGAACATAAAGGCAGCCTGGTTTATCAGGTCGCGACGGTCGTAGAGGAATAATCGAATTATGAACGAGCACACTATGAATGACCCGCTGGATTTGGATGGGCTGGATCAACTGTTTGGTGATGATATCAGCATGCCGAGTGCGGCAGACTATATGGCTCCCACCAGTAGCAGCAAGCAGCGGGATCTCTCCTTCTTTCGCCAGATCCCGGTCAAGGTAACGCTGGAAGTGGCCAGTACCGAGGTCTCGCTGGGGGAATTGATGCGAGTAGAAGAAGGGGCTGTTATCGAGCTCGATAAATTGGCTGGTGAGCCGCTTGACGTCCGGGTAAATGGCCGCCTGCTGGCCAAGGGAGAAGTCGTTGTGGTCAATGGTAAATATGGTCTGCGTCTGGTGGATGTGATCGACACCAATCTGCTGGGTGGCATGGACGACTGATGCGCCACCTGCTGTTTGCTCTGCTGTTGTGTGCGCTGCCCAGTTGGGGGGCAGACATGACATTGTTCTCGGTTTTACCGGGGGCGGAAGGTGGGGAGGACTACAACATCAAGTTGCAGATCCTGTTCTTTATGACCCTTTTGGGACTCCTTCCGACGCTATTGCTCATGATGACCAGCTTTACCCGGATCATCATAGTGCTGGCGATTCTGCGCCAGGCGATGGGCTTGCAGCAGAGCCCTCCCAATCGTGTACTGATAGGCATCAGCTTGATATTGACGATAGTGATCATGCGCCCTGTGTGGACTGACATGTATCAGCATGCATTCATCCCTTACGACCAGAATGAAATTAGCCTGTCGGAGGGGATTGCTCGGGCTGAAAAGCCCTTGCGTCATTTTATGCTGGCGCAGACCCGCGAACCGGATCTGGAACAGATGCTGCGGATCTCCGGTGAGCCCACCTCCCTCACCAAGGCCGAGGTCCCGTTTGGGGTCTTGTTGCCTGCTTTTGTGCTGAGTGAACTGAATACGGCCTTCCAGATAGGATTTATGTTGTTTATCCCCTTTCTGGTGATAGATCTGGTCGTTGCCAGCGTACTGATGGCGATGGGGATGATGATGCTTTCGCCTCTGATCATCTCGTTACCATTCAAGCTGATGGTGTTCGTGCTGGTGGATGGCTGGTCCATGACGGTAGGTACCCTCGCAGCTAGCTTTGGTAGTGGAGGCTGACGTGACACCAGAGCAGAGTGTGGCGCTCATTGGTGGTGCCGTTAACCTGGTGGTGGTGATGGTTTCGGTACTGATTGTACCGAGCCTGATCGTCGGTCTGGTCGTCAGCGTGTTTCAGGCGGCTACCCAGATCCAGGAGCAAACACTCAGCTTCTTGCCACGTTTTCTGGTTACCTTGATGACGCTCATCTTCACCGGCAACTGGTTGCTCTCCCAAATCACGACCCTGTTCCACGATCTGTTTCTGAAGATACCCGGGCTTATTGGATGAATTCCCTGCTGTCTCTCAGTGCTGCCGACCTGACGGCTTGGCTGGGGCAGTGGTGGTGGCCATTCATCCGGATTGCCACCGCATTTTGGGTTATGCCGGTATTTGGTGATGGTCGGATCCCGCCACAAGTGCGTTTGCTCTTCGCCTTCATTGTCAGCCTGTTGATCGCTCCCATGTTAAAAGATATGCCAGTGGTCGATCCTTTCAGCACCGGCGCCCTGGTGCTGACTGTGGAGCAACTGTTGTTCGGGCTGCTGTTCGGACTCTGTGTCCAGATGTTGTTCATGATCATGACCATGGCTGGGCAGATCCTCTCCATGCAGATGGGCCTTGCGATGGCAGTGATGAATGATCCCAGCAACGGGGATTCTGCTCCTATCGTCAGCCAGCTGATGCTTATCTTCTGCTCACTGTTGTTTCTCGGGCTCAATGGTCATCTGGTCACTCTGGATGTGCTGGTACAGAGTTTGCGCAGTTGGCCACCTGGATCTTCGCTCGACTTGCTGGATATGAAGGGGGTCATAGGTTTGTTTGGCTGGTGTATCGGTGCCGCATTGATCCTGACCTTGCCAGCGGTGGTGGCCATGTTGATGGTCAACCTGACCTTCGGGGTCATGAACCGCACTGCGCCATCCCTGAACATCTTTTCGCTGGGTTTTCCCATGACCTTGTTGCTCGGGTTGGTGACCATGGCTATTTCCATCAGTGGAGTACCGGCCCGCTATCTTGACTTGGTGACGCATGTGCTGGAGCAACTCAGGGCTCTGACCCCGTTATGAGTCAGAATAGCGCCCAGGATAAAACTGAAGAGGCCTCTTCCCAGAAACTGCGCAAGGCGCGGGAAGAGGGACAGATAGCGCGCTCCAAGGAGCTGAGCTCCGCCGGGCTGTTGCTGCTGGGGGGCCTAGCTATGCAATGGATGGTGCCCAGCTTTGGCCACTTCTTTGCTGAGTTGATGAAACGTCCTCAACGCTTTGACTGGCAAGGTGCCCGTGATCCGCAAATGATGATTCACTGGACGGCTGAAGCCCTGCTCAGCATGTTGTGGGTGCTGCTACCTCTGTTCGGTTTTCTGGCGTTGTTGCTGGTACTGCTCAGCATAGTGCCAGGTGGCATGGTGCTGACTTGGAAGAAATTACTACCCAGCGCAGAGAAGCTCAATCCGCTCAAGGGGCTCAAGCGGATGTTCTCAACTCACAGCCTGATGGAACTGCTGAAGTCAGTGCTCAAAATCCTGCTGATTGGCTCAACGTTGGCACTGATGCTGCAACACCAATGGCCCTTGCTGATGATGATGAACCGCATGCCTCCCCAGGCCGCGATGGAGCAAGCGCTGCGGATCCTCTCTCAGGCATTTATTTTGCTTGGCAGTGTGCAGATGCTGATTGCAGTACTGGACGTGCCGTATCAGCGTTGGTCCTTGAGCAAGCAACTGCGAATGACCAAGCAAGAGGTCAAGGATGAGCACAAAAACAGTGAAGGGCGGCCTGAGATAAAGGCCAAGATCCGCCAGGTACAAGGGATGCTTGCCCGGGCTCGTATCGAACAGCGTGTACCACAGGCAGATGTGATTATCGTCAACCCGACCCACTATGCGGTGGCCATTAAATATGATCCGGAGCGGGCAAATGCCCCTTACGTGATTGCCAAAGGGGTTGACGGCATGGCGGAACGGATCCGCCAGGTCGCAAAGCAGCACGACAAAATGGTCATGAGTCTGCCGGATCTGACCCGGGCCATCTATTACTCCACCCGGGTCGACCAAGAAGTGCCTGCGGGTCTTTATACCGCAGTGGCTTATGTGCTGAACCATGTATTGCAGTTACGGGCCTATGCGGCAGGCAAGGGGAAAAAACCTACTCCTCTTGCCCCTTTGCATGTGCCGCCCGAGTTACGTCAACCTGAGAGGTAAGTTGTGAACTGGCGTGTATTGACCCAATCCTATACCGCGATCCCCATGCTGCTCCTGGCCATACTGGCCATGATGATCTTGCCTCTGCCCGGTTGGCTGCTGGATGCGTTGTTCACGTTCAACATAGTGTTGGCGGTTCTGGTACTGCTGGTTTCGGTCTCGGCCCGTCGCCCACTCGATTTCTCCGTCTTCCCCACAGTGTTGCTGGTGGCAACCCTGATGCGGTTGTCGCTCAACGTTGCCTCTACCCGCGTCGTCTTGTTGCATGGTCACGAGGGGCATGAGGCTGCCGGTAAGGTTATTCAGGCCTTCGGGGAAGTGGTCATCGGCGGTAACTATGTCGTCGGTCTGGTGGTCTTCGTGATCCTGATGATCATCAACTTCGTGGTGATCACCAAGGGTGGCGAGCGGATATCCGAGGTATCCGCTCGTTTCACCCTGGATGCTATGCCTGGTAAACAGATGGCGATCGATGCGGATCTCAATGCCGGCACCATGGATCAGCATCAGGCACGTGCGCGGCGGGAGGAGATAGCCAGGGAGGCTGATTTTTACGGTGCGATGGACGGCGCGTCCAAGTTCGTGCGAGGGGATGCCATCGCCGGCTTGTTGGTGTTGATCATCAACCTGCTCGGTGGTTTGGCGATCGGTATCTTCCAGCACTCGCTACCGGTTGCCGAGGCCTTCCAGAGTTATGCCCTGCTCACCATAGGTGACGGCCTGGTCGCCCAGATCCCTTCTTTGCTGATGTCTACCGCCGCCGCCATCATAGTGACTCGAGTCAGCGATGAAGGCGAGATGTCGGATCAGGTGGGTCAGCAGATCTTGGCATCGCCGCGGGTTATCTATACCGCCGCGGCCATCATGCTGATCCTGGGTCTGGTCCCTGGCATGCCTATGCTGGCTTTTCTCAGCTTTGCCGCAGTGCTGGCATGGGCAGGTTGGAGTGTCAGCAAGCGTCGGGTCAATGATCCTGACCTTGATGCAGCCCAGGAGCTGACACGCCAGATGGTGCAGTCCGAGCCACAGGGACTGGAGTGGCAGGACCTGCCTCCTGTCGATGCGGTCGCCATTGAGCTGGGCTATCGGCTGGTGCCCTTGGCAGAAGCGGACAAGGGGGCCGAACTGCTTGCCCGGGTAAGGGGTATTCGCAAGACCCTGTCCGAGCAATATGGCTTCCTGTTACCCGAGATCCGGGTGCGTGACAACTTGCAGTTACAACCCGATCAATACCGGATCAAGTTGTCCGGTGTGGCACTTGCGGCTGGTAACGTCGACTGTCAGCGACTGATGGCCATCAGCAGTGGAGATACGTATGGAGTCTTGGATGGTGAGCTGACCCAGGATCCCGCCTATGGTATGAATGCAGTCTGGATCTCGCCGGAGAACAAGGCCAAGGCCTTGAACCTAGGTTATTCCGTGGTCGATTCCGCGACAGTTATCGCCACTCATGCCAGCAAGCTGTTGAGAGAGCAGCTTGATTCTCTGTTTGGCCATGATGAGGTGGGCAAGTTGGGCCAATATCTGGCTACCCAGTCACCCCGTCTGGCAGAAGAACTTAATCTGGCGCTGACCCAGATGCAGCAACTGAGGGTTTTCCGACAATTGCTCAAGGAGCAGATAAGCCTCACCGATATTCGAACCATTGCTACCACCTTGCTGGATGCGAGCGAATTGACCAAGGATCCTGTCTTGTTGGCATCTGATGTCAGATGTGCCTTGAAACGCCAGATTGTCAGACAGGCAATAGGTTCGCGCGATATTTTGGCCGCGTTTACCCTGGATGACCGTTTGGAGCAGACTTTGTTGGCCGCCATGAACCAGTCCCAGCAGCAGGGCAAGATCCAGCTAGACAGCTTCCCGGTTGATCCTCAATTGCTGGCACAGTTGCAGCAAAATATGCCGTTGGTGAAAGAGCAGTTGCAACAGCAAGGCCATGCTCCGGTATTGGTTGTGATGCCGCAGCTCAGGCCCTTGATAGCACGATATGCTCGCTCCTTTTCAAAGGGTCTCAAAGTGCTCTCTTATAATGAAATTCCAGAAGATCTGAGGGTGGAGGTTATTGGAACATTAGGCTGAAGCTGAACTGCCATGTTTATGGGGTGACGGGAAGTTGATATTCCGCATATCTACTTGAATTGTCATTGGAAGCCGTTATGATGTGACTGTTTTTGACGCATAAAGTGTTAAAAATAAATAACAAATATAACAATTCACATGTGTTAGACAGCTATCACCGGATAGGTGGAGCTGTCTTGTCCCAATACGGACAGTCGCATGATAAAGGCAAACTGAACTGAAAAGTCAGGACGCAAAGCCTCCGGTCTAATAGCAGTAATGCTAATGATAGCGGGGTTACCAAGGCGATTGTTACCGCCTTGATACCACTCTCTGCATAAATGAGACGCCCATTAGAGGTGCCATTTCTAGCATGGTGCGCTTTTATTTTTGACACATCAGTTCTGTTGGTTGGTTGGTTTGTCAACAATCACGGGTTCGGGTTCATATGCTTTCGGATTTATCTATCAAGAAAAACTCAAGACCTATTGGTATTGAGAGCACTCCTCATTTGTTATTGATCAGACCTTCGTTATCAAATGGAAACGATATTGAGGGGATATTGTTGGCGCAGGGATACGCTGTCTCCTGCGTTGATTCGATCAAGAAGTCTAAATTAATTCTCGCCAATAACTCAGTTGCTCTGATCTTGCTCGATATGGATGTCATGACCGAGGCTGGTCCCCAATTAGTGCATGAATTCTGCGATGTCGACTGCGTCATTCTGGTGAATGAACAGCAGGCTTATCTCGCGGCAGAAGCCATGCGGGCAGGGGCTATTGACTATATAGTCAAACCATTTGGCTGCCAGCAAATGCTCGATGCGGTGAGGGGAGCGTTGCGCCTGCGCCAATCCATTCCCAATCTGATTGCGACCTCCGCCATGAGCCTGCAGGTGCTGCAACTTGCCCGTCGTGCAGCCAAGACGTCCGCCACCATCCTCATTGGTGGGGAATCGGGAACGGGCAAGGAGCGACTGGCTCGCTATATCCACGATATGTCCAATCGTGCTGGCAAGCCTTTTATCGCTATTAACTGCGCCGCTATTCCGGAATCCATGCTCGAGTCCATCTTGTTTGGCCATAACAAGGGGGCGTTCACTGGGGCGACAGGTACTCAACCGGGCAAATTTGAGCTGGCACAGGGGGGGACGCTGCTACTCGATGAAATTTCTGAGTTGCCGTTGTCGCTTCAGGCCAAACTGCTGCGTGTTTTGCAAGAGAAGGAAGTCGAGCGGCTCGGTAGTCACCAAACTATTACGCTGGATGTGCGGATTATCGCTGCCAGCAACAAGGATATACGGACTCTCGTTGCCATGGGCCATTTTCGGGAAGATCTGTTTTATCGCCTCGACGTGCTTCCCATGAGTTGGCCTGCGCTACGGGAGCGCCCGGATGACATACTGCCACTGGCCGAATATTTCATCGAGCGGCACGCACCTCAGCAAGGCTATCGTTTGAGTGAAAATGCCCGTAAGCAGCTGTTGGCGTATGGTTGGCCTGGTAATGTCCGGGAGCTGGATAATGTCATGCAACGTTCATTAATCATGGCTCGCGGATTGCATATTCAGGCAGTCGATTTGATGCTACCCAGTTACACCATTGAGTCAGACGATGCGTTACCGGAAGCGTTTTCCTCCCCGGAAGGACTGAGTGAGACGCGTCGGTATGCAGAATTTCAATTTGTACTAGAGACCCTGCGCCGCTTTCGCGGCCATCGGACCCGCACAGCAGAGGCCCTTGGAATGACGACCAGGGCATTGAGATACAAGCTGGCGGCCATGCGTGAGCAGGGCATAGATATTGAGCAGCAGATTCAAAACTAAAGGGATAACCGAGTGAAGATTGAAATGATGTCATCACAGGTGACGCTCCTGCAGCAGATGCAGGAGATGCAGCGAGTCGCCAACCAAGCCCCTTCCATCGAATTAAATGATGCATCGAATGTGTCATTCACCGATGCCATGCGCGATGTCGTCGGTCGAGTCAACGAGCAGCAGAACATAGCCTCAAAACTGATGACGGCCGTCGATGCGGGTCAGAGCGATGATCTGGTTGGTGCCATGGTGGCCAGCCAAAAAGCGGGCCTCAGCTTTTCAGCCCTGATGCAGGTACGAAACAAGCTGATGACCGGTTTTGACGACATTATGCGTATGCCACTCTGAGGTAAGTGATGACTGAACTGGTAACGTCCCCACAAGGGGCTTCGGATTCCTTCAGAACACGAGTCCAGGAAGGCTTGCGCAATTGGCGTAGTCTTTCTCGCGACAATAAATCCATTCTGACTATCGCGCTGTTAGCGGCCATTGTGGCGGGTACGATCGTCGTGATCCTGTGGACTTCCAGCAAGAATTACATGCCTCTATATGGAAAACAGGAGCTTTACGATACTGCCAACATCATGGAGATGTTGGAGAAAGAACAAGTGCCATTCCGTCTGGAAAAAAGCTCGGGTCAAATCTTGGTTCCCGAGAGCCAACTTGCCCATGTGCGCATGGCGCTGGCGGCCAGAGGTGTCAGGGCCGCCATGCCTTCTGGTCTGGAAGGGCTGGATACTGTCACCGGCCTTGGTACCAGCGAGTTTATGGAGGGTGCTCGCTATCGGCATGCTCTTGAAGGGGAACTGGCGAGAACCATTATTTCGCTTGATGCGGTACGTAGCGCTCGCGTTCATCTGGCGATCCCGAAGCGAACCCTCTTTGTTGGTCGTGATGAAGAAAAACCCAGTGCCTCTGTGATGATGGATCTGCAGCCGGGTCAGACAATGGAACCTGGGCAGGTAGAGGCAATCGCCAATTTGGTGGCCGGCAGCATCTCGGGCATGAAGCCGGGCGCTGTGACAATCGTAGATCAGGCGGGTCAGCTGCTCAGCGCCGAGCTGGGTGACAAGGCTGGTTTCGGCAAGCAAAGCGTGCAGCAGATGGAGTATGTGCGCAAGCTTGAGCAATACATCCGCCAGCGTGCCAGCGACATGCTCTATCCCATGCTGGGTACGGGCAATTTCAGAGTACAGATTGCTGCCGATGTAAACTTCAATGCAGTAGAAGAGACCCAGCAGCAGCTGGATCCGCAAGGGGTGGTTACCAAAGAGTCCACCAAGTCGGATAAAACCATAGACGCACTGGCACTTGGGATTCCTGGTGCCTTGTCGAATCGCCCACCTGAGACTACCCCCAAGAATGAGCAACCCGCTCAGAATCAGGCAGAAGCAAACACGGATACCCAGAAAAATGACTCTCGTACCGAGCGGCAAGAGGTCAGCAAACAGTATGAAAACAGCCGGACCATAGTACATACCCGCTATCAACAGGGCCGGCTGGAGAAGATGAATGTATCCATTTTGCTAAATCAGCAAAGTGCGCCCAAGGATGGCTGGAGTGCAGAACAACTGGAGCAAATCCGTCAGATGGTGGAGCGCTCGGTCGGATTTGATAACGCGCGGGGCGATCAGATCAGCCTGCAAGTCTTCGACTTTACCGGTGCTGTGCCGATTGTTCCTCCTGAATCGGGTTGGTGGGAAACACCTTATTGGCAAGACTCATTACGTTATCTGGTCGGTGGCCTGCTTGGCCTGACGTTGGTGTTCTTCGGGATTCGTCCATTGGTGAAGCATTTGGTGCGTACCCAGCAGTTGCCTGATGAGGAACCAACCGAAGAGCAGGACGAACCGCAAGAACCAACTGTGGGTCTCTCCATGCGGCGTGATGACGATGCCGCCCTGACGGCACCGATGATGAATAATGGTCTGATCCGTGCAGATAATCAGATGGAACCCCAGTTCTCCTCCTTGAATCTGGAGGCATTGCCAGAGCCGGGTTCCGAACTGGAAGTACAGCTTCAGCATCTGCAGTTGCTGGTTGAGAAGGACACCGCTCGGGTAGCTGAAGTGGTCAGATCATGGGTGAGTGGCAATGAACAACGTTAATCTGAACCAAAATGCCGTCGATATCGACATCGATAATCTGGAAAAAGCAGCGATTTTGCTGTTGAGCATGGGCACAGAGGCGGCAGCCAAGGTCATGCAGAAACTCTCCCGTGACGAAGTGCAGCGACTCATCTCCAAGATGGCGGGTCTGTCTGGCGTCACCTCGATGGAGGCAAAGTGGACTTTGCAGCAGTTCTTCAATCAGTACCGTGAGCAGAGCGGGATTGGCAGCGCTTCCCGGGAGTATCTGGAACAGACGCTGGATCTCGCACTGGGACAGCGGCTATCCCGCAGCCTGCTTGACAGTCTGTATGGCGATGTGATGAGCCAGGATATCCAGCGTTTGCAATGGGTTCCTGCCGATGTGCTGGCCCGCTTCTTCCGTAATGAACATCCGCAAATGCAGGCAGTTCTGCTGGCGTTCTTGCCACCTCAAACTGCATCCGCCGTACTGGATGCTCTGCCTGGCTCTGTCCACGACGATCTATTGGTGCGGGTTGCCAGCCTGAATAGTGTCAGTGAACACGTGTTGGGTGAGCTACGCCTGACCTTGGACCGCTGCCTAGCCTATGTGGCGGATCAGTCCGGAGCCAAGGTAAATGGCGTACGACAGGTTGCCGACATCTTGAACCGTTATCAGGGCGATAAGGAGCAGATGCTCTCCCTGTTACGGGAGCACGATGGCGACATGGCGCTGGAAATCGAGAAGAACATGTTCGATTTCATGGCGTTGCGTCGTCAATCTGATGAAACTCTACAGCGTCTGGTACAGGAACTGCCCAGCGATCTGTTGGCGTTGGCGCTGAAAAATACCGAAGCCAGCTTCCGCAAAGTGGTGTTGGGGGCCATGCCGAAACGAATGGCCCAGGCTCTGGATGTTCAAATCCAGGGGCAGGGCAGCGTTTCCTTGCGCAAGGTTGAGCAGGCTAGGGAAGAGGTCATGCAACTTGTCCGCGAATTGGTGGAGCAGGGTGAAGTTGAATTCCAGCTGTTCGAAGAGCCTACCGTCAATTAACAGGAGGCGTTCATGAGTCACAATGTCCGCAAGTTGGCGACGGGCGCCACTCGTCTTTACCGTTTTCCTTCGTTGGGGCAAAGCGGAGAAGAGGCGCAGAGTCAGCAGGAGCAGTTCGAATTCGGCTATCAACAGGGTTTGGAGCAAGGCCATGATGAAGGGTATCAGACTGGCTATCAGCAAGGGTTGACCAGTGGTCTCGTTGAAGGGGAAGCCAGGGGGCTGCAGCAGGGGCAAACTCGGGGTTTTTCACAGGGACTGGCCGAAGGGCGTGCCTCGTTCGATCAGGCGCTGGTTCCCTTTGCCAAGCTGCAGGCGCAATGGGAGTCCTTGACCAGTTCTCGTATGCAGGAACAAAAAGAGCTGGTTGCCCAGCTGGTGACACAGGTTGCGAAACGAGTGATCCAGGCTGAATTTACCCTCAATCCCCAGCAGGTACTCAATCAGGTGGAGCAAGCCTTGGCGAGTCTGCCAGCTGCATCAGAAGAGCTGGTGATTTATCTCAGTGAGGGAGATCGCCAGCGTTTGGCTGAGCAAGGCGTTACCCGTTGTGAGGGATGGCCATTGCAGGTGGATAGCGCACTGAGTGTGGGTGATGCCCGTATAGAGACGCGGGCTGCGGTAATCGAGGTCAATACAGGCGAGCGCCTCGCCTCTTGTATCGAGCAGCTAAACAGTACGCTGGAATTGCCACAGGATGCATGAAGCACTGCAACAGGCGCTCACTTCAGCGCTGGACAGTTTTGAGGATGTTCCCAGTTTCCGCCGTTATGGCCGGCTGGTTCGAGTCACAGGTTTGACGCTGGAGGTGGTTGGCTGTCAGCTGGTGATGGGCCAGCGTTGCCGAGTTGATACGGCAACAGGGACACCACTGCTGGCCGAAGTAGTCGGGTTCAACCGGGATATTTCCTACCTGATGCCGTTGCAACCCATGAGTGGCCTCTATGCCGGTGCACGTGTGCTTCCCATTGATGGTGAAGAGACAATACAGGTCGGTGAGCATCTCTTGGGACGTGTGGTCGATGGTCTGTTGCAACCCCTGGATGGCCGTCCGTTACGAGATGAAGGTGAGCGTGTTGCTCTGTTCGCCTCACCTCCCAATCCGCTGCTGCGCACGCCAGTGCGCGAGCCGCTTGATGTGGGCATACGTGCCATCAATGGTCTGTTGACGGTCGGCAAGGGACAGCGCCTGGGCCTGTTTGCGGGTTCCGGAGTTGGCAAAAGTATGCTGTTGGGCATGATGACCCGTAATACGACCGCGCAGATAGTGGTGGTGGGACTGATTGGTGAGCGAGGGCGGGAGGTGCGCGAATTTATCGAGCACAGCCTGGGCTCGGAAGGGTTGGCACGCGCTGTCGTCGTGGCGGCCCCTGCGGATCAATCTCCGCTGATGCGTCTGCGTGCGGCACAATTGTGTCACCGTATCGCCGAGTACTTCCGTGAGCAGGGGCGGGATGTGTTGTTGCTTATGGACTCCTTGACCCGTTATGCGCAGGCTCAGCGCGAAATTGCGCTGGCAATAGGGGAGGCGCCTGCTACCCGTGGCTACCCACCGTCAGTGTTCAGCATGCTGACCCAGCTGGTTGAGCGAGCGGGTAATGGCATACACCAGGACGGTTCTCTGAGCGCTTTCTACACAGTCTTGGCAGAAGGGGATGACCAGCAGGATCCAGTGGTGGATGCGGCCCGCGCCATTCTTGATGGCCATATTGTTCTGACTCGCCGCTTGGCGGAGGAGGGACATTACCCTGCTATCGATATAGGTTCCTCCGTGAGCCGAGTCATGCCACAGGTTGTCCCGGCCGAATGGCAGACGCTGGCGGTGACACTGCGGCAGTTGTGGGGGCGTTATCAACAGGTGCGTGAGCTGCTGCCATTGGGCGGTTATCAGCCAGGAGCTGACCCCCAGATGGATGAGGCGGTACAGCGTTACCCTGCCATCGCAGCCTTCCTGCAACAGGGTATCCATGAGGAGACGCCTTTTGTCCAGGTGATGACAGGGCTGAAGCAAGTGCTCGGAAAGTCTTAAGGATCCGCCATGTTGAAATCCTATCTTGGTTTGCAGCAGGATGCGTTGGAGGTGATGGGCAAGGAGCGCCAACGTCTGCGAGAAGAGGCCATGCGAGAAGAGAAGAGGGCACTGAGGTTGCAAGATGTGATCAGCTCTCTGAGTACCGGTTCGGCAACATTTCATCCCCTGCTGTGGCAGAACAAGCAGCAGATGGAGGGGCAGTTGCGCCATCTGCTGGTTCACCAAGTACAGCAGTCTGCCTTGGCCAGATTGGATTTGGAGCACCACGAAGGTCAGGTACTCAAGCAATTTGGTCGGGTCAAAGGATTGGAACTGTTGCTGGATAAGCGTAACTTGGCCCAGCGTCAGCAGCAGGAATCACGGGAACAGCGACAGCTGGATGAGTTATCCAGTCTGCGTCATCGCGTGCTGAGAGAAGGATAAGAATTAGTCTGGGAAGCTTTCCAGTTTGCCATAGGGTTGTTCTTGTCCCAATAGCGTATTGATTGTCTCGATCTGCCCGGCCAGCAGGCGACCATTGAGTTCATTCTGGCGCAAGCATTGCTGAAGCAGCTGCTCAAGCTGTTGCCATTGGCTGGCAACGTTTTTTTGCAAATTGACTGGCAGTTTTGCGATCAGTGTCGCCATCCCTTTTTCGTCCGGTTTCAATCCCAACGCGAGCAGATGTTGACAGCGTTGTTGTGCCTGCTGCTGAACTGCTGCCATCAGCTGGGTTTGCCGCTGATTGTGTTCAGCCAGCCCGTTGACATCATGAGCGGCCAGCAGGCTGTGTTGGCGTAGCAGCTGTTGTTGCAGCTCGGTGTAGCGACCACAATCTTGCTGGACACCGATGATCAACTGCTTGACCCGCAGCTTGGGATCCATGCTCATCGACGATGCATATCCAGGATGGCTTGGCTCAGCGCATCCATATCGAGTTCGAGCTTTCCGTCGCTGATGGCTTGGCGGATCTGGTTCACCTTCTCCATATCCACATCCGATGTCGTTGCAAGCTGCGCCCTTGCTTGGTTTACAAACTGCGCAGTGGTGCTTATCTGGGCATCAGCCTGGCTGGCGCGTGCTTGTGGCTGTGTGGTCGTAGACTCCGGCTTTCGTTGCAACTGGGTTTGAACATAGAGCGGGTCGGTGCGTGTGATTTTCATAACGTCAATTCCTGATGGTCTATCTCTGACAAGCGACCCAAGGCCAGCCTAACTTAAATCGAACCAGCTCTTTGGGTTAAAAACGGGTTTCGACTTCACCTTTCTCAATCACCCAGGCCTGAATCTCTTTGCCTGAGCTGATATTTCTTACCTTAATGCCGTCACCAATGGCGCCGTTTGCCAATGCTTTGCCGCGGGTGGTTGCGGAAAAACCGTCGAGGCCGGCTCTGATCAGTACTCCCTCCCCTTCCCGAACGGCCCAAGCCTTTTGTAAATCCAGTTCACCAATCAACTGACCCATCCTGAGATTCCGAGTGCTCTTGCTCCCCACAAGAGATTCGGAGCTTGGAACAAAGCCGCGTTGCAATCGACTGATATCAAGAGATTTCTCGACGAGATCTCCGGCACGAATGGCTTGGCCTTTCTGGATCTCTTGTGCCGTCACCCACACTGGCAACATGAGCGTCACTTCGACACGAGCCCTTAGTTGCCATGCGGGTTCCGTGCATTCAGCCAGATAGGGACGCCGCCCCCAGGGTTGCCGATATTGACCTCCTGCTTGTAGACGAATGGCTTGCCTACAGGGTGGCAAATGGGTCACCGCTGGGGAGATCCAGACTTGGTAGTCGGCCTCAGGTGCTGACCAGCCTTGTTGCTGCAAATAGCTATTCAGCGCGTCACTGGCATCCTCTTTCAGTCGGGTCTCTAAATACCGTGACAAGTCAGTTGGTACGGCTTGCAGCGGGTATGACAGCATCAGCAGGCCCAGTAGGCCAATACGCTTCCATACAGGAAACAATACTTCCCCTTTTATCAGTGTCATCAGCCACTGTTGATGCTGTAACCAGCGGGAATAAAGGATATTCATCATTGGCATGAGTCTTGATAAAGGATGCACTGGTCTGACAGATTCATAGAAGGATGAAGCATGAGTATCTCATTTGACAGCGCTCTTGGTGTACACCCTTATGCCCTGGATGTGCGGGCGGATAGGGCACGCATTCTGGCAGGGAACTTGGCCAATGTGGATACCCCTGGCTATCTGGCCCGAGATGTCGATTATAAGACGATCTTGGGGCGTGTCGCGCAGCAAGTTGCGACGGGAGATGCGAGTGCCGCCATCAGTCAGGGCATCATGGCCAATGATATGCAACATCCTCTATACCGTATTCCCTATCAGGTTTCCATGGATGGCAATACCGCCGAACTCAGTGTTGAACAAAGCAAGTTTGCCAATAATGCTACCGACTTTCAGACCAGTCTCACCTTCCTGAATATGAAAATTACCGGGATCGCCAAAGCGATCGAGGGCCGTTAATCATGTCGTTTAATCGAATCTATGACATCGCAGGCAGTGCCATGCGTGCACAAACCGTACGTCTGGATACGGTGGCCTCCAATCTGGCAAACGTGGACAGTGCAGCGGGCAGTGAAGATGCCGCGTTTCGTGCCATCAAGCCGGTGTTCTCCACGCTGTATCAACGCATACAGGATGCTGATTCGCTAGGGGCAGCTCAGGTACAGATCGCCGGAATCGTGCAGTCTGATCGCCAGGTGGATAAACGCCTGGAGCCGACCAATCCCTTGGCCGATCAGGATGGCTTCGTCTACTACTCCAACGTCAATGCAGTTGAAGAGATGGCCGACATGATGAGCGCCTCGCGCGGTTTTGAAACCTCGGTCGAAGTGATCAATCGTATCAATAGCATGCAGCAAGGTCTGCTGCGCTTGGGCCAGGGAGTATAAGTCATGAGCCTGCCTCAGGTGAGTAGCCTGGATACTGCACGTAGCACCAGTCAGCGTGTTGCTACACCCGATATCGCCCCCAACAGTGCGGCTGCAGGCCAGAACCCCCAGGGTGGCATGCAATTGCGCAACGAATTCTTGCAGATGATGGTTGCCCAGATCCAGAACCAGGACCCGACCAATCCACTGGATGGTGCCCAGTACGTCACCCAACTGGCGCAGTTCAGCATGGTGGAAGGGGTTGAGAGCCTCAAAGTCCTGCAGCAGAAGTCGATCAATATGATGGACACCCAGCAGGTATTGCAGAGTACGGATCTGATCGACAAGGAAGTAATGGTTCCCAGCAAGACGCTGACCCAGAGCGCCGAAAAGGGGATTCGTGGGCAGATTGAGCTGGCCGGCGCTGCGGATCAAGTTGAGCTTAAGGTGTATGACGAACATGGGACCCTGGTTGCGACCAAGAATTGGGGTGATAGCAAGGCTGGGGGGCTCGATTATGAATTGCCTCCCTTGCCTGCCGGTGAATACAGCTTCGAGGTAAAAGCCTCTCTCGATGGTGTGGTGACCACATCCAAGAATTTTGTGGCCAGCAAGGTCGAGCGTGTCACCTTGCCCGGCACGGGTGAGATCATGTTACAGGTGGCTGGAGTGGGTGATGTGCCTCTCTTCAGTGCCATCCAGTTTGGTAAGTCGGCGTAATCAGATAGGAGCGAAATTGTGTCTTTCAGTATCGGATTGAGCGGCCTGCGCGCCGTGAACCAGGAATTGAGTGTTATCAGTAACAACGTGGCTAACGCCAGCACGGCTGGTTTCAAGTCGAGCCGTGCCGAGTTTGCCGCCATCTATGGTGGCGGGCAGGCTGGTGGTGTCGAGATGAACAACGTTTCCCAGAATTTTGACCGCAATGGCGATGTGATGCGTACCGGTAAAGGATTGGATCTGGCCATCTCTGGTAGTGGTTTTTTTGTGCTGAAAGATAGCAATGGCCAGACTTCCTACACCCGTGCGGGTATGTTTCAACGGGATGCCAGCAACTATTTGACCACAGCCAATGGCACTCGTCTGCAAGGATATACCACCAATGATGCAGGTGAGCTGCAATCCGGCGTGGTTGGCGATATTCAGGTCAAGGCAGGCAGCTTGCCAGCCAAGGCATCTGACCAGCTGGAGTTCGTCGCCAATCTCAAGGCAGATGCCAGTGTCATTGATCAGGCCGCCCATCCCTTTGATCCTGCCAAATCAGACAGTTTCAGCTATTCACAATCCAGCAAGGTTTATGATTCGCTGGGGGTTGAACACACAGTCTCTCAGTATTTTGTCAAAACCGGTGAGAACACATGGAATGTGTATGGGACTTTTGATGGTCAGCTTCTAAATAAAGATGGGTCTCTGGCACCAACACCTGCGCCAACACCAGAAGCCATTACAACACTAAAGTTCAAGTCCAACGGCATGCTGGAGTCGCCTACCGTTATGCCCAAGCTGGCGTTGGCCGCGCCAGGAGCAGATGATATTACTCTCACCGTCGATGTCGCACGTGTCAGCCAGTATGCCTCCGACTTCAACGCAACCCGCAACCAATCCAATGGGTATGCTGCCGGAGATCTGACCGGGGTCAAGGTAGATACCGATGGTGGCGTGTATGCCACCTTCACCAATGGTCAGAGTTTGCTGCAAGGGCAGGTGGTGATGGCCAATTTCACCAACCCGAATGGCTTGATGCAAACCAACAACACCACTTGGCAA
The DNA here is from genome assembly GCF_029237245.1 of Aeromonas sp. 5HA1. Classification (NCBI taxonomy): domain Bacteria; kingdom Pseudomonadati; phylum Pseudomonadota; class Gammaproteobacteria; order Aeromonadales; family Aeromonadaceae; genus Aeromonas; species Aeromonas sp. 5HA1. The sequence goes on from NZ_JAACFW010000019.1 coordinate 58,037, forward strand.
CAATCCTTCAGCTCAGGTCAGCCAGTGTTGGGAGCGCCAGGAACCGGGACCATGGGCTCACTTACCGCGGGGGCTTATGAAAGCTCCAACGTGGACTTGACCGGTGAGCTGGTCAGCCTGATGACTTCCCAGCGTAACTATCAGGCCAACGCCAAAACCATCAGCTCAGCTGACAAGATGACTCAGGTTCTCTTCAACTCCTTCTAAGGCTTGATGCGTGGAAAAGCTTATCTATACCGCCATGTCGGGGGCGCAACATACCCTGATGGCCCAGCAGATTCGGGCGAATAACCTGGCTAACGTCAATACCGCCGGTTTTCGGGCCGATTTTGAGCGGGTCTCAGCCTATGCACTGACCGGTGATGGTTATCCAAGCCGGGTCATGGCGCGCGAAGAGATGGCCGGCACGGATTTTAAGGCGGGCGCTCTGATGCAAACGGGTCGCAAACTGGATGTGGCTGTACGTGGTGAAGGTTTTATCACAGTGCAAACTGCCGATGGCAAAGAAGCCTATACCCGGGCAGGTAACCTGGAAGTGGATGCTGAAGGGCTATTGACTCTCAATGGCCGCCCTGTGCTGGGAGATGGTGGGGAAATGGTACTGCCTGCCTATCGTGATTTGAGCTTCGGCAAGGATGGCTCCCTGAGTATCACGCCACCGGGTGGTGGTGCCCGATTGGATGTGGGTCGCCTCAAGCTGGTCAACCCGGATCCGGTTGAACTGGTAAAAGGTCCAGATGGACTCTTCCGCTTGCGCCAAGGGGGGGATGCCGAGACCAGTGAGCAGGTGGTACTGGCCTCAGGTTTTCTTGAAGGAGCCAATGTCAATGCGGTCGATGAGCTGATCAGCAGTATGTCATTGACCCGCAATTTCGAGCTTCAGGTCAAGTTGATGAAAACCGCAGATGATCAGGCCCGGCAGGGGGCCAGACTTATTTCCGGTCAGGGCTAGCAAAGAGATGCGTGGCGAGCTTGCAGCTTGGTAGCGCACCAACGAATCAGGTGGAGAAGCAAAAATGCATGCAGCACTTTGGGTGAGTAAAACGGGTCTGTCGGCACAAGATGCCAAGATGGCCAGCATTTCCAACAACTTGGCCAACGTGAATACGGTTGGCTTCAAGCGCGATCGCGTGGCCTTTGAAGACTTGTTCTATCAGGTACAACGCCAGCCGGGCGCTCAGCAGGATCAGCAAAACCTGTCACCCATTGGCATTCAGATGGGTAATGGTGTGCGTGTGGTCGGCACACAGAAAGTGTTTACCCCTGGGCAGTTTCAGAATACCAATCAGGAATTGGATATGGCGGTTGTCGGTGCCGGTTTCTTTGGTGTCGAACGTCCTGATGGAGAAACGGCCTATACCCGTAATGGTCAGTGGCACCGCAATGCCGAAGGTTTGCTGGTGAATTCGGATGGGCTGCCCATGTTGCCGCAGATCCAGATCCCCGACAATGCGACCAAGGTTTCCATCGGTACTGATGGGACCGTGAGTGCGACGCTGCCAGGCCAGCAAGAAAACGTGGAGCTGGGGCGTATTACCTTGACCAATTTCACGAATCCCGCTGGGTTGGAAGCTCTGGGGGGCAACCTTTACCGTGCGACTGGTGCATCAGGTGAAGCCATTGAAGGGGTGCCGGGTGAGGAGGCGATGGGCGCCATCAAGCAGTTCACGTTGGAAAGTTCCAACGTCAACGTGGTGGAGGAGATGGTTGACATGATCACTACTCAACGCGCCTATGAGATGAATGCCAAGGTAGTCTCCGCCGCAGATCAGATGCTCAAGTTTGTCACTCAGGCACTGTGATGATGAAGGCGATGTGGCGTTATCTTTGGGTGGTATTGCTGCTGGGTGGCTGTGCCACTTATGAGCTCAAGGCCCCTGAGCCTGGTGACGAAAAGTGGGCTCCTTCTCGACCCAAGCTATCCGTCTCTGCTCGGGGAGAAGACGGTAGCCTCTATCGTGGCGACTACATGATGACTCTGTTTCAGGATCGTCGAGCCTATCGTATCGGCGATATTCTGACCGTGGTGCTGGAAGAGCGTACTCAGTCGAGCAAGAAAGCAAACACCAGCATGAGCAAGAACAGCAGCATGAACGTGCCTGCGCCCTCGATTGGTGGAAAACTGCGTTCCGACTGGGGCGCGAGCTTGAGTGCTGATCGTGACTTCGATGGTGGCGCTACTTCCAGCCAGCAAAACACGCTAGCCGGTTCCATTACGGTAACTGTTGCCGAAGTGATGCCAAATGGGGTGCTGGGGATCAGGGGCGAAAAGTGGATCCGTCTTAATCAAGGAGACGAATATATTCGTCTGGGTGGCATGGTGAGGGTGGAAGATATCGATCAGAGCAACCGCATTTCTTCCCAGCGCATTGCTGATGCCCGCATTACCTATGCTGGGCGGGGCGCACTTGCCGACAGTAATCAGATGGGGTGGCTGGGGCGTTTCTTTAGTTCCGCATTCGCACCTTTTTGAGGGTTTACATGAACAAATGGTTTATTACCTTGCTCTTCCTGAGCCTGCCCTGGTGGGCTAATGCCGCGCCTCCTGCCAAGCGGGCTTTGCTGGATATTGCCGATGTGCAGGGAATGCGAACCAACCAGCTGGTGGGCTATGGCCTGGTCGTCGGCCTGTCGGGTACGGGAGATCGTAGCCAGGTCAAATTTACCGGCCAATCCATGGCCAACATGCTAAAGCAGTTTGGCGTGCAGTTACCCGATGATCTCGATCCCAAGCTTAAGAACGTCGCTGCCGTATCGGTACAGGCGACGCTACCAGCCTTGGCTGGCAAGGGACAGCTGGTGGATGTAACCGTGACCTCAATCGGGGATGCCAAGAGCCTGCGCGGTGGTTCACTGCTGTTGACACCATTGCGTGGTATCGATGGGGACGTGTACGCAGTTGCTCAAGGGAATCTAGTGGTCGCCGGCGTCAAGGCTGAGGGGCAATCCGGTTCCTCTGTGACCATCAATGTGCCGACGGCAGGCATTATTCCCAATGGCGCCATCATTGAGCGCGAGGCAGTCAGCAACTTTGCGGATAAACCCGAGGTGACGCTCAATCTGCGCCAACCCAATTTTAAAACGGCCCGCAATGTTGAGCGGGAAATCAACCGCCAGCTTGGTCCAGTAGCCAGAGCGGTGAGTGCGGGGCGGATCCAGGTCACGGCTCCCAAGGATGAGAGTCAGCGGATCTCTTTCATGGCGCTACTGCAAGACATTCAGGTCGACATGGGCAAGGAGCGGCCCAGGGTGGTGTTTAACAGCCGGACCGGGACAGTTGTGATGGGGCAAGGGGTCAAGGTACACAAGGCTGCGGTTAGCCATGGTAGTTTGACCGTGACCATCGGCGAGAGCCAGAATGTCAGTCAACCCAATGCTTTCTCCAATGGACAAACGACGACGACACCGAACTCGAAGATCCAGGTGGATAGAGAGCGAAACAACATGTTTGTCTGGCCGGATGGCACTTCGTTAGAGGTGATCGTCAAGGCAGTTAATTCACTCGGGGCAACTCCAGATGATGTAATGGCCATTTTACAAGCTCTCGATGAGGCCGGTGCCCTCGAGGGAGAATTGGTGGTCATCTAAGGATCGTTATGACCAGAATAACGTCAGAGCCTGGTTTTTATCAGGATCTCAATGAATTGCAGCAGATAAAGAGCAATCCGGATCAACGTGCTGCGCTGGATGCTGCAGCGGGCCAATTTGAAGTGAGCTTTTTACAGACAGTGCTCAAACATATGCGTTCAGCCTCTGACGCCATGCAGGATGAGGATGACAAGATCATTAAAGGAGAGGAGCTATACCGCGACATGTATGACAGTCAGTTGGCGATGAGTCTTGTCAAGCGTGGTGGTATGGGGTTGAAAGAGCAGATGGTCAGTCAATTAGCACCGACATTAAAGAATGCCGAGTCTGTGGTCGCTTCAGAACCACATACCCTGGCTGCCTTCAGTCAGCCTCTGAATTCGGCAAAAATGAGGAAAGTTGACTGATGTCGATGCTCAATATCGGTTTTAGCGGACTTAACGCGGCCCAGATCGCGTTGAACGTCACCGCCCAGAATATCGCCAACGTCAATACCATAGGCTATAGCCGCCAGGAAGCCATGATGGGCAGTTTGTCCGGCTTTGGTCGACTGGACAACGGTATGGGGGTAGAGGTAACCGGTGTTCGCAGGATCACGGATGACTACCTGGTTTCACAGCATTGGCGCAGTCGCTCTTCCACTGGCGCTTCTTATTCCTTTCATCAGTACATCAATACTACCGAGCAGTTGTTGGGTAGTGAGTCGATGAATATCGCCAAGGGACTGGACAGTTTTTTTGCCTCCTTGAGTGCTGCACTCGATAGCCCGGAAACGCCAGCACAGCGCAGCCAGATCGTCAGTTCTGCCGGTGCGTTGGCCAACAGATTTGGCCAGTTGAATGAGAGCATGCTGACACAAGAGAAACAGATCGACGATCAACTGAACAGCACTGTCTCTCAGGTCAACAGCTACCTGAAACAAGTGGCCGAGCTGAATACCCAGATTAGCGAGCAGGCTTCCAAGGGGGTCAACACCTCGGTACTGGAAGATAGTCGCGAGCAAATTGTGCGTGAGTTGTCGACCTTCATGGAAGTTAGGGTCAACCGACAAAGTGACGGTTCATTCTCGTTAAGTTTGCCTCAGGGACAGCCACTGGTATTGGCTGGTAGTAGCAGTACTCTCTCTTTGGCTGGTGATTCGCTCAGCCTCAGCTTTGGACCTCAGTCCTTTGATGTCCCCAAGCTGCATGGTGGCAGTCTGGCCGGGGTGCTCGAATACAGGACGACAGTCTTGCGCCCGCTCCGTGACGAGCTTAATCAGATAGCAAAGAAACTGGCAGATGATTTTAATGCCAAGCAGAGCGGAGGGGTCGATCTGCATGGTAACCCGGGGAAATCTCTCTTCACGTACGATCCACTCAATCCGTCTGGAACCCTGAAGATTGCGGATGGCTTCACTGGCGATGATCTGGCTTTTGCCAAGGCGGGCGGCGGTAGCGGTGACAACCGCAACTTGCAAGAGCTGCTGACCATCAAAGATAGCCAATATGATGCCTACAGTGCCTTGCTTGGCCGGATGGCGGTACAAAGTGGCCAAGCCAAGGCCACCATGGAGGCGGATGCCAATATGGAGAAACAGCTGGCCACCAAACTGAGCAGTGTCAGTGGGGTCAACACCGATGAAGAAGGGGTCAAGATCATGGCCTATACCAAGGCATATCAGGCCAATGCCAAAGTGATCAGTACTTCCGATCAGCTCTTCAATTCCATCCTGAACATGTTCTGACGGAGTGACCATGCGCATCAGCACTAACCAGATCCAACTCAGCATGCTCGACAATCTGCAACATGGTTTCGGTGAATATGCCCGGCTTGATCGCCAGATATCGGCTAACAAACGTATCCTGCAACCCTCGGATGATCCCGTGGGGAGCGTACGGCTGCTCGGGTTGAAGAAAGAGCAGGTTGCCATGGAGCAATATCAGAAAAATATTGCCAACGCCAAGAGCCAGCTCTCCCAAGGGGAGATTCAGCTTGAATCCATGACCAACATGCTGATGCGATTACGTGAGCTGACCCAAACCGCGGCTACTGGCTCGCTGTCCGGAGATGATCGCCGCGCGGTGGCCAGTGAGACTGCCGTTATCAAGGATGGTTTGCTGGATCTGGCCAATGCCAGAAACGAGAGTGGTTCGAGCCTTTTTGCTGGCAGCCAGGTGAACCAGACTGCGATCGTTAAAACCCCTGCTGGTGATTACCAATATCAGGGAGATGCCCTGATCCGGGAAGTCAGTATCGCCAAAGGCGTGACCGTGGGGCTCAATCAGACGGCAGACCAGCTGTTCACCCAGAATGGAGACTTCTTCAAGCAGCTGGATGCTATGGTAAATGCCATGGAAAGCGGTGCTCCCGATGCAGCGGATCAAGCTCGGAACATGCTGGATAGAAGCAAGACATTACAGGACGATATCAGCCAGATGGTTAGTTCTATTGGTGCTCGTATTAATTTGCTTGATCAAGTGGATGAAGGGCATGCAGAGAAGGGTGTCTATAGCAAGGAAGTGAGTAATCAGATAGAGTCCCTCGATTATGCCAGTGCCGTCACCCAGCAAGCTCATGTGCTGATGGCCTTGCAAGTGCAACAACAGGCATTTGCCAAGGTCAACGGTTTGAGCCTGTTCAACTACATGCCATAAATTCAGGTTCAGGGAGCCATGATGCAGATCCAACAAACCCGTTTGGGCGGAGTGGCCGAAACACCTCCTCAGCCCCGACTGCGCGGGCGCGTGACTGCTCAAACTACGTCCCAGTCAGCCAGCAAAACGGAACGTCACCCCAATATTGTCCGGCTGGATCGCTGGGCTCTAATCGGCACGGCTCAGCAGCGAATTGCCCATGCCCAGGGGGGGGAACAAGCCTTGAGCCAGGTGTGGGGTGAGTTGAAACGTCTAGAGCAGCAACTCGGCCAAAATCGTACTGTGAGTGGCGATCTGGTATCGCGCCTGAAATTGTTAGAAGAGAAGTTGACCCAACCTAAGTCCCCCTTGACCTCAGAGCTGAGGCCGCGCCTGCTGGCCTCTGTTACGGATAGCCGCGTTCATTACAGTTCCGAGCGACTCGATTTGCTTACCCCCAAGGCGAGTGCCGAGCGTCTTGTTTTCTCTTTTCCACAAACCAGTAGTGCAGCTGAAGTTATATTACCTGCCGGAGCCAATGAGGCTGAAGTGGTCTCCATGCTGGATCGGGCTCTGCGCAAAGAAAATATCCAGGTACGGTTAAACGAACTCGGAAAGCTTGAATTGAGTGTGCCTGACCAGCACAGACGTAAACTTGATGAACCCGTGTTGTTGAGTGGAGAAGGCATCCGGATTCCTGCGGGAAATCCTATCCCGGTTCAATTCAAACCCAAACCAGGGCAACTGACTCAACTTGGCGAGGGCATCGACAAGGGTGAGCTCAAGCAGGAACAGCAGCGCCTAAAGCGGCTGCTTGGCGAGATTGAACAGTCCGTGCGTGAGCTCAAACAGTTTCGCCAGAAAATGGTCAAGCAGCTCGTTCGAGTAAAGGCGCGTAGTCAGAACCTTAAACAGGAAGAGCTGGAGCAGTTGCAAGTCAAGCTCAGCCAGCAGCTCAAGGACGGCGGTTTTATGGGGACTATGTCAGGCCTACTGGCTCAGGCAAATATTTCTCGCCAGAATGTGGTCGCCTTGCTGACCTGAAGCGGGGAGTGTGACCCTAGATAAAGAAACCGCCAGCGATATGCTGGCGGTTTTGCTTTAGGGTTTCAGTAAGGCATAGAGGCTGAGATCCGAGGCGAGGCTCGATTTACTCAACCCTTGCTCTATGGTCTTGAGAAAACCCACATTGTGCTGACGTATGGTGTGGTAGCTGTAAAACAAGTTAACGACATCCTGTTCTTCCAGCTCCTTCTCCAGGGCCAGCAGGCAGAGGTAGTTGCGTAGCAGGAAGTAGTCGATCACCAAAAATTGATAGGCCTGGGACGGGGCGTGCTGCTGCTGAGGAAAGTTGTGGTGATAGACGTAGTAGAGTAGGTAGTTGTTCATGATCTGGGGGCGAGCCGCTAGGAAGGGCGAGACCTTGTCGTACCAGGCTTGCTGCAGCTGTACGAGTTTCTCCTCATCATATACCCCCTCCAGCAAGAGATTGATCTTGTCAAGGCAGCGCTGCATGGTCTGCCGCCCCCGCCGTCCCTGTGAATAGGCCAGCAGCTGATGGGTGATTGTGCGTAGTCCCCACCACTGTAGCCGCGGCAAGACCGGCAGTTGCTCGAATATGGTGAGCAGTTCCCCCCCCTCGGCCAGCATGGCCACCTGATCCAGGAAGTCTTCGTGTGACAGCTGCGCAGGATCCCGGTGGATCAGCATGCCGATCAGCCACAGTCGTATTTCGACGGGGATATCGGTGGCTGCCAGCACATGGATGCTCAGACTGTGCAGGGTTGCCATTGCGGCGGAAGGCGGGGAAGTGAATGGTAGACGCTGATCCAGCGCGGTCACCTCGGTCTGCATCGCGATGGGGTCGAGTAATAGCTGCCGACAGACCTCGGGGCAGGAGAGCATCAGGGACTTCCTGACCTGGTTGCCGATGCGCGAATGGGATCTGGGATAGGTCTTGCAGGTATGGCTCAGTGCTTCCGCACCGGCCTTGCTGTGGATGTGGCACAGACGGTTCTCGTCAAGGAAGGGGCAAGCTCCCTGTTCATCGAGCAAGATTTCCCCCCAGTGCTCGTTGCTCTGTTTCACCTTGCGGATATGCAATTTACTCAGAGATTTGACGGTAGGATCTGGGTGTTGCTCGTAGTTGCGGAAGGTATTCTTGTCGATGCTGATGGTCCAGCTATGACAGCAGTTATCCTCGCAGCGATCGCCGATGCACTGGAAATGTTGAACGAAGTGAGGGGTATAGAGGAAAGCTGCCATGTCGCTGTCCGGTGATGGAAGATGGCGCTTTCTAAGCAATAACCATGCCGAGTACCCCAGCTCTACGGCGGTGAGCTGGCTCACGGCGGAAGAGCGGTGAGACAAAAATATGCAGTGACCAGTCTACATTTCTGCGAGAAAGGTGTCGCCTATATCTGATGTCAACCTAACAGGCTGCAGTGCAGCGACATATCGAGGAATACATCATGGGCTTGTCCATTCACACCAATTTTGCGTCTCTGACCACCCAGAGCCAGCTTAATACCACCAACAAGATGCTGGGTACCGCCATGCAGCGTCTGGGTACCGGTCTGCGCATAAACTCCGCCGCCGATGACGCAGCCGGTCTGCAGATGGCGACCCGTCTACAATCCCAGTCCAGCGGCCAGAAAGTGGGCATGCGCAACGCCCAGGATGCCATTTCCATGATGCAGACCGGTGAAGGTGCCATGGACGAGATGAGCAACATCGTTCAGCGCATGAAGGATCTGGCTACTCAGTCTGCGAACGGCACCAGCACAGCTGAAGATCGTAAAGCCATGGATGCCGAATTCACCGAACTACGCGCCGAGCTGGATAACATCAGCAACAACACCACCTTCGGCGGACAAGAGCTGCTGAAGACTGGCAAGGGCTTCCAGGAAGATGTGACCTTCCAGATTGGTGGTACTGGTGCCGAGAAGCTGGAGCTGAAAAAAACTGGCACCTTGGCCAAGGCGCTGGCTGAAGTTGTGGGTACCGGCAAGGGTACCGATGGCGCAGCCGTCAAGGCTGGTATCGATGATCAGGCCAAGGCAACTGCCTCCATGGCTGAGCTGGACACCTTCTCCCAGAAGATCGGTGAGTCCCGTTCCGCCTTCGGTGCCAACATCAACCGTCTGGAGCACACCGTCAACAACCTCTCCAACATGAAAGAGAACACCGACCTGGCGAACGGTCGCATCATGGATGCCGACTTCGCCCAGGAGAGTACAAACATGACCAAGAACCAGATGCTGATGCAGGCTGGTATGTCTGTGCTATCCAACTCCAATCAGATGACTGGTATGGTCACTTCCCTGCTACGCTAATCTCAGTGGCACTCATCCTTGGGGTGAGTGCCATCTTCTTACTGTCCCTCTCCCCCTTTTTTCCATTTTTCATCTCCTCCTCATATTTTTCGTTCTCCATTCAAGTCTTCGCTAGCACCTGTCGCTTTACATTCTGTGTAGAGTTACCCGCTGCGTTGCAGCCTTTTGAGGAGTAGATCATGGGTTTGTCCATTCATACTAATTTCGCTTCGCTGACCACCCAAAGCCAGCTGAATTCCACCAACAAGATGCTGGGCACTGCCATGCAGCGTCTGGGTACCGGTCTGCGTATCAACTCTGCTGCCGATGATGCAGCCGGTCTTCAGATGGCTACCCGTCTGCAAGCCCAATCCAGTGGCCAGAAGGTGGGCATGCGCAATGCTCAGGATGCCATCTCCATGATGCAGACTGGCGAAGGTGCCATGGACGAGATGAGCAATATCGTTCAGCGCATGAAGGATCTGGCAACCCAGTCTGCGAACGGTACCAGTACTGCTGACGATCGCAAGGCCATGAATGCCGAATTTGGCGAGCTGCGCGCCGAGCTGGACAACATCACCAGCAACACTACTTTCGGTGGCCAAACCCTGCTGGCCAAGGATCAAGGTTTCCAGAAGGCCGTGACCTTCCAGATTGGTGGCTCCGCCGCCGAGAAGCTGGAACTTAAAGACGATGGCACCCTGGCGACCGCCCTTAAGGGAGTTATTGCCGACGATAAAGGCACCAAAGGTACCGCGGTTGCTGCCGGGATCGATGATCAGACTAAGGCCACTGCAGCTATGGCCGAGCTGGACACCTTCTCCAAGGGAATAGGTGAAGCCCGCTCCGCGTTCGGTGCCAACATCAACCGTCTGGAACACACCGTCAACAACCTCTCCAACATGAAAGAGAATACCGACTTGGCGAACGGCCGTATCATGGATGCCGATTTTGCCCAGGAGAGCACCAACATGACCAAGAACCAGATGCTTATGCAGGCTGGCATGTCCGTGCTGTCCAACTCCAACCAGATGACCGGCATGGTCACTTCCCTGCTGCGTTGATGGTTCCTTGGCTGCCCGTATGGGCAGCCTCTTGTTTCGCGTGTTTGTCGAAAAGTGATTCTCTCGTCCGTTTTCAACAGGCATGCCACAGATAAAAGGATGTGATGATGCAAGTAGATCCGGCCAGCATGGCGATGCAACTGGTAGCTATTGAGCGCCAGAACATGGATAAGCTGTTGAAGAAGCAGATGGACAGTGTCAAGGGGCAGCAGAGCGCCATCAGTGCGCTCAACACCAAGTTGTCTAGCTTCCAGACCATGCTCAAGGATTTGAACAAGGCGACCAACCTGCAGGCCCAGAAAGCTACCATGTCCCAAGACGGAATCATGACAGTGACGAGTAATGGCAAGGCCAGCTCGGGCCAGTACAACTTCTTCGTGGAGCAACTGGCACAGTCCCATCAGGTCGGATTGCAACTGGACAGTGATACTGCTCTCCTGCCAGCAGATGGAGTGCTCTCTCTGACCGTCAAGGGCAAGGCCATCGACATCGATCTGTCAAGCCTGCCGGCAGGTGCTACCGCCAAGGATCTGGTCTCTGAGATCAACAATGCCAAGGACAATCCTGGCGTGAAGGCAACCCTGGTGCGAACCGATGGCAAGGTCAGTATGGTGCTGACCAGCAAGGATAGCGGGGTGGAAAATGCCATCACTCTCAACTATAGCGGAGATGCCTCCAATGCGCTGGGGGTTGCCGTCGCCGGCAAGACCAATATCACGCAGGCACAAGACGCCAAGTTGCAAATGGGGGGAGATAAACCGCTGACCATTACCTCCGCCAGCAACAAGATTGAAAATGTGGTTGATGGGCTGACGTTTCAGCTGACCAAGGCCCAGAAGAGCGGTGATGCCCCCTTGCTGGTGACAGTGGATCAGGACAAAGAGGCCGTCACTGGCTCTCTCAAGAAGTTCGTCGACAGTTATAACGAACTGGTCGATGAGCTGGCCAAGATGACCTCCAGCGATCCCAAGGCGCCGGGGGCGCTCTCCTCTGACAGTGGTGTGCGTAGCCTCAAGAGTATGTTGTCCAACAGCGTGCGAGACCTGCCCAATGGTTTGAGCCTCAGTAGTCTCGGGATCAAGACCGACAAGACCGGCAAGCTCTCCTTCAGTGAAACTGATTTCAACAAAGTACTGGAGAAGGACCCCGAGATACTCGGCAAGGCGCTGATGGGGGATGATGGTTTGCTCAAGCGGATGACTGACTCTCTGGATCCTTATACCAAACGTGATGGTGCCTTGAAGGGACGCAAGAGCGGATTGGAGGCCAGTGAAAAGCGTGTAAATGAGCGTATGGAAGCACTGGATCGTCGTATGGATTCCGCGTATAAGCGCTATCTCAACCAGTTCACCACCATGAACCAAATGTTGCAGACGATGGGCTCACTCTAAGCCAGAGTCAGTCCCACCATTCGTTGCTTCTTATCCCGAACAAGCGAGTTGTACATGTTTGAACACCAAGATGGCTACGATGCCTACCAGTTTGCTGCTACTCAGGCCAAGGCTGCCAGTGCCGATCCCCATCAGCTGGTGCTGATGCTGATGGATGGTCTGCTTGATGAGATGGCCAGGGCGGAAGGCCATATTCTTGCCAAGCAGTTTGAGCGCAAGGGGCAGACTATCAACAAGTGCCTGCAAATCTTGGGGGGACTTGATAGTGCTCTGGACATGGAGAAGGGCGGGGAGCTTGCAGCCAACCTGCACCGTCTTTATGACTACTGTGGTCAGCGTTTGTTTGAGATCAGTGTATCCAACGATGTCGCCGGGTTTGCCGAGGTTCGTCGTATTCTGCTGGAATTGAAGGAAGGTTGGGAAGCGATGGCGCAGCATCCTCGCTAATGCGGAAGTTATTCTTCCCCTGTTTCAACTCAATACCGCAGCCATTATCTGAAATTCCTCAATTCCATATCTGGCTTGCTCCTTGCTAGTCGGTAAGGTCATCTTAATTAGGGGCCATTATCATGTCGATGACCGGGTCTAAGCCGCTCAGCACAGAATTAGAGACTCGCCAGCGTCAGCTGTTGGGGCTGGGTCGCCTGATCTTGCAACAGGCGCGTGCTGGTCAATGGGAAGCTGTGCGTCTGACCGATAGCCGTCTGGCTCAATTCATTCAACACATGCTCAAGCAACCGGACTTGTGGTCATCATTGGAGCCAGCCCGGGCACAGGTACGCAACTGGCAACAGGAGGCCCTGTTGTTATGTCAGCAAGAAACGGCCCTGCGTGAGCAGGAATGGCACGATCTGTCTCGGAAACGTGAGGGGTTGCAGGCTTATGGTGAGGTACAAGAATGGGCATGATCCAGTTTTCCGGTGTCGACAGCGTAGCTAACCTTGAATCGAGCGGGTTCAACCGTCTTGCCCGTCAGCCTGACGAGCAAGGCGAAATGTACCAACCCCTGGATCTCCCGTTTACAGAAGAACTCACTGCACTGCCAGCAGAGGTTGTTGACGACGCTCATGCTGGCACCGATGTGGTTGATACGGCGCCAGAAGATGCGACTGAACAATTGGAGTCCTTCACCAACATGCCACCCGTCTTCATCCTGAATGATGAAGTTGTGAGGTTATCATCTGCACGACTTGCTCAGCCCGATGCGGAGATGAATAGCGGGAAGGAGGGCGGCGCCGTTCAAGATCGTGCCCCATCCATACTTGCTCAACCGGATCATAGCGGGAAGGAGGGAGGAGCCGTTCAAGATCGTGCCCCATCCATATCGGTGGCATTGCGTTCGTTGTCGGCCTATGGGCGGTCGGAGACGGAAGTGCCGCATATTGTTGAACAGACCACGTTGGGCAAGGATAAACCTGCGTTATCTGTGACCGATTTCTCACGAATGATGGTGGGGCAGCAAGCAGCCCAGACTGGCGACTTGCCATTACGCGACAAGCTGATAGCAAGTTTGCAACCCTTGCTGGGCGCTGAGGTTCCAGTCGAGCATGATTCTGGTGTGCCTGAGCTCAAGGGGGGTATGGGAAACCTCTTGTCATCGCCTCTTTCCAGGCCCTCAGAGTATCAATGGGCCCCCACCAAGTTGGCCGATAATCCGGCGCATTGGGGCCAGCAACTGGTAGATGTGTTGAAGGACAAGGTTGAGCTCCAGGTCAATCAACAGATCAAGCAAGCACATATTCGTCTTGACCCGCCTGAGCTGGGGCGGCTTGAACTGACAGTTCGGGTCGATGGTGACCGTCTCAACGTTCAGCTCAATGTAACCAATCCCGCTGTGCGAGATGCATTGATCCAGTCAATGGAGCGACTGCGAATGAGTTTGGCCCCCCATCATGCTGGTGGTGTCGAGGTCAATGTTGGTCAGGGAGGCGAGCAGGGGCAGCAGGAAAAATGGCAGCAACAGCAAATTATGGCCGGCAGGCGGCAGTGGCAAGAGGATATCGAACCAACTGACAGCACTATGCGGGATTGGTTGAATACCCTGGTCTGATTTTTATTATCCGGCAATAGCAAGAGTGATTTCATATTATGCGGCGTGTCATGAAGTGGTTGATGGTGGTCGTGATGGCCCTGTGTCTATTAGCCGTGTTGGCCTATGGCGTTTATCTAAAGCGTGATTTGGTCGCCGTGTGGCTGGGGCTGGCCGAACCCAAGCCAGAGTTGAGTGCAACTCCATTGTTCAAACCGATGGAGCGCTTTGTCATCAGTCTGGAAGGGGGGGCAGAGTCTCATTATCTCGTGCTGGAATTGGCTCTGGTTACTCATAATCCGGCACAACTTAATACCCTCAATGAGCTGACTCCGCTCATCCGCAATGCGATGGTGCAGTATTTCAGTCATCGCACACACGATGATGTGAAAAAAGAGTTGCAGAATATCACGGCATTGCAAAGCTCTTTGCTCGGCAAACTGGTTGCGACACTACAGGGCTATGGGTACAAAACCTATCTGGATGAAGTGTTGATTACCAAGGTATTGGTGCAATAACAACGACATGATGGATGCCGATTGGGATACACCGCCTGAGCTTACCCATTCGCCCCCTCGCACGGGTGAGCAGGCAATATTGACTCGTTATTTGCCGTTAGTGAAACGGGCTGCCAGCCACCTGCGTAGCCAGGTTTCTGCCTGCTTCGATCAGGAGGATATGGAGCAGGTTGGCATGATGGGGTTGCTGGAGGCCTGGCGTCGTTACGATAGTGAACCGGACCCCCAATTTGAAAGCTACGCCTTCAAGCGTATCCGTGGTGCCATGCTTGATGAGCTTCGGCGTCTGGATTGGCGGCCCCGTCAACTACGCCAGCAGGTGCACAGCCACAATCAAGCCCAACGAGAACTGTATAACCGTTTGGGACGAGCTCCGACTGAGCAGGAACTGGCTGTATCTCTGAATTGTACCGTGGAGGAAGTGCGCCAACTGGCATATGCCAGTCAAGCCGAAGCGTTACAGAGTCTGGAAGAGTGGTTGGAGAATGGAGGCAAGGCGCCGGCCACTGAGTCTGATGATGTCGATATGGCCATGACCATCAGCAAGGTTCTCACCTCATTGGACAAGCGGGAGCAACTGCTGCTCTCACTCTATTACCAGCAAGAGTTGAATATGAAGGAGATCGCGCTGGTGTTGGGCCTGACTGAATCACGTGTCTGCCAATTGCACAAACAGTGCGTCCTTCAGCTCAAACAGCGTTTGGTCGACTCCATATATTAATGCTTCACCACTTGTGGTGGAGCTCTTTGAATTCTGCGGGAGCGTTCATGCAAAAACAGATAGGTCTTGGCGTCATTTTCATTTGTGTGCTGGGGGGGTTCATGATGGCGGGCGGCAAACCGATTGCCTTGTGGCAGCCAGCTGAGCTCATCATCATCATAGGCGCTGCGGTCGGCTCCATGTTTCTTGGTAACTCGAAAGAGGTGATGCATGAGATGTGGCACCAGATGAAGCAGTGCTTCAAATCCAACAAGGATGAAAAAGAGATCTACCGCGAGCTGCTGACCTTGATGCACCAATTGCTGGAGGAGACTCGCAATAAGGGCATGAAGGCACTAGATGAGCATATCGAAAACCCGCAACAAAGCTCAGTATTTTTAATGTACCCCCAGATATCGGAAGATCCTCAACTGCTCGGTTTCATCATTGATAACTTGCGTTTACTGGGAATGGGCAAGATTACGCCCCATGAGCTGGATACCATGCTGGAACAGGAGATCATGGCCATCGAAGAGGATATGCTCAAACCGGCACATGCCCTGCACAAGACAGGTGAGGCTTGCCCGGGTTTCGGTATCCTGGCTGCGGTGATGGGGATCATCATTACCATGCAGCAGCTGGATGGTCCCTTGAGCAATATCGGTGTGCATGTAGCTGCCGCGTTAGTGGGAACCTTCATTGGTATCTTCCTTTGTTACTGCTTGCTGGAGCCCATCAGCAATGCCATGGAAGAGATGGTCAAGCGTCGGATCGGACTGCTGATGTGCATAAAATCTATTCTGATTGCCCAGCTTCGTGGCAAAACCCCGCTCATCTCGGTCGACTCGGGTCGCAAGATGCTGGAACCAGACGTCAAACCCAGCTTCCTTGAATTGGAAGAATGGGTGACGAACAGGGCCATGTAATGCGTAACCACGAACAGATCATCATCAAACGCCAGCAACGGCGCAGTAGTGCCCCTAAAGGTGGTGGAGCCTGGAAAGTGGCCTTTGCTGACTTCACTTTGGCGATGATGGCATTTTTTATGGTGTTATGGATCTTGGCGGTTTCCAGCCAGGAGGAGCGTGAAGCGGTGGCCAGTCGTTTACGTGACTACAGCATCATGGACAGTGAAGCGAACCCGTTCGATATCAGCAATAGTCCCTACCCAGTGGATCTGGGAGGAAACCCATCCGTACTGGAAGAGCTCAGTCCCAAGTTTGTAGAAGAAGGGCAGCGGATGCCGAAGCATATGGAGCGAAATCGCAGCATCTTTTCTGACGGAGTCAGCGGAGGTTACGAGAACCTGCTGGTGGGGAAAATTGAAGGTGAGGCGCAGATGAAGCAACTGGCCGGGTTCATTGGCTCGTTGGCGGACCAGATGCAAGCCAAAAACAACCTCGAGCTTCAATTGGTGCCGCAAGGATTGAGGATTCTCATTCGTGATGATGATGAGCGCGAGATGTACAGTCGTGGGAGCGCACGGATCAGCCCCTTTTTCCGGCATATGCTGATGGCGTTGGCTCCCATATTTCAGCGAGTTGAGAACCGGGTCATGATCTCGGGCCACACCGATAGTACCCCCTTTGCGGGTGACAACTATAGCAACTGGGAGCTTTCGTCCGATCGCGCCATGATGGCAAGGCGGGTCTTGCTTGCCGGAGGCATGCCCCCCGAGCGGGTGGGGCAGGTCGTTGCCATGTCAGATACCATGCTTGAAAATACAGCTGATCCACGAGGCAGCCAAAACCGCCGCATCGAACTGTTGGTAATGACAAGCCAGGCGGAAAAAAATCTGGAACAGTTATTCAGCGCGCAAACGCAAGCTGCAGTGAAGCAAGCCAAGGACGACACTTCTCATGGAAAACCTTGAAATGGATCTGCCTGGATCAGATGTGCTGAGCGATCCTCGGCGTAAGGTCCCCCGTTGGTATTTGCATGATGGTAGTACTCCGCTGGAGTCACAAAGCTGCGGTATTGCTGCACGTCTTATGGTGTCGGGTCTTCTGTTCGATAAGAGCATCGGTAGGGCCGTGATCAAGGATATAGGGCCAGGGGGCGTTGGTTTTCTGGCTCCTGCGCGTTTTATCCTGCCCGAGATTGTCAGTCTGTCGCTCTCCCCGCGTATTGTACTTGATTGCCAGATAACTCATCGGCGCCCAATCGGCCAATATTTGAGCTTTTATGGTGCCCGTTGGTCAGAGCCAGAATCAGTAGACTTGTCGCCAGTGCTTAGCCATTGGCGACATTGCTTCATGGTGTCAGGAGGGGTCGCTTCGTCTCCAGTCCCAGTGGATCCGGTAACGACTCCAGTCTGATCGCCTCACGGCTCATATCCAGCCCCCTTGCTGCCTTCAGCAGCAAGGGATCATGCAAGCTTTCCAACGAAATAGCTTTTTGAAGGAGAGTCGACCCATGTTTTGTGGGTGGTAGAGTAACCTTTCCACGGCTATAGACGATGGGACAGTTGGTTACTCCGGGTGCACTGGGTAGCTGCCAGGCTGGATTCCAGCGGCTTGCCTCATTCATGGCCACGCCTTTTGCCATTGCCCAATCGAGTAATGAACACCCATTCGGGTGCCGTATTACCTGCAAATTTTCCCCTTCCTGCCAAGATGGTAAAACGAATTGGTATTGTTCTGCACGATCCAGCAGTTGAGATAGCGCGATGAACCGGGCTACATATAGCCGTGTTTCTGTTGGAAGCGATAGCTCCCACACATTGCGAGTTCCAGCATCGAGTATAGCTTTCAGTACTCGTCCCTCGCCCGCGTTATAAGCCGCCAGAGCCAGCAGCCAATCTTGACCAAAAAATTGATAGAGCCAACTGAGATAGGTTAGTGCCGCATCTGTTGCGAGTGGTAGCGAGTAGCGTCCATCGAAACCTGCAATCATGGGAATGGAGAAGCGAGCAGCGGTAGCAGGCATCAACTGCCAAGGCCCAGCAGCTCCTGCAGCAGATACCACATCCAGTCGATAACTGCTCTCAATTAAAGGAAGGAAAACGAGCATGGTAGGCAGCTTGCGCTCACGAACCTGTTGCTCGACCCATCGGATCATAGGTTGTGACTGAGTAATCCGTTTTTGCAGATGGTCGCGTTGCCGCAGTAAAAACTGAGTCTGTTGAGTAACTAGTTCGACCCCTCTTCCTTGTATAGGGGTAGGAAAACCAGCCTGCCAATGATAGTTATGATAGGAATAACAATAGGGTGAAGTCAGTAACAGTGTGCCGACTAGCCAATAGAGTGCCCGAGTCATGATTCCAGGGTGATGCAAGGAGAGCTGAACAATAAAAACATGATATATCTCAACAGTTTTTAACAGTTCCTGTCGACTGTTCATGTGGTATCCAGGACGTGATAAGCATGATAGCACGAGTAAAAAAGACCCCAAAATCGGGCAAGGCGATCCAGAAGTTTTTACTTTATTTGATTCTCGCCAATTTTGTGTTGATGGGACTCTATGTCATGCATGCTGGGGAGCTGACCTTTGGTGCGAATCTCCTGCTGACATTTTTGCTGATCATCTACAATCTGCTGCTTTGCCAGCTGGTTTGCTTGCGTGCGCGGCGAGCAGGCGATGACTACATTATTTACCCTGTGGTAGGCGTCAGCATCATTTTGTGTGCTGTGGTACTGTATCGCTTCATAATTTCTCCCTGATTATGGTGGTTTATACACCATGCCATAATTAATCGATTTTATTTCTGAACAAATAACCTGTGGAAAATCAACTCATTTAATCCTTAGTGACCAAACGCTGCGTCAATATGTTCCCCATGCCCGATATCCTCGCTTGAAAAGCCCTCAGCACGTCCTTAAACTTCAAGGTGGGGAAAAGTGGATCAAAGTGGTTTTTATCGGGCGATTTGCCCCCTTAACTCATTTTCAGGGACTGCAATTTGTTGCGTGGTGCACATGCCATCAGCCTGGACAGTAAAGGGCGACTGGCGATTCCGACCAAGTACCGTGATTGGCTGCGCGACGAAAGCGACGGCCAGCTGGTCTGCACCATAGATATTGCCCATCCTTGTCTGCTGCTTTACCCCCTGAACGAATGGGAAGAGATCGAGCGCAAGCTCAAGATGCTCTCCAGCATGAATCCCGTAGAACGCCGCTTGCAGCGGTTGTTGCTCGGCCATGCGACCGAATGCGAGCTGGACGGCAATGGCCGTCTGCTGCTCAGCCAGCCACTGCGCAGCCACGCAGGGCTGGACAAGAAGATCATGCTGGTGGGCCAGCTCAACAAGTTTGAGCTGTGGGATGAAGCCCGCTGGCAACAACAGGTCAATGATGACATTCAGGGCCTGCCTGAGGATGACTGGGCAAGCTCGCCACGACTACAGGATTTTTCTTTATAAATGACCCAAGCCGCTGAACACATCACAGTGCTGTTGCACGAAGCCGTTGAAGGGCTGGCCATCAAGCCGGACGGCATCTACGTGGACGGTACTTTTGGCCGTGGTGGTCACTCTCGTCTCATTCTCCAGCACCTTGGCCCCAATGGCCGGTTGATCGCCATCGATCGGGATCCCCAAGCCATTGCCGAGGCGGCCAAGATCCAGGATCCGCGTTTTGAAATAGTGCATGGTCCCTTCTCCGGTATCGTTTCCTATCTGGATGAGCGCGGTTTGCTGGGCAACGTGGATGGCTTCCTGCTGGATCTCGGTGTCTCTTCACCCCAGCTGGATGATGCCGAACGTGGTTTCAGTTTCATGAAGGACGGCCCGCTCGACATGCGCATGGATCCCACCTCCGGTCAGAGTGCCGCGCAGTGGCTGGCCCGTGCCGATGTGGATGATATCGCCTGGGTCTTGAAGACCTTCGGTGAGGAGCGCTTTGCCAAGAAGATAGCCCGGGCTATCGTCCACGATCGGGTCACCGAGCCCTACGTACGGACCCGCCAGCTGGCTGAGATGATTGCCCGGGTCAATCCGAGCAAGGAGAAGGGCAAGCACGCCGCCACACGCAGCTTCCAGGCGATCCGTATCTATATCAACAGCGAACTGGATGAGATAGAGACAGCGCTGGACGGTGCCCTGCAGGCGTTGGCGCCAGAAGGGCGCCTCTCCGTCATCAGCTTCCACTCGCTGGAAGACCGGTTGGTGAAACACTTCATCCGCAAGCACGAGAAAGGCCCCGAAGTGCCGCGCGGCATCCCCTTGACCGAAGCTCAACTGGCCGGTGGTCGCAAATTGAAGTCGGTCGGCAAGGCGCTCAAGCCTTCCGAGCACGAAGTCACCGAAAACAGCCGATCCCGCAGCTCTGTGCTGCGGGTCGCCCAGCGTCTGGCGGAGTAAGTCATGAGCGAGGTGCGTGTTCATCTGGCCAAAGAGATCCTCGCTGATCTCTGGCGGCACAAGTTGCCGGTTGTACTGGCCTTTGCCGTGCTGATCACCGCCTTTGGCGTGATCCTGGTGACCAACATGACTCGCGGTCTGACAGCCAAGCAGAACGATCTGATGGCCGAGGAGGATCGACTCAACATCGAATGGCGCCACCTGCTGCTGGAACAGGGCACCCTGGCTGAGCATTCCCGAGTGGCGAGTCTGGCCATGGACAAGTTGCAGATGGCTCGCCCGCTGGTGACCACCGAGAAGGTAATTACACAACCATGAAACGCAAGGCATCTGCCAAGACTCCACCCAAAGCCAAAGCGCCGTCACTCTATCCGTGGCGCTTTCGCACGCTGGTGTTCTTTATCGGCATTGCGTTTGCCGGCCTGATCCTGCGGCTGGCCTGGATCCAGGTAATTGACCCGGATCGACTGCGCCAAGAAGGGGATATGCGTTCCCTGCGAACCACCTCCACCCAGGCTGTGCGTGGCATGATCACGGATCGCAACGGCGAACAGTTGGCGGTGTCAGTACCGGTAGAAGCGGTCTGGGCCGACCCCAAAACCGTGCACGAATCTGGCGCCATCCATAATGAGCGCGCCTGGCTCGCGCTCTCTGCCGTGCTCAAGCTCGACATCAATACCCTCAAGCACCGCATCTCCAACCCGAGCAAGCGCTTCGTCTACCTGCAGCGGCAGGTGACACCGGCGGTGGCGGAATACATCAAGGGCCTCAAGCTGGGCGGCATTTATCTGCGTCCCGAGGCGCGTCGCTTCTATCCGACCGGCGAGATCAGCGCCCATCTGGTGGGGGTCACCAACATAGATGGCAGTGGCATCGAGGGGATCGAGCGCAGCTACAACGAGTGGTTGACGGCGACGCCGGGCGAGATGCGGGTGCGCAAAGACCGCCAGGGCAGAGTCATAGAGCGACTCGGGCTGGTCAAAGAGGGCAAGAACGCCAACGATCTGCAGCTGAGCATCGACCAACGGGTACAGGCGCTAGCCTATCGTGCCCTCAAGCGTGCCACCGACGAGAACAAGGCGACGTCCGGCTCCATGGTGATGCTGGATATCAAGACCGGCGAGGTGCTCGCCATGGTCAACACCCCCTCCTACAACCCGAACAACCGTGGTCAGTACCAGAGTTTTCGGGTGCGCAATCGTGTAGTGACAGATACCTATGAGCCGGGTTCGACCATCAAGCCCCTGATCCTGTTGAGCGCCCTGCAGGCGGGGGTCACTAGTTGGAAGGACATTATTCCGGGTGGGCCCCTGTTTATCGGGGCCAAGCAAATCCGCGACGTGAGTATCCATAAAGCGACCAACCTGTATGACATATTGCGCTACTCCTCCAACATCGGCATGTCGCGCATCGCGCTGCGGATGCCGGCGCAGGAGATGATCAATACCCTCAGCATGGTTGGCTTCGGCATGGATACGGGCAGTGGTCTGATGGGCGAGAGCGGCGGCATGCTGCCCCAGCGCCGCCGCTGGTCCGATATCGAGCGGGCAACCCTCTCGTTTGGCTATGGTCTGCGGGTCACCCCGCTGCAACTGGCGTCTGCCTATGCCACTCTGGCCAACAAGGGCAAGCGGGTGCCGCTTTCCATCGTCAAGGTAACCACGCCGCCCAAGGGTGAGCAGGTCATCGACCACAACAATGCCACTGCCATGCTGCAGGCGCTGGAGTATGTGGTCAGCAATGCCATCCCGAAAGCACAGATCCCTGGCTATCGGGTTGGTGGCAAGAGTGGTACCGCCAAAGTCGCCGTCGCCGGCGGTTACGGCAAGGACTACATGGCCTGGTTTGCCGGTTTCGCCCCGGCCAGCAATCCCCGTTTCGTCATGGTGGTGGTGATCAACGAGCCAAAGGGCAGCGCTTACTATGGCGGTGCCGTGGCGACGCCACCGTTTGCCGAGGCCATGGGTGGGGTGCTGCAACTTTTCAATATTCGTCCCGATGCAATACCGCCTTCGGTACCGCCCAAACTTGCCCGTACGGAGGCCACCCATGCTGCGCCACGTACTTGATCTGCTGCATTTCTTGTTTGTTTCTGTTGTTTTCGGGGCCTTTTCCATGTCGCTTTACCGTTTGAGCACCCGCCTTCTCGCCCGTACGGAGGCTTCCCATGTTGCACCGCGCACTTGATTCACTGCTGCGCCCCTTCGGCATCAGTGCTCCGGCGCTCAGCCTCACCGATATCCAGCTGGACAGTCGGCGGGTCGGGCCAGGCTGTCTCTTTATCGCTATCCGCGGGCATCAGATGGATGGCAGAAGGTTTATCGAACAGGCGGTGGCTCAGGGAGCTACCGCCATTGTGTTTGAGGAGGACGGGGAATTTGTCGCGCCGCCTCTGACCATTCCCTGCATCGGGATCCGTGATCTGCCAGCCAGGCTCTCCGAGCTGGCTGGCTATTTTTACGGGCAACCAGCCAACAAGCTGGATCTGGTGGGCATCACTGGTACCAACGGCAAGAGCACCACTGCGCTGCTGGTTGCCAACTGGCGCACCCTGCTGGGTGGCAAGGCCGGCGTGATGGGCACCATAGGCAATGGCCTGTTCGGTGAGCTGGTTGAAGCAGAAAACACCACCGGCAGTGCCGTGCAGGTGCAGGCCAATCTTGCAGACCTGCAACAGCAGGGGGCGGATCTGGTGGCGATGGAGGTGTCCAGCCATGGTCTGGTACAGCATCGCGTTGCGGCGCTGCCGTTTGCCGCCGCCGTTTTCACCAACCTGAGCCGGGATCATCTTGACTACCACGGCACCATGGAAGCCTATGGCGCCGCCAAGGAAGAGCTGCTCAAACTGGTCGATGAACCTTGCGCCGTCATCAATGCCGATGACCGGCTGGGGTGCCAGTGGCTGGCGGCCTATCCCGCTGCGGTGGCATTCAGCGTAAACGGCCCGATTGCAGACCATCCGGGTCGACAGCTGACGGCGCAGGATCCCCACTTCCACCAACAAGGTTTTCGCACACAGATTAACTCCAGTTGGGGGAATGGTGTATTATCCGCCCCCTTGCTCGGGCGCTTCAACGTCAGCAATGTGCTGGCCGCCATGGGCGCCATGCTGGTGCTCGGTTATGACTTCAACGCGCTGCTGGCAACCGCGCCTCAATTGCAGCCGGTGACCGGTCGCATGGAGTGCTTCGGTGGCGGCAATGCACCGCTCGCCGTGGTCGATTATGCCCATACCCCAGACGCGCTGGAGAAGGCGTTGCAGGCCCTGCGGGTGCACTGCGAAGGCCAGCTCTGGTGTCTGGTAGGGTGCGGTGGCGACCGGGATCGCGGCAAGCGCCCCATGATGGCGGCCATGGCAGAGCAACATGCGGATCGCGTGATCCTCACCGACGACAACCCCCGTACCGAGGAGCCGGCCCAGATCATGGCGGACATGGTGGCGGGCCTTCGCGATCCTGCTGCCGTGCAGATCGAGCACGACAGGGTCAAGGCGATTGCACTGGCCCTCGGTCAGGCGAGCAAACAGGACATCATCCTGGTGGCCGGTAAGGGCCACGAGGATTATCAGATCATTGGAACCGACAAGCGGCACTACAGCGACCGGGAAACTGTCGTCGCCGCCTTGCACACATTATTGGAGTCATTCACATGATGACCCTCAGGCTTGCCGACCTGGCGCAGGTGCTCGATGCCCGTCTAATTGGTGAAGACGGCGAGATCACGACTGTCAGTACCGACACCCGCACCTTGGGGAAGGGCGCCTTGTTTGTTGCGCTGCGCGGTGAGCGTTTCGATGCCCACGATTTTTGCGATCAGGCCGTTGCCGCAGGGGCTTCTGCCCTGCTGGTGGAGCGCGAGCTGCCATTGGCCATTCCACAGCTTGTCGTGACCGACAGCCTCAAGGGGCTGGGGCATATCGGCAAGCTGGTGCGCGAGCGCATCAATCCGAAAGTGCTGGCCATTACCGGTAGCTGTGGCAAGACAACGGTGAAAGAGATGGCGACCGCCATCTTGCGGCACGAAGGGGAAGTGCTGGCCACCGCTGGCAACTTCAACAATGAAGTGGGCGTGCCGCTGACCCTGTTGCGGCTCGAACCGCAGCACCAGTTTGCGGTGATGGAGCTGGGTGCCAACCACCCGGGCGAGATCGCCTGGACCACGTCGCTGGCCCGACCCGATGCCGCCCTCATCAATAACGTGGCGGCGGCCCATCTGGAGGGCTTCGGCTCCCTTGAGGGTGTCTTTCACGCCAAGAGCGAGATTTTTGAAGGTCTGAGCGAGCAGGGAACCGCCATCGTCAACGCCGATAGCGCCTTCTGGCCCAAGTGGCAGGCAGCCGGGATCCACTGTGCCTTCTCCATCGAGGATCAGAACCAGCCTTTCCATGCCTGTGGCATAGCGCTCAACGGGCAGGGCTGCGCCGAATTCGTGATGGTGACGCCGAACGGGGAATTGAGCCTGACTCTGGCCATTCCAGGTCGCCACAACGTGGCCAACGCCCTGGCTGCTGCTGCCGGCTGTCTGGCACTTGGTGCCTCGCTTGCCTCCGTCAAGGCGGGGCTGGAGCAGATGGCGCCGGTCAAGGGACGCTTTTGCGTACAGCGCTGGGGTGGGCTCACACTGGTGGATGACACCTATAACGCCAGCGTGGAATCCGTGCTGGCGGGTATCGATGCCCTGACTGCCATGGGCGGCTACAAGGTGCTGGTATTCGGTGACATGAAGGAGTTGGGTGAGGAGTCTGCCGAGCAACACGCCCGGGTCGGACGCCATGCCAGTGAGTGCGGTCTGGACGCCGTGCTGACAGTAGGGGAACAGAGTCGCCACACCGCAGATGCCGCGGCTGGTCGACATTTCGATAACAAGGCGTCGTTGTTTGAAGTGCTTGCGCAAATGATAAATACACATCAAGAAATTTCGATTCTGGTCAAAGGTGCCCGCGGCTCCCGCATGGAAGATATCGTCAAGATGGTCGTTGACCGTCAGGAGTCAGCCACATGCTAGTCTGGCTGGCGGAACTGCTCACCCCGCACTTCACCTTCTTCAACGTCTTCTCCTACCTGACGTTTCGGGCCATTTTGTCGATCATCACGGGTCTGGTGGTGGCGCTCTGGATGGGGCCTCACCTCATCCGTCGCCTGCAGATCCTGAAATTCGGCCAAGTGATCCGCAACGACGGCCCCGAATCTCATCTGAGCAAGCGGGGCACCCCGACCATGGGGGGGCTGATGATCATAGCGGCCATCTTCATCTCTGTGCTGCTCTGGAGCCGTCTCGACAACCCCTATGTCTGGCTGGTGCTGTTCGTGCTCGGTGCCTACGGTGCCATCGGCTTTGCCGATGACTACCTCAAGGTGGTGCGCAAGAATACCGACGGCCTGATCGCCCGCTGGAAGTACTTCTGGCAATCCGCCGTTGCGCTGCTGGTGGCTGTGTTCCTCTATACCACGGCCACCCACGACGGCCAGACCCAGCTGGTGGTGCCCTTCCTCAAGGATGTGATGCCGCAGCTGGGACTGATGTTCATAGTGCTGACCTACTTCGTCATCGTCGGCACCTCCAACGCGGTCAATCTGACCGACGGTCTGGATGGGCTGGCCATCATGCCGACCGTGATGGTGGCAGGGGGCTTTGCCCTGATCGCCTGGGCGACCGGCAACGTCAACTTTGCCAACTACCTGCATATTCCCTACGTGCCCTATACCTCCGAGCTGGTGATCGTCTGCACCGCCATCGTCGGGGCGGGCCTGGGCTTTCTCTGGTTCAACACCTATCCGGCCCAGGTCTTCATGGGGGACGTCGGTTCCCTGGCCCTCGGCGGTGCGCTTGGCACCATAGCCGTGCTGGTGCGCCAGGAGTTTCTGCTGGTGATCATGGGGGGGGTCTTTGTGATGGAGACCGTCTCCGTGATCCTGCAGGTGGGATCCTACAAGCTGCGCGGCGTGCGCATCTTCCGCATGGCGCCAATCCATCACCATTATGAGAAGAAAGGCTGGCCGGAGCCGCGCGTTATCGTGCGTTTCTGGATCATCACTCTCATGCTGGTGCTGCTTGGCCTCGCCACCCTGAAGGTGAGGTAAGCCATGGTCATCATCATAGGACTCGGTAAAACCGGACTCTCCTGCGTCGATTACTTCCTCGGCCGTGGCGTCACGCCTCTGGTGATGGATACCCGCGCCAATCCACCTGGCAAGGATCAACTGCCCGCCGAGGTAGAACTGATCCATGGGCTGGATGGCGATCTGCTCA
Source organism: Aeromonas sp. 5HA1 (assembly GCF_029237245.1). Taxonomy (NCBI): domain Bacteria; kingdom Pseudomonadati; phylum Pseudomonadota; class Gammaproteobacteria; order Aeromonadales; family Aeromonadaceae; genus Aeromonas; species Aeromonas sp. 5HA1. Next base: position 84,804 of record NZ_JAACFW010000019.1, read on the forward strand.
AGCAGGCGCACATGATAGTGGCGAGCCCGGGCATTGCCCTGGCCACTCCCGAACTGAAAGCTGCGGCCGAGTTCGGGGTGAGTATCGTTGGCGATATCGAGCTGTTCGTGCGCGAGACCCAGGTGCCGGTGATCGCCATCACGGGTTCCAACGGCAAGAGTACCGTCACCACCCTGGTCGGCGAGATGATTGCCGAGGCCGGCCTCAAGGTTGGCGTCGGTGGCAACATAGGCACGCCAGCGCTGGAGCTGCTCAAGCAGCCGATGGATCTCTGCGTGCTGGAGCTTTCCAGCTTCCAGCTGGAGACCACGCACAGCCTGCGTGCCGCCGCCTCCGTGGTGCTGAACCTGTCTGAAGACCATATGGATCGTTATCAGGGCATGGCCGATTACCGTGCCGCCAAGATGGAGATCCACCAGCATTCCAAACACATTCTGGTCAACCGGGACGATGCCCAGACCCAGCCCGACGTGGGTCAGGTATGGCAGAGCTTCGGTCTCGACTGCAACGGCTATGGCCGCTGCCTGCTGGATGGCCGTCACTGGTTGACCCTGCACGGTGAGCCGCTGCTCCCCGTGGACGAAATGAAGATCGTAGGTGCCCACAATCAGGCGAATGCTCTGGCCGCCATGGCCCTGTGCGATGCGGTCGGTATTCCCCGCGAGCCGCAACTCGCCGTGCTGCGCCGTTTTGAAGGCCTGCCCCACCGCGCCCGCTTCGTGCGGGAGGTGAACGGAGTGCGCTGGATCAACGATTCCAAGGCCACCAATGTGGGCGCCACTCTGGCTGCCGTGGCCGGTGTGCGGGAAGCGGTCAAGGGACGCCTGTTGCTGCTGGCCGGTGGTCAGGGCAAGGGACAGGATTTTGGTCCGCTGCAGGCACTGCTTGGTTACCAGATTGATCACATGTATTGCTTCGGTCAGGATGCAGACATACTGCTCGCCCTCGGTGAGCAAACCGAGCGGGTATCTGACCTCGATGCCGCCGTGGCCAAGGCCGCGGCCGATGCCAGACCGGGTGACTGGGTGTTGCTGGCGCCCGCCTGCGCCAGCCTGGATCAATTCAAGTCGTTCGAAGCCCGTGGTGATCACTTCACCAAAATGGTGCTGGCACTATGAGCGCCCTTCGCTCCGTCGCAGGATTGCTGCAACGCTGGTTGTTACCGGCGCGCCCTGCGGGTCTCTACGATCGGCAGCTGGTGGTGCTGGCGCTGGCATTGATGGCGGTGGGGCTGGTGATAGTGGCCTCGGCCTCGATCCCGGAGGGGATCGCCATCAACAACGATCCCTTCATGTTCGTGAAGCGTCACGGCCTGTTTCTGGTGATGGCCCTTGGCATCTCCTGGTTTGTGCTGCAGGTGCCCATGGCACGCTGGCAGCATTACAACGGTCCCATGCTGGTACTCGCCATCCTGATGCTGGTACTGGTGTTGCTGGTGGGGCGCAGCGTCAACGGTTCTATCCGCTGGCTGCCCCTTGGCCCCTTCAACCTGCAACCGGCGGAGTTTGGCAAGCTGGCGCTGTTTGTCTATCTGGCGGGCTACCTGGTGCGCCGCCAGAGCGAGGTGCGCGAGCGCTTCATCGGTTTCATGAAGCCGATGGCCGTGCTGTTCGTGGTGGCTATCCTGCTGCTGGCACAGCCTGATCTGGGTTCTGTGGTCGTGATGTTTGTCACCTCTCTGGGGATGTTGTTTCTGGCGGGGGCGCGCCTGGGCCAGTTCATCGGTCTTATCCTGGTGGGGGTGAGCGCCGTAGTGACTCTGGTTATCGCCGAGCCGTACCGGATGCGGCGGGTAACCTCCTTCCTTGACCCCTGGGCCGATCCGTTCGGCAGCGGTTACCAGCTGACCCAGTCGTTGATGGCGTTTGGTCGTGGTAGCTGGTTTGGTGAGGGGCTTGGCAACTCCATCCAGAAGATGGAGTACCTGCCGGAGGCCCATACCGACTTCGTGTTTGCGATCCTGGGTGAAGAGCTGGGTTATGCCGGCGTGCTGGGCGCGCTGTTTCTCATTTTTGCGCTCTCGTTCAAGGCGCTCAAGCTGGGTCACCAGGCTCTGGTTGCCGAGCGCTTGTATGAAGGCTATCTGGCCATTGGCATCGGCATCTGGTTCAGCTTCCAGACCTTCGTCAACGTCGGGGCCGCCAGCGGCATGATGCCCACCAAGGGGCTGACCCTGCCGCTGGTCAGTTATGGCGGTTCCAGTCTCATCATCATGATGGTGGCGGTGAGCATGCTGGTTCGTATCGATTTCGAGTTGCGTCAGGCCAGTGCCCAGGCGCGAGTGCGGGAGGTTTCGTGAGCAAGACACTGCTGGTGATGGCAGGCGGTACCGGGGGCCATGTGTTCCCTGGCCTGGCCGTGGCCGATCGCCTCAAGGCCCAGGGCTGGACCATCCACTGGCTCGGCACCGCCGACCGTATGGAGGCCGAGCTGGTGCCCGCCCACGGTTATCCCATCTCCTTCATCGACATTCAGGGAGTGCGTGGCAACGGCATCAAGCGTCTGCTGGCTGCACCCTATCGCATCGTCAAGTCGGTGCTGCAGGCTCGCCGCGTGCTCAAGACTATACGGCCCGACGTTGTGCTCGGCATGGGCGGCTTTGCCTCAGGCCCTGGCGGCGTGGCGGCCTGGCTGTCCGGTATTCCTCTGCTGCTGCACGAACAGAATGCGGCGGCCGGCCTGACCAACAAACTGCTGGCGCGCCTCGCCAAACGGGTGCTGATGGCCTTCCCGGGGGCATTTGCGCCGAGTCGTCGCACCGCTGTGGTGGGCAACCCGGTTCGACCCGAAGTGGTCGCCTTGCCGGATCCGCAGCGAAGCAGCAGCACAGAGCCGCTGCATCTGCTGATCGTCGGTGGCAGCCTGGGAGCCCGGGTGCTCAACGAACAGGTGCCAGCGGCGGTTGCGGCTGCCGGCGTGCCAATTGAAGTGCGTCACCAGTGTGGCAAGGGCAACCGTGAATCTGTCGCACAGGCGTATGCCAAACAGGGCGTCGAGGCCGAGGTGAGCGAGTTTATCAAGGACATGGCCGATGCCTATGCCTGGGCCGATCTGGTGGTGTGTCGCGCGGGGGCCCTGACCGTCTCCGAAGTGGCCGCTGCCGGCGTCGCCGCCATTTTTGTGCCACTGCCCCATGCGGTGGATGATCACCAGACCCGCAACGCCCTGACCCTGGTCGATGGTGGCGCTGCTGAATTCCTGCCCCAATCCGAGCTGACCACGGCCTCGCTGGCTGCGCGTCTCTCCTGGCTTGCCGGGCGCAGGGAAACCCTATTGAACATGGCCCAGGCCGCCCGTCGCGTAGCTATTACCGATGCCGCCGAGCGGGTTGCCGATGAATGCAAGCGACTTGCAACCGGGCAGAATGAGAGAGAACTATGACCAAGGTTGAACTGGCAAAACTGCGTACCATGATCCCTGAAATGCGTCGGGTGCGTCGCATCCACTTTATCGGCATAGGTGGCGCCGGTATGGGCGGGATCGCCGAGGTGCTTGCCAACGAAGGGTATCAGGTGACCGGTTCTGATCTGGCCCGAAATGCGGTGACTGAGCGACTGGCGTCGCTGGGTGCCCATATCTTCGTGGGGCACAGTGCCGAACACGTGAGCGAGGCGAGCGTGGTGGTGGTCTCTACCGCCATCAAGCAGGATAACCCCGAGTTGCTGGCTGCCCGCGAGTTGCGCATACCCGTGGTGCGCCGCGCCGAGATGCTGGCCGAGTTGATGCGTTTTCGTCATGGTATCGCCATAGCGGGGACGCATGGCAAGACCACCACCACCAGTCTGGTGGCGAGCATCTATGCCGAAGCGGACCGGGATCCGACCTTCGTCATTGGCGGTCTGCTCAACAGCGCCGGTACCAATGCGCGTCTGGGCAGCAGCCGTTACCTGATTGCAGAAGCGGACGAGAGCGATGCCTCCTTCCTGCATCTGCAGCCCATGGTTTCCATCGTGACCAACATCGAAGCGGATCACATGGAAACCTACGGTGGCGACTTTTCCAAGCTGAAGGCCACCTTCATCGACTTTTTGCACAACCTGCCGTTTTACGGTCTGGCCGTGGTGTGTGTGGATGACCCCGTGATCCGTGGCATGTTGCCCGAGATCGCTCGCCCGACCATCACCTACGGTCTGAGCGACGACGCCGATGTGCAGGTACTGGACTTCGTGCAGACCAGCAATCGCAGCTGTTTCCGGGTGCGTCGCAAGGATGCAGGCGAGCTGGCAGTGACCTTGAACCTGCCTGGCATCCACAATGCGCTAAATGCTGCCGCAGCGATTGCTGTCGCTACCGAAGACGGGATCGGCGATGATGCCATCATATGTGCGCTGGCCAAGTTTGAAGGGGTTGGACGCCGCTTCCAGCAATATGGTGAATTCGAGACAGGTCGTGGCAAGGCCATGCTGGTGGATGACTACGGTCACCACCCGAGCGAAGTCAAGGTGACCATCAATGCCGCACGCGCCGGTTGGCCGGACAAGCGCCTGGTCATGGTGTTCCAGCCACACCGCTACACCCGAACCCGCGATCTCTATGAAGACTTCTCGGACGTGCTCTCCAAGGTGGATGTGCTGGTGATGCTGGAAGTCTATGCCGCCGGCGAAGAGCCAATCCCCGGGGCTGATGGTCGAGCGTTGTGCCGCTCCATCCGTTCCCGTGGCAGCCTGGAACCCATCTTTGCCGCTACTCCGGACGATGTCCCTGCAATACTGGCGGACCTGATTGGCGAGGGGGATTTGGTGCTGACCCAGGGGGCCGGGAATGTAGGTGCCTTGTCCCGTCGCCTCGGTGAGATGAAATTGAGCATCGACAGCATGAAATCCGGCGCCTGAGGGCCCAATGAGTATTTTGACCGCCAAGCCGGCGCCTATATAATGGCGAGCCGGTCTGCAAAGGGCCAAAGTGGCGCGTTAAACGGGGAAAGATCGGGTGGAGGCAAGTGCACAAGGGCGCACCAAGGGTGGCTTCATTGCAGGGGTGACATTTTTCATCCTGGTCATGTGGGGTCTCTACCAGACTGCGCTGGATGTTAAAGGTTGGCTGACGGATGCCAACCGGTTGCCCATGAGCGAGCTCTTGCTGCAGGGGCAACACCAGTATTTGCAAACCGACGAGTTGCGTAGCGCCGTGCTGGATGGTGTCGAGCTGCGTAACTTCTTCGAGTTGGACGTTAACGAATTACAGGCGCGGTTGAACGCCTTGCCTTGGGTGGCCCAGGTCTCTGTACGCAAGAAGTGGCCAAACAAGATCAAGGTCTATCTCACCGAACAGGCGGTAGCGGCACGCTGGAATAGCAACCGCTTCGTCAACACCAAGGGTGAGGTGTTCAGTGCGCCGGACAGGGTGAAGACCCCCCTGATGCAGCTATCCGGGCCTGAAGACCAGGCCGCCAAGGTGCTGGAAGCCAGCCGTCAGTACGAGGCGCAGCTGGCGGCCAGAGGATACAAGTTGCTGGGGGTGAATCTGACTCCCCGCCATGCCTGGGAATTGACCCTGGATGGCAACATTCAGCTGTTTTTGGGGCGCGCGGATATTGCGCTCCGACTGCAGCGGTTTATCGATGCTTTTCCGGTCATCGAACCCCGTGAGCGGGTTGCTTATGTGGATCTTCGATATGACACCGGAATGGCAGTTGGCTGGAAGAAGAACGAAGAGAAAGTGAATGACCAAAACCGCAGATAGAAATCTGATTGTCGGACTGGATATCGGCACAACCAAGGTGGCGGTTCTGGTCGGCGAAGTGCTGCCAGACGGTGAGCTCAATGTCATCGGCATGGGCAGTCACGCCTCGCGTGGCATGGATAAGGGCGGGGTCAACGATCTCGATTCCGTGGTCAAGTCCCTGCGTCGTGCGGTGGAAGAAGCAGAGATGATGGCCGACTGCCAGATCAGCTCTGTGTATCTGGGGCTGTCCGGCAAGCATATCGATTGCCGCAACGAAACCGGCATGGTGCCCATCTCCGATGAGGAGGTGACCCAGGAGGACGTGGACAACGTCATCCACACCGCCAAGTCGGTACGTTTGTCCGATGAGCTGCGGGTGCTGCATGTGCTGCCCCAGGAGTTTGCCATCGACTACCAGGAAGGGATCAAGAACCCGGTTGGTCTGTCCGGTGTGCGGATGGCGGCCAAGGTGCACCTGATCACCTGCCACAACGACATGGCCCGCAACATTGAAAAATGTGTGGAGAAGGTCGGCTTGCGAGTGGATCAGCTGATCTTCTCCGCGCTGGCTTCCAGCTATGCCGTGCTGACCGAAGACGAGAAGGAGCTGGGTGTCTGCGTGGTGGACATAGGTGGCGGTACCATGGACATGTCGCTGTTTACCGGCGGTGCCCTGCGCCACACCAAGGTGATCCCGTACGCCGGCAGCACAGTGACCAGCGATATCGCCTACGCCTTCGGCACACCGCCGCTTGACGCAGAAGCGATCAAGGTGCGCTATGGCTGTGCCCTCGGCCGTCTGGTCAGCAAGGAAGACAATATTGAAGTACCCAGTGTCGGCGGTCGTCCGGCGCGTAGCCTGCAACGGCAGACACTGGCTGAAGTGATTGAACCCCGTTACACCGAGTTGCTCTCCATGGTGAATGATGAGCTGGTGCGGGTACAAAGCGAGTTGAAAGCGCAGGGGGTCAAGCATCAGCTGGCAGCCGGTGTGGTCTTGACCGGCGGCGCTGCCCAGATCGAAGGCATTGTGGAGTGCGCAGAGCAGATCTTCCAGAGCCAGGTCCGGGTGGGAGAGCCCATGAATATACGGGGATTGAGTGATTATGTGCAGGCACCTGTGTACTCGACCGCGGTCGGGTTGCTGCAGTACGGCCGCACCCATCAATCTTCAGGCAGTAGCAAGGAATATGCCGCCAAGGCAAGCGTAGGTGGGCTGGTCAAACGGGTCAGCAACTGGTTGCGTGGCGAGTTCTAAAAGATTTTGCTGAGTCAGGCAAATAAAGCGGAGAGACAACATGTTTGAATTTATGGATAGCCACACTGACGAAGCCGTCATTAAAGTGATTGGTGTGGGTGGCGGCGGCGGTAACGCAGTCGAGCACATGGTTCGTCAAAACATCGAAGGTGTCGAATTTATTACCGTCAACACCGACGCCCAGGCTCTGCGTAACTCCAGCGCCAACACAACTCTGCAGATCGGTGGTGGCATCACCAAGGGTCTGGGTGCCGGCGCCAATCCGGAAGTGGGTCGTGATGCGGCCATGGAAGACAGGGAAGCGCTGCGTGAGCTGCTGACCGGTTCCGACATGGTGTTCATCGCCGCCGGCATGGGTGGTGGTACCGGTACCGGTGCTGCACCGATCGTGGCCGAAGTGGCCCGCGAGATGGGTATACTGACAGTTGCTGTCGTAACCAAGCCGTTCTCCTTCGAAGGGAAAAAACGGATGGGCTTCGCCGCCCACGGCATCGAAGAGCTGTCCAAGAACGTCGACTCCCTGATCACCATCCCCAACGACAAGTTGCTGAAGGTGCTGGGTCGTGGCATCTCCCTGCTGGACGCCTTCAAGGCAGCCAACGATGTGCTGCTGGGTGCGGTACAGGGGATCGCCGAGCTGATCACCCGTCCGGGCCTGATTAACGTCGACTTCGCGGACGTGCGTACCGTGATGCGTGAAATGGGTACCGCCATGATGGGTACCGGTTCCGCCTCCGGTGATGATCGTGCCGAAGAAGCGGCCGAGAAAGCCATCTCCAGCCCGCTGCTGGAAGACGTGGATCTGGCCGGTGCCCGTGGCATCCTGGTCAACATCACCGCCGGCATGGACATGACCATCGAAGAGTTCGAAACCGTGGGTAACGCGGTCAAGGCCTTCGCTTCCGAGAACGCCACTGTGGTGGTGGGTACCGTAATCGACCCGGAAATGCACGACGAACTGCGTGTGACCGTGGTGGCTACCGGTATCGGTGCCGAGCGCAAGCCCGACATCACGCTGGTCAAAAACAACATGGTACAAGAGCGTCCGGCCCGTCAGCCCCTGATCAGCGAAGCCCTGCAGTCTCGCGTGATGGAAGAGGCCCCGGCCAAGGTGGTCAACGCCGAGCCGCAAGCTCGTCGTGAACCGGATTATCTCGATATTCCTGCGTTCCTGCGCAAGCAAGCTGACTAAGCCTCTAATGGCACTAGTTTGTTTGTTGCTTAAGGAATGTGCTAAGATGGCCTGCCAACGACCATCTGGTCCGGAATATGAGCTGTTAAGCGGATACGCCCATGATTAGACAAAGAACCTTGAAAACGAGTGTCCAGGCCACTGGTGTTGGCCTGCATTCGGGCCGGAAAGTCACAATGACGTTCCGTCCGGCGCCTGTTAACACAGGGATCGTTTACTTGCGTACCGATCTTGATCCTGTGGTAGCGCTGCCAGCCAATGCCGATCAGGTGCGCGATACCGTGCTTTGTACCGCTTTGGTCAACGAAGCCGGTGTCCGTGTCTCTACCATTGAGCACCTCTCTGCCGCGCTGGCCGGGATGGGGATCGACAACCTCTATGTCGAGGTTGACGCACCCGAGATCCCGGTGATGGACGGCAGTGCGCACCCCTTTATCTACCTGCTGCAAGAAGTCGGTATCCGCGAGCAAAATGCTGCCAAGCAGTTTGTGCGGATCAAGCAGAGCATCCGGGTTGAAGACGGCGACAAATGGGCGGAATTCCACCCCTATCGCAACGGCTTCAAAATGGATCTCGAGATCGACTTCCAGCATCCGGTATTTGAAGGACGCAATCAGCGTTGCGTGCTGGACTTCTCCGGTGCTTCTTTCGTGAAAGAGATCAGTCGCGCCCGTACTTTTGGCTTCATGCGTGACATCGAGTACCTGCGTTCCCAGAACCTGGCATTGGGCGGAAGCCTGGAAAATGCCGTTGTGCTGGATGACTACCGGGTACTGAACGAAGATGGCTTGCGTTATGAAGATGAATTCGTCAAACACAAAATGTTGGATGCTATCGGTGACCTTTATATGTGTAACCGCAGCATCATCGGCGAATTCCGTGCCTACAAGACCGGCCATGCTCTGAACAACAAGCTGCTGCGTGCCTTGCTGGCCAAGCAGGAGGCCTGGGAACTGGTCACCTTCGAGGGTGAGGGTGCCAAAGCGCCTATCGCTTACTACGATAACGGTCTGGTTCTGGCCTGATAGCTGTGCAACAGGACGTCGGTCATCTCTCCGCACCGACGTCCTGTCATTCATTTTTCCATCCTGATACCGATACCGATTATCTCCCGGTTTTATTTCCCGTGCAGGCTCCTGGCCTCACCTGACCGAGCAGACAGATTTCTATGAGCATTACCCTGATCCTCAACGGCAAGCAGCGACGCAAGTTGCATTTGCCCAAACAACGTCTGGCCTGGGTCGGCGGAATCCTCTTCTCTGTATTGGCCCTGGGTGGCGGCTGGCTCTGGCAGAGCTGGCACCAGAAAATGGATGCGCTCGAAGTGGCGCTGGCCATGGCCGAACAACAGACATCCACTCAAGGGGCAGATGAAGCCCGCGAACAGCTTGCCATGCTGGCCGCCCAGGTGGGCACCATGCAGGGGCAGTTGGGTCGTATCAATGCGCTCGGTGAACGCTTGACCGAGCAGGCAGACCTCGATCCCGAGGAGTTCAATTTCAAGGAACTGCCCCCTATGGGCGGTCCTTCCTATGATGTGGATCTGGAAGTCAACCTGAATGAATTGCAGGATTCCATGAAGCATCTCAGCCAGCAGCTCAGCAGTCGTGAAGAGCAGCTGTCGGTACTTGAATCTTTCATCATGAATCACCATATAGCCGATGCCGGCTTTATTTCAGGCTCGCCTGTCAAACAGGAGCGGGTCTGGATCTCGTCAGGCTTTGGTGGTCGGGTCGACCCGTTCAACGGTCGCGCCAAGATGCATAAAGGGGTCGATTTCCGTGGCAAGCCCGGTACCCCTATTTTGGCGACGGGCCCGGGCATCATCAGCTGGGCAGGCCGCCATCCGGAATTTGGCAACATGGTGGAAGTGAACCATGGCAATGGTTTGGTGACCCGCTATGCCCACAACTCCAAGTTGCTGGTTGAAGTGGGCACGCTAGTCGATCAGGGTCAGAAGATTGCCTTGATGGGACGCACCGGTCGCGCGACCGGGGTCCATTTGCATTACGAAGTATTGAAAGACGGTCGTCAGGTCAACCCCGCACGCTTTCTCAACGCCAGACGGGGTTAGGTTTTTTTCTCCAGGTTCCAGTGACGGAACACTTATATAACCAGAAATAGTTGGTACCCATGATTAGCACACTGCTTACCAAGATTATCGGCAGCCGGAACGACAGAACGCTCAAGGCTTTGCGCAAAATTGTAAAACAGATCAATGCGATGGAGCCTCAGTTCGAGGCTTTGTCCGATAGCGAGTTGCAGGCCAAGACAGCTGAATATCGTCAGCGTCTGGAGCAGGGTGAGACGCTGGATCAGTTGCTGCCGGAAGCATTCGCGACCGTGCGTGAGGCCTCCAAGCGGGTGTTTGGCATGCGTCACTTCGACGTCCAGCTGATTGGCGGCATGGTGCTTGACTCCAACCGCATCGCTGAAATGAAAACCGGTGAGGGCAAGACGCTGACTGCTACCTTGCCGGCTTATCTGAATGCCCTGAGCGGTCGTGGTGTGCACGTGGTGACGGTGAACGACTATCTGGCCAAGCGTGATGCCGAGGCTAACCGCCCCCTGTTCACTTTCCTCGGCATGACGGTCGATTGCAACGTGCCCGGCATGGATGCGTCCCAGAAGCGTGACGCTTATGCTGCAGATATTACCTACGGTACCAACAACGAATTCGGTTTTGATTACCTGCGTGACAACATGGCGTTCTCGCCCGAGCAGCGTGTCCAGCGTCCGCTCAACTACGCGCTGGTGGATGAAGTCGACTCCGTGCTCATCGATGAAGCCCGTACCCCGCTGATTATCTCAGGCCCGGCCGAAGACAGCTCCGCCCTCTACATCCAGGTCAACAAGCTGATCCCGCAACTGATCAAGCAGGACAAGGAAGATACCGAGGAGTACACAGGCGAAGGTCACTACACGGTAGACGAGAAGAATCGTCAGGCCCTGTTGACCGAAAATGGTCAGATTTTCGTGGAGGAGCTGCTCAAGCGAGAAGGGCTGCTGGCCGAAGAGGACTCTCTGTTCTCCGCGACCAACATCAGCCTGCTGCACCACGTCAACGCCGGTCTGCGTGCCCACACTCTGTTTGAGCGCAACGTCGACTACATAGTGCAAAAAGACGAGATCGTCATCGTTGACGAACACACCGGCCGTACCATGCCGGGTCGTCGCTGGTCTGATGGCCTGCACCAGGCCGTCGAGGCGAAGGAAGGGGTCAAGATCCAGAACGAGAACCAGACTCTGGCCTCTATCACCTTCCAGAACTACTTCCGTCTCTATGACAAGCTGGCGGGCATGACGGGCACGGCAGATACCGAAGCCTTTGAATTCCAGCAGATTTACGGCCTGGATACAGTGGTTATCCCGACCAACAAGCCGATGGTGCGTAAAGACATGGGCGATCTGGTCTATCTGACCGCCCAGGAGAAATATGCCGCCATCGTCGAAGACATTCGCGGTTGCGTTTCCCGTGGTCAGCCGGTGCTGGTGGGTACTGTCTCCATCGAAAACTCCGAGCTGCTCTCCGGCATCCTGACCAAGGAGAATATTCCGCATAAGGTACTGAACGCCAAGTTCCACGCCATGGAAGCGGAAATCGTGGCTCAGGCAGGTCAGCTTGGCGCCGTTACTATCGCCACCAACATGGCCGGTCGTGGTACCGACATAGTGCTGGGTGGCAACTGGCAGGCAGAGATTGCCCAGCTGGATAACCCGGCCGACGAGCAAATCGCCGAGCTGAAAGCGGCCTGGCAGGTGCGTCACGATGAAGTGCTGGCCGCAGGTGGTCTGCACATTATCGGTACCGAGCGTCATGAGTCCCGTCGTATCGACAACCAGCTGCGCGGCCGTTCCGGTCGTCAGGGTGACCCGGGCTCCTCCCGTTTCTATCTCTCCATGGAAGATACCCTGATGCGGATCTTCGCCTCCGATCGCGTGACCGGCATGATGAAGAAGCTGGGTATGGAAGAGGGCGAGGCCATCGAGCACCCCTGGGTGACCAAGGCCATCGAAAATGCCCAGCGCAAGGTGGAGGGTCGCAACTTCGATATCCGCAAGAGCTTGCTTGAGTTTGATGACGTGGCCAACGACCAGCGCAAGGTGGTCTATGAGCAGCGCAACGAGCTGCTGGATACCAACGACATCTCCGAGACCATCCACGTTATCCGTGACGACGTCTATGGCGCCGTGATCGACGAATACATTCCGCCCCAGTCTCTGGAAGAGATGTGGGATGTACCGGGTCTGGAAGCACGTCTGAAAGCCGATTTCGGGCTGGATCTGCCGTTGCAGCAGTGGCTGGCGGAAGATGACAAGCTGTATGAAGAGAAGCTGCGCGAGCGCATCTTGGACGAAGCCACCAAACTCTATGCCCACAAGCAGGAACTGGTCGGTGTCGATGTGCTGCGCAACTTCGAGAAGGCGGTGATGCTGCAAACCCTGGATGGCCTGTGGAAGGAGCATCTGGCGGCCATGGATCACCTGCGTCAGGGCATCCATCTGCGCGGCTACGCCCAGAAGAACCCCAAGCAGGAGTACAAGCGCGAGTCTTTCGATCTGTTCACCCAGATGCTGGAAACCCTCAAACGCGACGTGGTCAGCATACTGAGCCGTGTTCAGGTGCAGGAGCGTGATGTGGAAGCCCTGGAAGAGCAGCAGCGCCAGCAGTCCGAAGCCGCTCCCCGCACTTACACTCATGCCACCGCAGAGAGCCAGTTGGCCGATGAAGAGGCCGCTGCCGAAGAGGGTCACACCACCTTCGTGCGGGATGAGCAGAAGATCGGTCGCAACGATCCCTGCCCCTGTGGCTCCGGCAAAAAATACAAGCATTGCCACGGTCAGTTGACCTGATTGGATGAGGCGATGACAAGGCGGGCCCGGTGCCCGCCTTGTTTTTATGAAACAGGTGAAGACGAGGAGGCGCTAGCCTCGGTTTACTGGTTCGATGGGCGAAGTGTCTTTGGATACCGGGCATCATCGAGTGGTCCGATCAAGCCGAGGGCGCAGGGGTAACAAGATGGAACAGAAAAAACGGATCTGGGTGGCGGTTGGCGTCATCGAGAATGAGCAGGGCGATATCTTCATCGCCAAGCGCTCTTCAGACCGCCATCAGGGCGATCGCTGGGAGTTCCCGGGTGGCAAGGTAGAGGCGGGGGAAGACCTGCTCACCGCGCTGGACAGGGAGCTGTGGGAAGAGATCGGTATCCGGGTGCTGGATTGCGCTCCCTTCATGGAGTTGCATCATGACTACCCAGAGAAGCAGGTGTTGCTGGATATCTGGAAGGTAACCCGCTTTAGCGGCAAGCCGTTTGGCAAGGAGGGGCAGGAGTGCCTGTGGGTGCCGCTGGCATCACTGCATGAATACCAGTTCCCGGATGCCAACGGTCCTATCGTGGGGCGGCTGCAAGCCTCTCTGGCGGTCTGATTGACCCTGGCTAAGTCATCGCTACGGAATTGACTGCAATTAAAAAAGGGCCTTGTCGGCCCTTTTTTGTGTGCGGTGTCCCGTCCTGAATATGGTTTACACCTTTCCCCCACATAAATGGAGAGCCCGATGGGACAAGGTGTGAAACGGACACAGCGCGATTACTCGCTGACTTTTAAACTGGCGCTGGTCGAGCAGATTGAAAAAGGCGAGCTCAGTTGCCAGCAAGCACAAGCCCGATATGGC